>JBAWWJ010000022.1:0-51643 GCA_037146815.1 Planctomycetota bacterium
GCATCAAGACTTGTTTCTACTCAAGCAAAGTCGTTACCCGCGTTGGGTGCCACTGTGCCACTCCGCCGGAATGATGAGTTCCGCAATTACGCTTTTCCCAGCCGACTTCTCGGAGCGATGATGGCGACTTTTGTCATTCATGCCAGTATTTCATGCACGACTTCACCTGCGATATCCGTCAGGCGGAAATCGCGGCCGGCGTGACGATAGGTGAGCCGTTCGTGGTCCAATCCCAGCAGATGCAAGATCGTGGCGTGGAAGTCGTGAATGTGGACTTCATTTGATGCCACTGCGCAGCCATGGTCATCGCTTTCACCATAGCTGAATCCACCTTTGACTCCTCCCCCTGCCATCCAGGACGTGAAGGCTTCTGCGTGATGCTCGCGTCCCTTCGCATCCTTACCAGTGTTGAACGGAGTTCGTCCAAACTCGGTCGTGAAGACGACCAGCGTGTCATCCAGCATTCCACGTGACTTGAGATCCTTCAGCAAGCCTGCGACGGGCTGATCAACGTTTTTCGCCAGTGGTCCATGAGTCGCCATGTCGCCGTGCGCGTCCCAATTGTTCGAAGCACCGGTATCGATCAGTTCGATAAATCGAACCCCTCGTTCGGCCAGGCGGCGCGCCATCAGACACTGCCACGCGAAGCCTTTTGTACTTCCTCGGGGAAGTCCGTACAGTTGCAGTGTGGCGTCAGTCTCGCGCGAAAGATCAAACGCTTCCGGGGCGGCGGATTGCATTCCGAATGCTGTCTCGAATGACTTGATACGTGCCGCCAGATTCGAATCGTCGGCTCGTCCAGAGAGATGTCGACGATTGAACGCCTGAGTCAGCCCCAGTTCCAGTTCCTGCAGCGTTGAATCGGACTGGCGCCGCTGAATGTTCGCGATTGGTTCTGCGCCCGGAGTGACCGGCGTCCCCTGATGGCAACCTGGAAGGAAGTCAGACGCCCAGACCTGACCACCGGCATAGGGCGTCAGTGGTGCCAGGACAATAAACGATGGCAGATTCTGATTGATCGTCCCCAATCCGTGGCTGACCCAGGACCCGATACTGGGGCGGGCAAATGTCACCGAACCTGTGTGAATCCCCAGTGTTGCCTGGAAATGATCGGCGTGGTCATTGCGCATCGATCGTACCAGACAGATATCATCGGCACATTCGGCGATGTGGGGGAACAGGTCACTGATCCAGAGGCCCGATTCACCCCGCTGTTTGAACTGCCAGTCGGGTCGCTTGAAATACTTTTCGACAACCCGGTTATTCAACGCGAACGCTTCCAGCATTTTGGCGGGGACGTGATACGACTGGTTGTGATCTGCAAACAGCCTGGGCTTGTAATCAAACGAATCAACGTGCGAGACCCCGCCACTCATGTTCATGAAGATCACCCGCTTGGCACGCGCGGGGAAATGCGGCGCTCGTGGTGCCAGAGGATTCACCTCAGGGGCAACAGATTCGGCCAGCAATTCGGAAATGATCCCCGGTAACAGCAGCGAACCACCGACGAGTGACGAAATCACCGATCGTCGTGAGCAAGGACAGGATTCATTCGGCATCGGAAAACCTTTTCGTGATGCATCACAGAGCGGGTTGATGAGAAGTTTGAAAGCGAATCGGGCAGATAATATTCAATCGACGTAGATGAACTCGTTGGCTCCCATCAGTGACCGGGCTAATGCGGACCAGGCTTTGATCTCTGTCTGATCTGCGGGGCTCTTCAGATCGACTAGACGCGTTCGGTATCTGGTCAGAAACTCCAGGCATTCCTGTTGTTCTTCGGGCAGAGCGGGACGGCTGAAGGCCAACTGATAGGCCGCATTGATCCGCAGTTGATCTTCGGAACTCGATGCCAGGATTCGTTGAGCGAATTTTGACGACTGTCCATGCGCCAGCGGATCATTCATCGCAAACAACGCTTGTAACGGTGTCGTGCTGGGGAGGCGGACTCCGGTACTGGAACTGGGATCGGCTCCATCGAACAAGGCCAGATACGGATTCTTTTTCAGCCGCTGCTGCATCAGGTAGATGCTGCGACGGCGGGACTCGTAATTAGCAACAAAAGGATTGTGCTGAGTCCATCCCCATGTGTGCTGCAGAGGGAACGGATGCACACCGCCGGGTGTCTCGTCGAGTTCGCCGCCGACGAACAACAGCGAATCTCGAATCGATTCGGCGTCCAGTCGAGATCGATTGAAGTGCCAGTACAGATCGTTATTCGGATCGAGGTCCCGATTCTTCGCGTTGACACCGGCAGGGTCTGCTGGCGTTGCACTGGAAAGCTGCCAGGTCTGCGACAGCAGGATCAGCCGGTGCATCGACTTGACGGACCATCCCCGTTTTGCAAACTGACTCGCCAGATAGTCGAGCAGTTCGGGGTGCGTCGGCAATTGACCTCGCAACCCGAAATCATTCGGGGTCTCGACAATCCCACGGCCAAAATGGTACTGCCAGATACGATTTACCATGACTCGAGCCGTCAGTGAATTTTGTGGATCGACGATCCATTCGGCCAGTTGTAAACGGCCGCTGCCATTCGCCTCTTTGGGCAGTTCCTGCCCGCCAAGGATTGCCGGAAAATGCCGGGGAACTTCATTGCCCAGACGCTTTGGATCGCCACGCAGTTGCATCTTGGTATTGGCTGCGGTTCCTTCGGCCACGGCATAGGCATTTGTGACAAGTGGTGCTTCATTGGCCGCGGCTTTGTGACGTTGTCGCGCTTCGTTCAGGCTTTTGGTCGCAGCATCGACGATGGCTTTCTTTTCCGGGCTTTCAGGTGTCTTCTTCGTTTCTGCTTCGGCCGCTTCCAACGTCTTGACTTCTGCATCGAGCGCCGCCATTTTTGCCCGATGGGGTGCCAGCAGTTCGTCGATTTCTGCGGGGGACATTAAAGAGACAAAGTCGGCCTGTTTCTTATCAGCTTCAGCCCCGGGGAAGGGATACCGTGTGCTTTCGAAAATACCGTAAATGCCATAGTAGTCACTCATCGTAATCGGATCGAATTTGTGATCGTGACACCGTGCACATGACAGACTGGATCCAAGGATCGCCCTTCCGATGTTGTCGATGGTGTCTTCCAGTGTCAGGTGATGTTCACCCGTGCGGCTTCCACCAAATCGCCGAGCGATCGCCAGGTAACCGGTTGCGGTGATGCGATCATATCGCTGGGCATCGTTGTCACTCGGTAGCAGATCTCCAGCGATCTGCTCTCGCAGAAACTGCTGATAGGAAAGATCCCGATTGAATGCGCGAATGACCCAGTCGCGGTAACGATGAGCCTGTGGAACAGGATAATCCGACGCATTACCGCATGTGTCCGCATAACGGACGACATCCAGCCAGTGTCGCCCCCAGCGTTCTCCATTCCGGGGAGACTCAAGCAATCGGTCAACAACCCGTTCAAACGCTTGCGGCGACTTGTCGGCCAGAAAGGCATCCATCTCTGCAGGCGTCGGCGGCAGTCCTGTCAGATCAAACGTGACGCGTCGCAACAACGTTCGGGGATCAGCAGTTGTGACCGGCACCACGCCCGCCGATTCCATCCGTTGAAGAATGAAGTGGTCGACCGTATTACGTGGCCATGCAGTTCCCTTCACCTGAGGAACAGCGGGCTCCTGAACGGGTTGATAGGACCAGAACTTACGCCCTTCCTCCAGCGAAACGCCATATCTCGGCTTCGCAGTCGAGCCGTTCGTCTTTTCGAGACTTGTGCGTGGGTCTGCCGCCCCTGCTTTGACCCAGGTCTCCAGATCTGCGATTTCGGTATCCGACAATTTTTGCTTTGGCGGCATTCGCAGATCTTTGTCAGTCCAGCGAACGGCTCGAATCAGGATACTTTTCTCAAGATCCCCCGGAATGATTGTGGTGCCGGAATCGCCGCCCGTCATCCAACCTTCTCGTGAATCGAGCAGTAATCCACCGTGCTTTTTCTTGCCGTGACATTCAGAACAGTGTGCGACAAATATCGGCCGGATCTTTTTCTCGAAGAACTCCAGTGCCGCAGCATCTGGTTCCGCGGCACAGACAACGTGAGAATCAAAAATGGTCGCCATCCCGATCAACAGGAAAGCAACTCGAAGGTAATTGCAGCGGGGATATCCAGACAATCGCATTGGTCGGGAACCTCAAGAGGAACATTTCTCGCCCGCTATCATAACGAAGTTCCGATACATCGTTCTATCGTCAGGCAACAAGTTGCCTGGCAAACAAATCGGCCGATGATTTGGCACTTCTCTCGATGTCCCGACAACAATGCAAAAATCGGGGATTCTTACCGCCGCTCTGAAACCGTGCGGCATTATACTGGTGTCTGTTGCCAGTACGCAGTTGGAGGTCGAATGATGGTCAGTGCTACGGCATCGCCGAACGAAGTGTCGTTTCCCGATTCCCCCCAGGAAACGACGACTGATCGAGAACTTTTGTCTCGCTTTCTTGCAGGAGACAAAAGTGCTTTTTCAGAACTCGTCCGGCGGCACACCGGGCTGGTGTTTCGTGTCTGTCAGCGGATTCTGCGTCACACCAGCGACGCCGAAGATGCTTTCCAGGCGACGTTTCTTGTTCTGGCGCGTAAGGCCAAGTCCCTGGAATGGCAGGAATCCATCGCGGGGTGGTTGCACCAAACCGCTCGGCGAACGTCTCTGAAGCTGAAATCGCTGACGGTCCGGCGCCAAGCGGTCCAAGATCAGGCGGCACGAGCGCAGTCTTCGGCAACTGAGCCCCCCGTTACCAACCCGGAACAACAGGTTGCAATTCGCGAACTGGGGGAAATCCTCGACACCGAACTGGCAGGGTTACCCGCACGTTTTCGTGAGGTCATCCTGCTCAGCCAGGTCGAAGGATTGTCTCGTGACGAAGTGGCCGAGCGACTCGGAATCACCGTTGCCGCAGTGAAAGATCGCCTCGAACGCGGGCGGGAGCAACTTCGTTCCCGGCTGACACGTCGAGGGGTCACGCTGACTGCAACGGCAATTGCCGCGTGGCTGGTCCCCGGGATCACTCAAGCCGGTCTGACACCACTGACCACTGTGACTTCTCATGCCGCAAGTTCATTCGCGACAGGCTCAATGGCAGCCGGGATTTCCCCGTCTGCTGCGTCACTCGCACAAGGAGTTCTGAACATGATGGGTTTCGAAAAATTGAAGTATGCGACAGCGTGGGTCGTCACGTTTCTGACGGCGGGCGGTATTGCACTCGGAATGCTGAAGGACGAACCGACACGATTCGAAAGAGGGCTGAGAGGACAGGTGGTCGCAGTGAATCGCGGCGTACCGTCAACCGTCACAATCTCGCTCGAAGAGTTCGGAACGCTGTTAAACCTCGATGTGGCAGGCGAGGCAAAGGTCTGGACTGCTTTTGAAGCCACAGAACTCTCTGACGTGAAAGAAGGACAGTTCGTCTCACTACGACTCGGCGAGGATCATCGCACGGTGACTGAGATCCATGTCCAGGGCCAGATCCGTGAAGCGGCCATCAAGTCAATCGGTCAAAACGGCAAGCTGGTTGTTGTCGAAGGTGACGATGAAGAAGAGGCTGGCAAACCCATGGAAGTCGAACTGGCTGCCGACGCCATCCTGAGAATCGGTGGTCTGCCTGCGACTCGCGGCGACCTCAAGCCAGGAATGCAAGTCCCGCTGGAATTCGGCCGCGATGGCAAACTGATCAACGCCATCGAAGCCGAAGCGACTGAAAATTCCCTGATCGATGGAGAACTGATCGAGATTAGTGCCGATGGCACATTGACAATCGGACGCGAAGAAAATGAGGAAGGGCAACCGGTGCGACAATCGTTGAAGACCACGGCTGTTACGATGATCACTCTCGATGGAAATCCCGCAAAATTGACGGACCTCAAGCAAGGGGCAGCGGTCAGGGTACGACTGTCCGACGATGCGATATCGATTCGCGCGATCAAAGCGACCAGCCCTGAGCTTTAAGCGGTCAGCTCGTCCGAGAACCTACGCCGCGCGGCGATTGGGTTGGGAGTGTGCACTAAAGCCTACCCGGTCCAGATGACGTTCATCGAGTCTTCCGCTGCGGCGGACAGAGATACGGGCGCCGAACGGGAAGACCGCCGCCACACGGATTTCCAGGCCAACCCCGTCCAGATCTTCCGTCTCCAGTTCAGGATTCCCGGCGAGTGGTGGACAAAACGCGACGTGGACCAGAGTCTCACGCTGTCCTTCGACGAACTGGATGCGGACCCAACCTTCGATCAGTTCCCCGTCGTCGGTCAGTCGCCGCGACAACCAGAGTGTCTGACTATCGTCATCACATCGTTCCACGTCTTCCGGGTCCGGTTCGAACTCGTCATCTTCGGTAACGTGAAGTTCATTCGCTGAAATCAATGCCGCGTCAATCGACTCATTCGGAATCGTCACTTCATCACGAATCAACGGATCGGGCTCACGCAGAGTTTCTAAGTTACAAATTTCGTGGGAAACGGCTGGAACCGGATTCACGTCCCTCGGACACTCTGGTTGGCGATCAGAAAGCGGGGGATTGTCGCGCGACTCAACCTCGCTGATCAATGATGGTTGCTCAGGTAAGGCCGGGTCATTCAGGAAGACTGCCAGTCCATGCACGAGCATGATTGCGGCCAGACCACTGAAAACCAGTGTTCCACTGCCAGTCGACACTCCTGCGACCCACATCTCGGTGACAAACACCGCGATGAGTTTCGGAACAAGTCGAATCCAGGTGCGATAACCCTTCACTGAAGAAGGCATAACGGCGCCGCTGAAGAGATTACAGGCAATCCACGAGGCAAGTGCAATGACTGCAGTGGAGAGGACGGTAATGAAGGGAGAGAAGCTGAAAACGTCATCTGACGTGCGCTGTGTCAGCATGACAGCATCCGCAATCAGCAGACATGACCAGATCCAGACGGCCATGGAGCGACGACGTGCGGCGGTTGCCGAACTCCATTCGATAAGGTCGCTCTGCTGCGGCATGGACTCCCTTCCATCCGACACGTATCCGACTGTTTGCCATGTCTATCAAATCGGTTGACGGTGCGGGTTCAGATGAACCCGCAACGCAACGATTTTAAATTACAGGCCCGCAGCCTTCTTCAGGTCGGCGGCCTTGTTGGTCGCTTCCCATGTGAAATCAGCGTCGGTCCGACCGAAGTGGCCACCGCTGGCCGTCTTGCGGTAAATCGGACGACGCAGGTTGAGGTACTCGATAATCCCCAGTGGTGTCAATCGGAAGTGGTCTCGCACCAGGCCAACGATCTTCTCTTCAGAGATCACGCTGGTTCCATTGGTGGAGACTCGCACGCTAACCGGGTCGGCGACCCCAATTGCATACGCCAATTGGACTTCGCACTCAGCAGCAAGGCCGGCAGCGACGATGTTCTTGGCGACGTGACGAGCCATATAAGCGGCTGAACGGTCGACCTTGGTTGGATCTTTTCCGCTGAATGCACCGCCACCGTGACGTCCCCACCCGCCATAGGTGTCGACGATGATCTTGCGACCGGTCAAACCCGTATCGCCGTGCGGACCACCCACCACGAAGTTACCAGTTGGATTGATGTGGTACTTCGTTTTCGACGTGAGCAACTCGGCCGGAACCGACTTGCGGACCACTTCGGCTTCAACGTACCGCTTGATTTCTTCTTGCGAAACGTCCTGGTGATGCTGAGTCGAAACAACCACCGCAGAAATTCCAACAGCCTTGTTGTTGGAATCGTATTCCACGGTGACCTGGCTCTTGGCATCGGGACGCAGCCAGTCAACTTCCTTCTTCTGACGCACATCGGTCAGACGGTTGATGATCCGGTGTGACAGTGCAATCGGCAGTGGCATCAGTTCAGGTGTCTGGTTACAGGCGTAACCGAACATCAAACCCTGATCCCCGGCCCCATCGCGGTCAACACCCATGGCGATGTCTGGGCTCTGGCTGTGGATGGCCACCAGGACTTTGCAGGTTTCGAAATGGAATCCGACGTTATCAAACGTGTAGCCGATATCCTGCACGACATCGCGTGCAACTTGCACGTAATCGAGTTTCCCCTGAGTCGTGATTTCGCCAGAAAGGACGACCAAGTCCGTGGTGCAGAGGGTTTCGCAGGCAACGCGGGAACGTGGGTCCTGGGCCAGCAATGCATCCAGCACGCCATCAGAAATCTGATCTGCCACCTTGTCGGGATGGCCCATGCTGACCGATTCGCTGGTGAAAAGATAATTCGACATCAATCACACACTCCGTGTAGCTCGCGACGTTCCAGTGAATCCAGTCAATGAGGGGGAAGTTCTGCCAGCCGGAACGGACCGCAGGTCAGCTTCCAAACGAACCGGGGATTCTACGATTCCGTACGCGAGGTCTCAACCCGATCGACTTGATAAGGTCATCGGATTTTCAATTCAACACGCCACTTTGGCTCAGTCGTGACGCAACCCACTGTGCAGCAAAAGAGTTATCGCATTGGTCGGAACACGAAGAATGACATTTAGTCCGAAAATCAGACCTAGCTTTTCTCCGGTGGCGCTCCATGGATTATCCAGGCGGGGTCGTGAGCGAACTCGATTTCACCTTGTTGAGCAAATCAATGTCAGGCAGACAATATCTCGGGGTATTGGTTTCATGAATCCATCGCAGTGGCGAAGTTTCAACAATCCTTTGGTCCGTACTGCATGGGTCACCGCAAGTTCCATTGAAACCTGCGAGCAGAATCGAAGGTTGCTCTCGACCATCTAACGTACGTAAAATCGGGTTCCGTCATTCAACGCACAGTCGTTCCGATTCGCACTCGACCCCGTATCCGGTTTCCGTAAAAACCATCCCAATTTTGATTCGATTAGAAAATGTCTTCACTCTGCCGTAGTCGCGTTCGATTCCATCACCGTAGTCAATGATAGAAAATCCCCAATGAATATCGGCAATCGGAGCCGTTGTCCGCTTGCCACACGCGATATCGATACCACACCCCAGATACTCCGTCGATCATTCGATCCAGGCGTGGGTGAAGGCCAACGGTTGCGATAAAGAGCCGGTTGTCTCGAAGTTACCTGATACAGCCAAAGACGGCACGACGATCACCAGGAAGACCTATGGCGGCGGCAAGGATGTCTCCGAGGTCGTGCTGGTCGTGATCGAGGGCGGCGGGCATACTTGGCCGGGCCAAGAACCACGACTCAAGGCATTGGGCAAATCCACGAAGAACATCTCGGCCAACGACCTGATGTGGGAGTTCTTCGAGAAGCATCCGATGAAGTGAGGCAAGCATGGACCACAAGACCGTCGAGAAGCTGGAAGAGAAAATCGAAGAAGCCATCGCCGAGGTCGTCGTGAAGATGGGCCTCAAGAAGTTGCCGCTCTTGCCCGACCGCCGCACGATGCACTTGATGGCGAAAGCGGCAGTGACGGTCTACGAGGCGGCGGTTGAGAATCAGCGACCAGGGGAATGAAGATGCACAAATCGGTAATTGCGTTGTTTGTTGTCGGGCTGATGGCTTGCCTGACAGACGCCCAAGAAACGCCGAAGCAAACCGATCCGCTCGGCCCCGGCGATCACACACGCACCTTGATGATGGGCGAGAAGGAACGTACCTATCTGGTTCATGTTCCCAAGGACTACGATCTCAAGAAACCTGCGCCAGTTGTTCTCGCCTTGCATGGAGCAGCGATGGATGGCTCGATGATGGTTTGGTTTTCCGGCCTCAACAAGAAGTCCGACGAGTCCGGCTTCGTCGTGGTCTATCCGAGCGGTTCGGGCGTGGGACCATTCCGCACATGGAACGCTGGCGGTTTCAGCGGCAAGATGGCCGAGGGCAAGGCCGACGACGTGGCCTTTATCGGTACGTTGCTGGACGAACTCGGAACCGTGGTCAAAGTGGATAAGAAGCGGGTCTACGCCTGCGGCATGAGCAACGGCGGCATGATGTGCTATCGGCTTGCCGCCGAGTTATCCGACCGGATCGCCGCAATTGCTCCAGTGGCCGGAACCATCGCCATCGAAGAGAGTAAACCCCAACGGCCCGTGCCGGTCATTCACTTCCACGGTTCCAAAGACAACATCGTTCCCTTCGAGATGACGAAGGGCAAATCGCCTTCGTTCATGAAACTGAAAGGCGTCGAGGACTCGATCCAGACCTGGGTGAAGTTGAACGGCTGCGAGGAGAAGCCGAAGAGCGACACGATTTCCAAAGATGGCGACGAAATCAAAGTGACTCGAAGGTGCTACGGCAACGGCAACGATGGTTCCGAGGTCGTCCTGGTCGTCATCGAAGAAGGCGGTCACACTTGGCCGGGCGAGCAGCCGCCAGTTGGTTTTATTGGGAAGTCGGCGAAAAACATCTCGGCGAATGACCTGATGTGGGAGTTTTTTCAGAAGCACAAGTTAAAGTGATCGCACAGGAGAAGATTTCAATGAGCATCACGCACGAACCAACCATCAGACATCCCGGCGAAGGCCGCACCATCGGCGTCGTGGGAGACGTATACTGTTTCTTGGCTACCGGCGAGGACACAAACGGCAAGTACGCCATGTGGGAAGCGATTGTGCCTCCGGGCGGCGGGCCACCGCCTCACATTCACAGCCGGGAAGAAGAATCCTTTTACATCCTCGAAGGCGAGATTACATTTCAGATCAACGATCAGCAGCTTGTAGCGAAGACAGGAATGTTCGCCAACATGCCCGTTGGCTGCTTGCACTCCTTCAAGAACGAGAGCGACCGAGCGGCGAAGATGCTGATCTCCGTCGCTCCCGCTGGCTTAGAGCAGATGTTCTTCGAGGTGGGCCAGCCGGTCGAACCCGGTGCAACTGCTGCCCCGTTGCCAACAAAAGCGGACATCGAAAAGCTGCTTACGGTTGCCCCACGCTACGGGATCGAGATCAAAGTGCCGCATCATGACTGACGACAAGCCGAGGAATTGACCGGATGAGCGAAACGAGTGATACGGCAAATCTCGAAGACTTCGAGAAGCTCGACATTCGGGTGGGCCGGGTGATAGATGCGCAGCCGTTTCCCGAAGGTCGGTACTCGACGCATATCCTGATGATCGACCTTGGAACGGAACGCGGTATCAAGAAGTCCCTGGCGAAACTCACCCCGAACTACGAGGGCAATGAGGTCGTCGGACGGCTGGTGCTTTGTGTGGTGAACTTTCCGCCTCGGCAGATCGGCAAACACCAGTCCGAAGTCTTGACACTCGGCGTGCCAGACGAAAACGGCAACGTCGTGCTACTTCGTCCCGACGCCGATGTTCCCCTGGGCGGGAGGCTTTACTAATGCGAACTATGACCTTGATCTTGTCGGTACTCCTCGCTTGTCAGTTCGGATTGGCACAGGACACTCCCAAGTTGGAACGGGCCACTCAGGAGAAACTCCGAGGAATTGCCTTAGACCTCGCTGCCGCTCAGAAGTCAGAAGACGAGGCCGAGGTTAAGCGACTCGCAAAGAAGGCCATTGAGACACTTGGCGACCATGCCGGAACACCAGAAATTGCCGACCAGTTTCGGGAAGTTCAGAAGAACGCCAAGCCTCTGTCCCCGCAGGAATGTCGCACAGCCTTCGACCCATACATCGACTTCATCGAGAAGCAGAAATGGTGGAACGTCGGCCTTGATCCGGCCAAGACAAACCACCTGCCACGAGAGTTGGCAACGATCATCGAAGGATGCTTGGCGGCGAGGTCCGTAAACGAAGCCAATGCCGAGCGACTGCTCAAGATCGCCAAGGATGCCGGGGACTTTCTGGTTTGGTCGCAGGAACAAGCCGAAACCGGCGTGATCCCGTTTCCTGCGGTACGGAATGGCAAAGGCCGTCCCTTCGAGGTCGCCGAGCGATTCATGCGGCAGGCCGAGAAGGAAGGCAAACTCGATCAGGTCGTCAAGAATGGCTGGGCGGTCGAGGACTTCAGCGACGGTGGACTTCAATTCGACAACGGGTTGGCCGGTGTCGCTCTGGTCCAATTGTTCGAGACGACCAAGGACGACAAATACAAGAAAGCAGCGATCCGAGCCGCAGATTGGGCGGCAGCACGTCCGGTCGTGACAAATTGGAATTACAACAGCTTCAGTGTGTTCCTGCTGGCTGAGGTCTATCGCATCACGGGCGACAAGAAGTACCTCGAATCGGCCAAGAAGAAGACTCGCCTCGGCCTTTTGCCAGGGCAACTCACCGAAGGACCACGCAGTGGTCGCTGGGCCGACGCCCACAACGCACGTCCGGCTTACCACTACATCATGGTTCGAGGGTTGGCGGCGCTGGCGGCGGCGATGCCGAAAGACGACGCCGACCTACCCGCAGTCGTGGAATCGTTGCGGCTGGCTCTCTCGGCTCGCAACCCGGACTTTGAGAAGGGCATCTTCAATGCGGATTCCTCGGTGGAAGCCCTGATACGGGTGAAGATGCTGCCGCCGCATGTTGCCGAGAAACTGGCCGACTGCAAAACGAATGATGCACTGGAAACCCTCGAACGCTATGCGGGGGAGGGATTCCGGGCGAGGAAAACTCCGCTTGGTCCCGGTGCTTGGGGGCAACTCTTGGAGTACAGGAATCAGGATCGACGCTGAAAATTCATTCGGAGTAAGCTGCCCCCATTGACTCGTCATTTCTTTCCGAACGCCGCACGGTAGAAATCCCAATTGGCCTCGCCCAAGCCCTTGAGGAGCGGCATCGTTTCATGAGCTACTCCCGGCACGACGGTCAATTCGTGATCGACCTTCAGCTTCTTGAGATGTTCGGAGTAGGCCCGATTCAGGTCTGCTGTGAAGTCACGCTCTCCAACGGCCACACGAACCAATGACTTGCCGCTCACTGCGGCGGCATTTTTCTCGGCTACCGTAAGCGGACTTTGCACTTTGAAGTAATCGAGATCGTTTCCGAACGTGTCTTTCAAAATCCGCTCCCGCTCGGCGGGGTTGCCTTTGGCCCGTGGACCTTGGAAATCGAGGTCCATTGGTCCCCCGGCGAGGATCGAAACCGTGCCGAACATATCCGAGTGAATGAACCCCAACCGCCCCGCTCCATAGCCGCCCATGCTGAAGCCTTCGAGGAGGCGTCCATCACGATTTGCGACGGTTCGGAAAGTCTTGTCAATGTGAGGAATCAGTTCCTTGATGAGTACGGTTTCCATTGGCACAGTGCGGTCTTTCGAGTCGCACCACATGCTGTCGGCAAGGCCGTTGGGGAAAACCACCAGCATCGGTGGAATCTTTTCGTTACGAATAGCTTCGTCAAAGAACTCGCTGAGTGGCTTGATGCCTGCCAATCCCCCGCCCGTACCGTGCAGCCAGTACAGCACCGGAAGACGCCGATCCTTTTCCTTCTCGTAGGCTTCCGGCGCATAGACATGGTAGCTCACCTTCGACTTGACGGCGGCACTGTCGAAGGTCTGGTACTGCACCCCTTCAGCCTTGATCGCTGGTGTTGTCCAGTTCAAGCTGGGGCGATCACCGTTATCGGACTTTAGTTCCGGTTTCTGCGGCGAGACGGCTTGAGAGTGCTTCTGGAAGAAACCCCACATCACATCAGTTGCATTCAACTTTGTCGAATATGGTCCGACATATTGATCCGGGAGCGACGACTTGAAGCCCGGCCAGTGGTGGCCGTGTCCTTCCAGATAAAGCACCGTCAGTGATGGGCCGTTCATTTTTGAAGGGTATTCGACCTTGCTTACTTGATTCTTCTCCGAGATGACCTTTGGCTCCTCTTCACAACCAATCGCCTTCGCCCACTTGCTGAGAGATTCAGAAACAGGCTTGTATTGGCGTGTTCCCCACGGCAATTTGACCTCACCCCCATCAATTGGCATCAGCGCGTCTTTTGAACCGAGCATACAGAGCGTCGGTAACGGCTTCTTGGGCTGCGGGTTTTCCAAAGTCAGTAAGCCAGCGACCGCACCGACTGCGGTGAACCTATCCGAAAGTTCGCTTGCCAATCGAAAGGCCATCATGCCGCCGTTGGAGTGACCGACCACGAACACTTGTTGATCGTCGTAAGTGACAGTCGTTTTCAGTTGATCGAGCAGTTGTTTGAAGTAAGCCACATCGTCTACCGCAGCCCGTGGTGAGTTCGGCTTGAGTTGCCCGGAGTTCCATATGGCCGGATTGGTTCCGCTGGCTGGTGGAAGTCGAGGGAAAGCTGGAAGCCCGTCCGGTGCAACGGCAACGAACCGTTCCTGATCGGCTTTAGCGGCCCAACCATCCTTGTCGAGAACATAAGGGCCGCTGCCGCCCGCCCCATGAAGCACTAGTACCAACGGCGGCTTGGAATCGG
Source organism: Planctomycetota bacterium (assembly GCA_037146815.1). GTDB lineage: Bacteria > Planctomycetota > Planctomycetia > Planctomycetales > Planctomycetaceae > Schlesneria. The sequence goes on from JBAWWJ010000022.1 coordinate 14,226, forward strand.
GCTTGAATCCTTTGGGAATGTGGACGTGGGCCACCCGGTCAAAGTCGCCCGACTTGATGACGAGAGTAAATCGACCTGACTGCGGAGGCGATGGCAGGGTTGTCTTGGGAGAGTCGGCCCATGCGACCAGAGCCAGTAGGCCCACGGCACTCAGGATGAAGAACGTGGCTTTGTATCGCAGACGAGCCATATCGCACCTGACACTGATGACGTTAATGCCGACAACTTTCCTCGAAGCTAGTTTTTCGAGGCGGATACGGTTTTGAAGAACTCCCAAATCACATCCGTCGCATTGAGCTTGCTCTTGATCGGGCCGATCATGCTTTCGGGAAGTGTTTGCTTGGCTCCCGGCCAGTGGTGGCCGTGGCCTTCGAGGTAAAGTACCGTGAGCTTCGGCCCATTGCTTTTGGATCGGTACTCGACCTTGCGCAAGTCCTCCTTCTCGGAAAGAACCATCGGCTCTTTCTCACATCCGATGGCTTCGGCCCACCTGGATAGTTGTTCAACGACGGGCCGATTCGTCCAATTTCCCCAAGGCGACTTAACTTCACCCCCGTCGAGTGGCATCAACGGGTCTGTGGTCCCGATGATGTACAGCGTCGGCAGCGGCTTCGTGGGCTTCGGTTTATCGACCACCATTCGTCCAGCAACCATCCCGATTGCGCAGAAGCGATCAGAGAGTTCCGCTGCCAAACGAAACGTCATACCGCCTCCATTGCTGTGGCCGGTGGAAAAAACTCGGCTTTCGTCGTAAGGCAGCGTTTTCTTCAACTCGTCCAAGAGTTGTCGGATGAATGCCACGTCATCAATCGCCGTTCGTGGCGAGCGTGCGTTGAATTGACCGGAGTTCCACAGAGCAGGGTTTGTCTTAAAGTTGGCTGGCAGTTTGGGCAGTGCGCCTAGCCCCTCTGGTGCAACGATCAGGAAGCCTTCCTTATCGGCCTTTGACGCCCAGCCGTCCTTATCCAACGCGCTCGTCCCGCTACCACCGCCTCCGTGAAGCAGCAGCACCAGAGGCAGTTTGGCGTCTGGCATATATCCCTTGGGAATGTGTACCTGAGCCACACGGTCGTAGCCGCCAAAATTGATCGTGAAAATGAATCGTCCCGGCTGCGGTGGTGACGGAAGTGTGGTTTTGGATGAATCCGCACATGCGACCAGAGCGAGCAAACCCACGGCACTTAGGAGGACTAATGATGTTTTGAGACGAAGACGAGCCATATCGCACCTGCAACCATGACATTGAGCCTTTGGGGTATCACACGATAAAACTACCCTCGGCGGGAGTTTATGGTTTCGGCGAACTCCCGGTCTATCCGCAAGCTCATCCGTTCAACTCAACACGCAGCGAGCCAAAAAGTTACGGATGTCATCGAAGCATCTCGCTTGACGGAACCAGCTTCACCCGTTTCGATACGGCGTGCAGGGCGATCAGGTGAAGAATCTCACTGACCGTGGTGCAGCAATCCGGCAGGATGGTGACGCTGTATTTCTCCGCTGCTTTTGAAATCGCCGTGTGCGTCACGCAGATATCAACCACGGCCTCGAATTCTCGAGATTTCGGGAAGTATTCGCGTCAACGTGCGGAATAGAGAGGCGGCTCAAGTCAATCCGGCTGTGTGCCTCGCATCGCTCGCAATGCGTTTTTGCCGGCCGAGATAGTAGGGCCGTAGGCGGATGGATTCTGGTGCTACATGTCACTTAAGGCGGATTCCAGCACTGGAACGACGGGGGCGGCGGTTGGTCCCAAGCGTTCCAATGTCGTCAGCAACATGAAATCGAGGAATTGCTGGTACCGTTCTTGACCTGCGTAATTCGTCTCCGACTTTTGACTCAACAGCTCTGCCAACGATGGCATCAGGAACTCTGCTTCCGGGCCAGATTGGTCTAGCGTCTGCCAGCACATCCAACGATGCAAAGGTGGTCTCGTCAACAAGGCTTTCAGGCAAGCGATGCGGATTTTATCCGATCGCTGGGGATTCTTTAATTCGACCAGCAATGCATCGGTCGGTAATGGACGATCCTGACGATCAATCAGTGCAATCAACGAATGGCACGCAGTTTTGTTGTAAGTGGTTTTCTCAATGTGGGATATGCAATTCTTGGTGTTCTGGCATTGATGGATGCGGGCAAACTTCCATCTATGGCCAGGAGCCCTAGCGATGCGACACTCTCAACAGGGACGATTTCGTCAACAGGTCAATTTTCTCAGACGTCAGTTTCTTCAAGAAGGTAAGCTTCCATTCACCGATGTTTCTCTGCGAACGGTATCTCGCTGGCACTGGAAACGACTAAGCTCTGCTGGAAGGACAGAATGTCTGGCGGCCCGAACAGGTTCTGCACACGTCAATTGCTGGGCGTTTGTCACGACTGCCAGTCCACACCGCACTTGTTCCGCAAAAATTCCGCGTGACATTCTGCCAACCTTCGGCCCTACTATGATTGGGGTGGATGGTTTCCTCATGCAGGAAGGGTTGCCGTGTCTGATAGTCAGTTGACGCCTGTTCCAGAGCGAGCCTCGGAATTCGAGAAGACCGTTGTGTATAGTCCGGCCGATTCTGCGGCGTCGCTGGTCAATGTGCTGGATCAGTATCTTGCCGACTTGCAGGCCGGCAAGACGCCGGATCGAGAACAACTGCTGGCCGACCACCCGGAGCTTGCCCACCAACTGGCGGATTGCCTGGCGGGGATCGATTTCGTGCATCAGGCCGCGAAACCGAAGAACGACATCCCCGCTCAATTGGGAGACTTCCGCATCGTCCGGGAAGTCGGCCGCGGTGGAATGGGCGTCGTCTACGAAGCCGAACAGGTTTCGCTCAAGCGCCGAGTCGCGCTCAAGGTGTTGCGGTTCGGAGTGACGGCCGATGTCGAGGTGATGCAGCGGTTTCAGCGCGAGGCGGAAACGGTGGCGCACCTGCATCACACCAACATCGTGCCGATCCACGCAGTCGGTTGTGAGCAGGGCGTTCATTATTACGCGATGCAGTTCATCGAAGGGCAAAGCCTGGCTGCCGTGTTGGAGCAACTCTGTCATGATCGCGCTGCCGGGCAGTCGGTCGATTTTCGCCAGGTCGCCGACTGGATGTTGCAGGCGGCCGAAGCTCTCGCGCATGCGCACCAGCGCGGAGTCATTCATCGCGACATCAAGCCCTCCAACCTGATTCTCGATCCGGAGGGTACGGTGTGGCTGACCGACTTTGGTCTGGCGAAGCGGGCTGACGAAGTGACAATGACCGCCGCCGGAATCCTGATGGGGACGCCGCGCTACATGAGTCCCGAGCAGGCGACCGCGACGCGGCAGCCAGTCGACCATCGCACCGACATCTACAGTCTCGGCGCGACGCTGTATGAGTTGGCGACCGGAAAGCCAGTGTTCGACGGGACAACGCCGCAAGGAGTCATCACGCAGATTCTTAACGCGGAACCGGTGTCGCCGCGGCTGTTGCAGGGGGCGCTGCCGCGCGATCTGGAGACCGTCATTCTGAAGTGTCTGGCCAAGGATCCGGGTCAGCGGTATCAACAGGCACGCGATCTGGCCGACGACTTGCGCGCCTATCTGGACAATCGGCCAATCCGGGCGCGACGGGCCACACTGCGCGAACGAGCGGTGCGATGGGCGAGAAAGCATCAGCGCAGCTCGATCGTCTCGGCAGTGACCGCCGCCGCCTCGTTGACCCTGATCGTAGGCGGCTGGTTCGGTTGGCAGCTCTATCGCGATTCCCTGCAAGGCCGGATGCTCTTCACCACGGACGGCCCGACCCTCGTCGCCGAAGTGTTGAATCAGGACGGCGAACCGGTAGTGGCGGGATTTCCCGTTCCGAACCCGCAACCGGTGACTGTGCCCGCCGGACCGTATCAGGTCCGGTTCTCCAGCGCCGGGTTGCTGAGCGAAACGTGGCAGTTGAATGTGGACCGGGGCGGGCCGCAGACATTTCCAGTCAAGCTCATGGAACGGCAACTCGGCCCGCCAATCAATGTTGCGGGGACGGAACCTCCGTCCGTGATCGAACTCGACGGACAGACACATGTCGTGCATCGAGTTGAACGGGGCTGGCGGTTGTTGAATGGGGAAACGATGAAGCCGGTCTGGCAGGCGGAGTTGTTCAAAATTCTGAGTCCCGCAGAACTCGATCTGTATCCCCGATCCCCTTTCAATGATGGTGGAGCCGATCTGCTGCAGGTGGTGAACCCGTCAGGCCAGAGCCCGGTCACGCATAGCACTGCCCCGGCGCTGACAAGCCCGGCCGCCGATCTGAACGGCGACGGCAAACAAGATCTGATTTTCGCGTCGCGAATCAGTCCATCGTTGCTCGCAGTTTCCGGGTCAACAGGCGACGTGTTGTGGTGGCATCGCTCGGCATCGCACCTTCCCGCTGAACACGATGCTGCACAAGATCCATTGGATCCCAAGACGTCGTCGGAGTCGGCGGCCGTGATCGGCCAACCGGAACTCGTGACGCTGAACGGCGAGCCTGTGGTGATCGCTGTTTATGTCTCGATGAACAGTCACCTGCGCACGATGGCCGGAAAAGATCTTGTGGCAGGACAAAAGTTCTCCGTGGAGGCTGTGACCGCGCGAACGGGGAAGACGCTGTGGCGGTCAGTCTTCGACCTGCCGGAATTCGCGACCAAAGCGGGCTATGAAATCGCGAAACTCTTTCCGCCGAGGCCGGTGATTCGGCCGCTCAATGGTCGCGACACGATCCTGTTGCACGTGGGAAGGTGGTTGTTTGCGTGGGATCTGGAGACGGGCCGGGAATCGAGTTCACCCTACGAACTCGGTGCTCCGACGGTTCGATTCGCGCAGTTCGCTCAGTTCGCCGATCTGGACGGGGACCGCGAACCTGAAGCGATCATAGTGTCTGTCAATGATGCACAACACGCCGAGTTGACGCTCACCGCCGTTTCCCTCAAGACGCGCGCTGCTGTCTGGGCGCACGCCTTCCGTACTCCGCGGTCGCTGAATTACAACGAGTGGCGTCAGGCTGGCGAAGAACTGGCGTGGACGGTCGATCTGAACGGTGACGGGCGAAGCGAAGTCTTGATTTCCGTTGCCGACAATTGGGGACAGTGGGGCAAGCATTGGTACGGACTGGAACTGCTCGACGGCACAACAGGAGCGACCCGCTGGCAGGAGCGGCTGCGGTCGGTCGGACAGTTTTCCGGGAGCGGACTCGGATTTCCGGTCCAAGTGCTCGTCGGCCCCGATCTGGATGGCGACGGCCACGCGGAGGTCTTTGCGACGTCGATCAGTTCGCGAATGGATTTCGGTCGCGAGGCCACGGCTGTTCAGATTGATGCCCTGTCGGGGCAGGATGGTCGCCGATTCTGGCGACAGCGGCAGGAGGTCGCCGCGGACCGTTCGTTTCCACCGGCGGGGCTTACGTCACCCTGGTGGTGGCAAACCGGTGACGACGGCTGGCCACGATTGATCGTCTCCGTCAGCAAAGGGGTTGGCGGGCAACCGATCTCGTATGTCATCGCCTCACACACAGGACAGTTGACTCAGTCCCTGCCGGAGGTAACCAATCCCCAGGTCGCGGACATCAACAGCGACGGCATACCCGACATCTGGTACATGAGCAAATCGCAGGACGCGCGGCGGATGACGGTGCTGCAGGGAATGCCTCCCGTCAACTGGCGCCGGCCTGGCATCTGGCGACCCGCATCGGATTTCGATGCGGACGGAACGGCCGATTTTCTGGAGTTTCGGCCCAAACATCTCGCTGGACGTTCCGGCATTGATGGGCATGTTGTCTGGGAGGTCGAGGTTTCAGGCCAACGTCCCGTTCATTCGTTGATTGATTTGAACGGTGATGGCGTCGATGACGTCGTCGTAATGGAGAACCAATCGCGTCGCATCGCGACCTCACTCACCAGCGCCTCATATGAATCTCATACCGTGCTTACCGGGTTCTCCGGCAAGACGGGCGAGCGAATTTGGACCAGCCAGGATTGCGGGCTCAACGACGGCAGTTCATCGCAACGCGGCGGATATCCGGACGACGAATTCAGTATTCCAACTCTGGGGAGTCGCGATCTCGACGGCGACGGCCAACGGGAATTGTTGATCGCTTCACACTTCGACGCCGGACTCATGCTGGCGGCATTTGCTGCTCGCGATGGAGCGTTGTTGTGGAAAGTGCCCATGGATGAGTACAGCCTGAGGGGCCGCGATGTTTTCGAGCGGCTGTTCCACGATCTGAACGGAGACGGGGTACTCGATGTCGTGATCTCTGCGCCCAAGACGCGGGACGACGGCTATGGCAATCTCACCGTCGCGGGACTGCGTGCTTACAGCGGACGAGATGGACAGCCGCTCTGGAAGGAAGCCCCGGCCGATCGCTTTCCACTCGGCGCGATCCTGCGTGTCACTCAGCCGGTGCTTGGAGATCTCGATGGCGATGGAGCGGCCGAAGTCTTGGTGCCCGCCAGCGAACGGAATGGTGCCGATCCGGCAACGGGACTGGCGCAGTGCGAACTGGTTGTGCTCGATGGCCGCAGCGGTGAACGCAAATGGAGCTGGCCGTGACAAACCGACGGACAGTTCCATGTCTGGCAACCGACGCTGGTCAATCTGGATGGTGACAAGACGCGTTGCATCTGCGTTGGACTTCATGAAGTCCCGAAGAACAAATCGCAATTGATTCTGCTCAATCCCAGCGGCAGCGAGCGTCGCAGAATCGCCGTCTCCTGGGTCGATTTCTGGGGCAATGTGACAGGCCGGGATCTCGACGGAGACGGTCGTGACGAATTGTTGTTTCACAGCGAGAATCAACTGCAAGCCTATCGCGAGCGTGATCAGACAGTGCTGTGGAAGCAGCCGGTGATCGGAAACTGGTATCGGTTGCATCCGCCGAGTGAGAAGTCCGGTTCGCGTTCAACAATTCTCGCGTTCAAGGCAACGAATGGAGCGGCATTCGGACTGGACGCCGCCACCGGTGCCGTCCGCTGGCGCGCCGAGCCGCCGCGCCAGGAGAACCAGACAATGCGTGCCGAACTGTCCCTCCCCGCCGATCCACACGATCGCGCGGCGATCATCAGCGTCGATGCCCACGGACAGTCGACCTTGTCGCAGCACGCGTGGCCGACCGAAGCAAGCGGCAGGTATCACGCACCCGCATCTCAACCAATGACCTATGTCACGTTCGACGACCCCGATCGCTTTCGGCCACTGCCGTGGGTTCCGCCGACGTCTCCCGAAGGCAAACTGCTGGTGGTGGATTTGACCTTCACCCTGTTGCTCGTGATGGCGATTGTCGTGCGGAGCCTCTTCTGGATGCGGCAGCACCGGTGGCGGTTGGCACTTGGTTACCTGGCACTCTTCCCGCTGATTTCCCTGCTGATGGCGGTCATTTTGCTCTGGACCCGTTCCGGCCACCTTGATGTCAGCGAACAGTATGCTTGGTCCGGTTGGCCCTGGATTCTCTTACACGGTGCAGTGACCTTGGGGGCGATGACGATTGGAGTCACAATTCTGGTATGGGTGACACGGCGGCTGTGGAGGTGGCTGTCGGCACTTCGGGCGCGTTCCTGACGCATCCGTCTTGATCTTGAATGTATTGCAGGTGCGATCGACGGTAGAAATTCTCCGGAGCACGGACGGATTAGAAAGTTGTCCCAGAAAATCATGAACGGTTCGTCCGTAGAACGTCTGTTGACCGCCTTTCGAGACGGCGATCCAGCGGCACCCGAAGTGCTGCTGTGTCGTTATCAGCCGTGGCTACAACTGCTGGCACGGATGCAGATGGATTCGCAGTTTCAGGGAAAGTTCTCCCATTCCGATGTCGTGCAACAGACGCTGTTGGAAGCCTGGCGCGACTTGCCTCAGTTTCGGGGTGGGACGGAAGGGGAACTGCTCGCTTGGTTGCGGCAGATCCTGGCGCATGTTCTGGCCCACGAAATCCGCCGCTATCGCGGGACGCAGCAGCGAAAACTCAGTTGCGAAGTCTCAATGGAAGCGGCTCTCGCGGACTCCTCGCGCCGTCTCGGCGACTTCCTTGCCGCGTCGGGTTCGTCCCCCAGCCAACAGGCCGAGCGGCATGAACAGGAAGTCCGCTTGGCCGATGCGCTGGCGACTCTTCCCGAAGACTATCAACAAGTGATCATCCTGCGGAATCTTGAAGGCTTGTCCCACGAGGAAACTGCTGCCCGAATGCAGCGCAGCGTCGGTGCCACACGCATGCTCTGGGTGCGGGCACTCACCCGAATCAAGGCCGCGTTCGCCGGTCCCCCAGCGGCGTCGTGATGTGCCGCCGGCAAGATCGCAGCGAACGCACATTGGTTTAAGCCGACTCTGGATGAAAATGACGAGGCGACTTTGAATGCATCGCAAAGATGCACCGGTTTGGCGGACGTCCGCCAAACTGTCCCAGTGGAACAGTTCCTGTCCGGACAGTTCGCATGGGCGTAGTTCACGCTAGTGCCCCGTCCAATCGAAATCTTCGGGTTGTCGAGCTTGTCAGTTTTGTGGTACCTCCGCGATCACAAGGAGGTTCCGATGCCCGCAGGCAAGAATAAACAACGAAGAAAGTCACACAAGAATCCAAGGAAGCAGCGACAGCTACGCGAACGGGAGTGCAGGCAATTCGCGACATCGCTTCGGTCACGATAGACGGTCGAGTCACATTCTGCGTTTCCGTCCTTCTGGAACTCTCCGCGCAATCCTTAACCTTTTGCAAAGGTTGATGGAGTAGCCTTTTCTCTGCGAAGTTGGCCCTGTATCGTCGCATCGCTTATTTCGATCCCACTTTGAAAACGAATATGCCTGAATCATCGTCATCTGTACCAGTCGAGCCCATCGGTTCGCAGAATGTTTCTGCGCAGGGTAAATCGGCCGAATGGGGTTGGAGTTGGGTGTTTCAGGTCTATGCGTTGTTTTCGCTCGCCGTTTCGGGGCCGATGTTTTCAAGGTTGCAGGAACGAACGTCGTTTCTCGTTTCATTGGCGACTGTGACAATTCTTGTATTTATTGTCATCTGGTCCGTCATTGTGCCGGGAATCGTTGTCTTGACGATTCACTTCCTGAAGCGAAGCAACGGGCGATTGGCGACTGTTGCGATGAACGGCTTTACGGCTCTGATGTCCCTTTTGCTGATGCTGGAGACATTCAGTCATCGGCTGTCTGGAGGCGGCTTTGGTGTCCTGACGCTCATCGCATGTTTCGTTGGCGGTTGCTTCGGTATGTACTTGCCAAGATTTGGGCCTGTGCGGTCCCTGCTGAACGTCGCGGCTCTCGGTTCACTTCTGTTTCCGATTTCATTGCTGGTAGTGTACCACCGTGATTCAAGCCGCCCCGCGATCACCAGTTCGCTGGAAGTCGGTAATTCCGTTCCAGTCGTGATGGTGGTCTTCGATTGCTTGTGTGGTGTCAGTCTGATGGACCAGAACCGGATGATTGATGTCGACCGCTACCCTCGATTTGCCGAACTGGCCAGGTCCTCGAACTGGTATCGAAACTGCACTTCGGTTCATCCCCGTACCGATCGAGCCGTTCCAGCAATCCTGACAGGACAGTTCCGTCGTTCGTTCGGTGCCCCTACCCTGACGGAACATCCTCAGAATCTGTTTACGCTGCTAAACGCGGGGAAATACGAATTGACCGCGTTTGAACCTTTCACTTCACTGTGTCCCCATGACAAGTTCCGCGATCGATCCGAACCTAATCTGTGGACACAATGGATTCTTGTGACGCATGCGGTGAGTGTTGTCATCCTGCACGATCTGATTCCCCCGGATGTTCCTATCGAAACCCCTCCAGTTCCACGTGAGTGGTTCGGCCTGGCACATGTCACCAGCTTAGATCGTGATCAGCGACATGGCGTCGTCAGATACAGCTGGGATCTCGACCGGGCTGAACAATTTGCCCACTTCCTGGACTGTATCCACGAAACCGACGAGCGAAATTTGTGGTTTGGTCATTTTGCACTTCCTCACTTTCCGTGGAATTACCTGCCAACAGGAAATTGGTACAAGGAAGACTCGGGACTCAATCAAGTCTGGGGAACTGAAGGGCTGTTTGGCGAGAAGTGGGTCGATGATGAGTTACCAGTGCTGCAGGCAAACCAGCAGTATCTCTTGCAGCTTGGCTATACCGATCGATTGATCGGTCAATTGATCGATCGGCTGCGTGAGACCAACCTTTTTGACCGATGCCTGCTGGTCGTCATGGCTGACCACGGAATCGCCTTCAAAATAGGGATGTCTGGTCGACTTCCGACAGACAAAAATCTCGCTGAAATCATGAGCGTTCCGTTGTTCATCAAGCTACCCAACCAGAAAACGGGGGATGTGATCGACTTGAACGTACAGACCACAGACGTGCTTCCTACCATGCTCGACGTGCTGAAGTTAACTCCACCGGTTGCCGTCCAGGGACGGTCAGTGATCGCCCCGCAGTTCAGTGAACTGCCAACGAAGCGGTTTACCGATGGAGAGCGAGATTTCGTTGTAGACGCATCATTTGAAGGCAAGTATCAGGTTCTTGCTGAGCAAATCGGTAAATTTGGAACGGGTGCTGATCCGCTCAAGATCTATCGGGTCGGGCCTCATTCCGAGCTTCTTGGAAAGAGCGTGAGCGAAGTGACGACCCAGGGAAGATCAGGCTTTCAAATTCACCCGATTAATTACTCGAACGTGGCTGACTATCGGGAAAAGGGACTCGTCCCCGTTTTTTTGCAGTCGCAGATTACTCCTGCTGTAACAGGTGACGAACCGATCGAATTCGCCATCGCGGTCAATGATACGATCTGGGGGACAACCAGGACTTACCGGGTATCGTACCTGCGTGATTATTGGTCGGCGATGCTGCCCGAAGCCGCATATTCAACGGGTGAAAATCAGATCCGCATCTTCCAGGTCACCAGGTCGTCAGCGGGAATTTCCCTGTCGGAATGTTCATTCGGTGTGCCGGCACCGGCACCGGTCCTTCCCATGGAATAGATCCCAAACGACTCGGATTAGGAAGATTCCTCGCCGGATTTGTCACCAAATGCTGACTGAAATTTAACGACAAGCGAATGGGAGAATCGTGCCAAATACGGCAATCGGCCGGAAGTTCCGTCATGTTCCGTCAAGGACGGCTTGCCGCCGGGTCGAAACAGAGATAGCATCTGGAATGATTAATGGGTTTCCCTGCCGGTCTTCCCGCCATTGAAGAAACGCCAAGCCGAATGCGTCGTCCCTCGCTGATCATTCTGTGTCTGATATTGGCTTCTGCCGACATCGCTAACGGTGCGGATACCCCCGCAGCCGGAACGCGAGAACTGCACTTCGCGAATGACGTTGTGCCGATTTTCAGTCGATTTGCGTGCAATGCCTCGGGCTGCCATGGAAAATCGGAAGGCCAGGCGGGATTCAAGCTTTCGGTGTTTGGATTTGATCCGGCCGCGGACTATGTCGCGTTGACGCAGGAATCTCGCGGACGTCGGGTTTTGCCTGCCATTCCTGAAAAAAGTTTGTTGTTGCAGAAGATTTCCGGGGGGATGCCACACGGCGGAGGCGTTCGCATTCTACGCGGGACTGACGAATACCGTCTGCTGCGCGATTGGATCGCATCGGGAATGCCAGTCGGACGTGAAGATGCACCGCACGTTGTTTCCATTCGTGTCACTCCGGCCGAAAGGGTGATGGCATTCAAGACGACAGAGAAGCTGAAGGTGACCGCAGTTTATTCCGACGGACACGAAGTTGATGTGACGCGGCATTCACGTTTCCAGTCGAACCGGGAAGCGATTGCGACGGTCGATGAAGACGGAATGGTCACGGTTCAGGATGTGGCAGGTGATGTCGCCGTCATGGCCGCCTATCTCGATTCCAATGCGATCTTCACTGCCCTGGTTCCACGCGACGAAGAACTTCCGCCGGGGGCATTCCCCCCCGCAATGAATGAAATTGACAGGCGAGTCGATGCCAAGTTGACCAAACTGCATATCGTCCCATCACCACTCTGCGACGACGCCACTTATCTGCGGCGAGTTTCCTTGGATCTTGTGGGAAGATTACCAACACCGACCGAAGTGCGATCGTTTCTGGCAGACACTCGAAACGATAAGCGGGTTCGAGTCGTCGAAGGATTTTTGATACGTCCTGAATTTGCCGACTACTGGGCACTTAAATGGTCCGATTGGCTGCGCGTCGACCGACAGTCACTGGGTCACAAAGGGGCGTATGCCTATTACAAATGGATTCGCGACAGCTTTGCGACAAATAAGCCAATGGACCAGTTTGCCCGTGAATTGCTGGAAGCGGACGGCATGGTCGCGGATCATCCTGCCGCCAACTTCTACAAGGTCGCCAAGGACCCGGGTGACGCGGCGGCCATGTTGTCGCAGTCGCTTCTGGGCGTCCGTATTGAATGTGCCAAGTGCCATCACCATCCGTTTGATCGATGGAGTCAGGACGATTACTTCGGGATGCAGGCCTTTTTTGTGCCGCTGACGTTCAAGAACACGCCTCGTGGTGAAATGTTGCTGGCGACGAAAAATGAGATCACCAAACATCCGCGTTCCGGGGCCAGCATTTTCGCTCATCCGCTGGCAACACCAATGCCTGCAGCGAACCCTGAAGGGGAGCGTCGTCGCGTTTTGTCAGACTGGATGGTTTCGGCCAACAACCCGTTCTTCGCTCGGAATATCGCGAACCGTACGTGGGCTCATTTCGTGGGACGTGGCGTGATCGAACCAGTGGACGACGTTCGCTCAACCAATCCTCCTTCCAATCCAGAATTGCTCGATGCGCTCGCCAGCGAATTGACCAACTCGAAGTTCGACATTCGCCAGTTAATGCGATTCATCACAGCCTCGCGCACCTATCAGGCATCGACATCGGTGAATCCATCGAACCAGAATGACGAACAGAACTATTCACGTTCGCTTCTACGTCGACTCGACGCGGAAGTATTACTCGACGCCATCTGTGATGCGACTGGTGTCCCTGAGAAGTTCGACGGTGTCCCTGCCGGATCGCGTGCGGTGCAGTTATGGGACAGCCAGGTCACGAACTATTTCCTGACCACGACAGGACGTCCGATTCGTACGACCGTTTGTGAATGCGAACGAGTCTCATCCCCAACCGTTGCTCAAGTGCTGCATACGTTGAATTCCCCGAATCTGGAATCCAAGTTTGGTCACGATGCCGGACGGATCGTGCGGTTGCTGCGAGATCACCCTGGTGACGATGCAGCGGTGATCAACGAAATCTACCTGGCGTTTTTCAGTCGGCTGCCAGCCGATGAAGAACGAGCATCTGCGATCAGCCATTTTTCAAAAGCAGGACCGCATCAGCGTCAGGCCGCCGCCGAAGACCTGGCGTGGTCGCTGTTGAACAGCCTGGAATTTGCCTTTAATCATTAGCCGACTTTCGCCCAAGGTGACACGATGCCACGACACTTTTGCGACGGATTCTCACGACGTGATGCACTACGGATTGGTGTCGCGTCGGCCCCGGGATTTGGACTGACTCTCAGCGGGTTGTTGCAGGGGCAGGCGGCGGCCGCAGAATCTGCGAATTCCTCGCGCGACAATGTCTCGTTGATCATCCTCTTTCTTAAAGGAGGATTGAGCACCATTGACACCCTGGACATGAAACCGCAAGCACCGGTTGAGTTTCGTGGTGACTTCGATCCGATCGCGACCAATGTCCCGGGGATCGAAGTCTGTTCTCATCTGCCTCGGCTGGCACGTCACGCGGACAAATTCGCTCTGCTGCGCTCGTTTACCCATTCGAACTCTGACCATGGTCCCGCAGACCATTGGATGCTGACAGGATATGCGCCGCGGGCTGGATTCAATCCCAACCTGAAGCCGAACAATCAGTATCCGTCGCTCGGTTCCATCGTCTCGCGATCACTCGGACCTCGCGGTTCGGTTCCTCCCTACGTTTGCCTGCCAAGAATGCATAGTTCGTGCGGCCCGGCCTATCTGGGGCCAACGGCATCTCCGTTCGTCGTGGAGGCCGATCCGAATGCACCGGACTTCACGGTTCCAGACCTGCTGCCGCCACTCACCGTCGACTCCAATCGACTCGATTCCCGGCGTGAACTGCTGCAGACGGTAGACCGCTTTACCCGAACGAATGAAGCCAAAGCGAACTCTGCGGCACTCACCACGAGCACGTTTCGCGATAAAGCCTTCAACCTGATGGTCTCGCCACAGACAAAGGCAGCCTTTGATATCGGAGCTGAACCGGATGCCTTACGTCGCGAATACGGTCGTCACTCGCTGGGGCAATCCTGTCTGATGGCCCGCCGACTGGTCGAAGCGGGCGTCCGCTGCGTGACGATTGATCATACGAACTGGGACACGCACTACGACAACTTCAATGTCCTGAAGAACGACTTGCTGCCACATCTCGATTCGGGACTGACAACGCTGCTGCGTGATCTTCACGACCGCGGATTGAACGAGCGTACGATGCTGGTCGTGATGGGTGAGTTCGGTCGAACCCCTCGCGTCAATAAAGACGCGGGACGCGATCACTGGGGCCCTTCCAATTGCATTCTGTTGAGCGGTGGGGGCGTTCGGGGAGGAACTGTCGTCGGTGAGACGAACGCCCGTGGCGAAAAGCCGGTCGGAGACACCACAGGTCCGGCAGACCTTGCTGCAACTATGTTCGACTGCCTCGGTATCAACCCAGAACTGGAGTTTCATACCCCAGAAGGCCGGCCAGTCAAAGTCACAAACAACGGTCGAGTGATTCGAGAACTGCTGTAATGCGGTGTCAGACGAGCGTCGCGATCAGCTTGTTTGTCTCGTGAGGCAATCCTGAAACGGATGCGAACGACATCAGTGAACGTTTCTTTGGGGGACTTTTGTATGCGAATCTGGAATCTATTCCTGTTCACCGTTGTCGGGTTGGGACTCACAGCCTGTACTTATGCGGAACATGATGGCAAAGTTCAGATTCTGCTGCTGGGAGACAGCACCACAGAAGGCAGCATTCCTCGACGCCATGTCCCGAAAGGACCGCATCTGGAGGACGTCATCCGCGAATTGCTCGCTGCCGAAAAGGACCTGCCGCCGACGAATGTGATCAATCTGGGATTGAGCGGCGAGTACATCCATGGATTATTGTCATCCGGCCGTTACGAAAAGGCCGTTTCCAAGTTGCCTGGGATTGATTACGTCCTGATTCGTTACGGGCTGAACGACAAAGGGAGACGTGAAAACTTCGATGAGAATTTCCCGAAAGACTATCACGATCTTCTACAGCGACTGCGCATGGATCACCCTCAGGCGACGTTGATTGTCACAACGGTCATCCCCTATTTCGACGAAGAGAATTCCGCCCGGGTCAACAAGCTCAACGTCGAGGTCGCAAAGACTGAAGCGGTTCTCTTGTTCGACATCTATCCGCGCTACGCTGCGGAATTGAAACACGGTCCCAACATGCTGAATTACCGTCGGTATCCCTTAGACAAGATTCCGGAAAATCGTCGTGAATTCGTAAAGCCGTTTGTCGTACCCGGAAACCCCGGAACGGTTGAAGTCATCGACAATCGACTCGATGCACATTTTGGCGATCTCCCCGGCTGGTACGGGGACCGACATCCCAATCTTGCCGGATACCACGTTATCGGCGACGAGACCGCCAAGTTCCTGATTCCACTGTTGCGAAAGAAATCGAAGTAGTGCGTCGAGTCTGGTCCCCGAGTGGAATGTCATTACACCACACATCGTGCAGCCGCAGTCGCTCAATTCTTGAGAGGTGCGTCGTAGGTCGAGAGTTCAATTTCCCCCAGGTCGTGCGTCCCACCAGTTACCTTGGCAGGAACTTCTATCAAGATTGGGGTCTTTTCACGCTCGAACCGGCCTTCGAGTTCGTCCTTTTTACCCATCCCTTCTTTCCAGTGGCGGACGGCAAGTTTATACGTCCCGGCGGGAATCCCTTTTCCGGGGCCTCGAATTTCGAAATTGCCGTCCTTATCAGCACGGGAATTCTCATCGGCCCCTTTTGTTCCCGGTGCAGGAATCAACTGGAGTTCCACCATTCCCAAGCCAATATCAGGGCGGACGAGTTCCATTGGCTTACCGTTATAAACCAGCCGCCCTTTCAAGATAACACCCTGCGGAGTCTTTGAATCACCGCAGCCAACAACCAGAGTCAACAGGGCAATGAGCGAACAGGCGTGTCGTCGCAACTGCATAGTCAGGTTCCAGAAGGAGTCGCTGCGGAATGTCCATTCAGACGAGCTGCGCGACCCCGGTGAGAGATGGTCCCCAGTCAGAAAAACTGAGGACGCCGAGAATGCTTATCACGTGATCAAGTACGCATTGGTATCAAGGAGGTGAAACGGGTTGCCCGTCGTTACGCCGCCCCAACAGGTTGAATAGATTTCCATCAATGTCGTAACTGATCGATCGCACAGAGCCATCGGCGAACAGTGCATTAAACATTTGTGTGTGGATGGAACCAAATCGTTGTTCGCCCCATCCGCCATTGTTTGAATCAACGCGTGGTTGCACGTTCGTGAATCGAATCACATCGTGGTCCCACCCGGATGTATACCCTTCATTATCATCCCCCTGGTAATTTCCTAATGCTCGGTCATCCAGGCGTTTTTCCCCGAGAGCGATAACATTTGACGATCCGTCGAGCATGTCTCGGAACCGCATGACGGTGCCGGTCTGATCATCATTGGTCTGTGTGATGAATCCATCAGACCCCGCTCCACCATTTCCCGCGTAATCTGTCGTGCCGTGAGGGTATGATCCTGGCGGGCCATACCACGAACCCGTTGATGGCAGTGCCGTCGGTGATCGCCGCGATGGACAGTACATTCCGGGAATTACTGCAGAAATCATGAGTTGCTGCTGAGCCGCTACCGTTGTCTGACTTCCACCACTCCAGACAATTGCTTGTTCGATGTACGGCAGAACCTGGTATCCCCATCCGGCACGCTGGCGCGGTGCAACTTCCGGAGTTCCTGCCGACACCATGTCCGGGGCCCGCCACCATCCACTGCCACCCGACGGGAAGAACGTATAGACATCGTGGTGATTATGAAGCGCCAGCCCGAGTTGCTTCATATGATTACGACACTGAGTCCGGCGTGCCGCCTCACGTGCCTGTTGTACAGCGGGCAACAGAAGTGCAATCAGAACCGCGATGATGGCGATCACCACCAGCAATTCGATCAGCGTAAAACCTGCACGAGGCGGCAGGACCGACCCCTGGCGCATGCGAATGCGTTGCATGGAACTCCCCTTTGATAAAGTGGAAAACGAAATGAAATCAACGCCGACGACGGCAAAATCCAGCATCGACGTTACAGAAATGAAAGCTGATATGAAGCAGATTCAGACTAACGACACGCCCATTGTTGTCAACTCCCCTAGGCTAAGACAGAACAGGGAAAGTGGTGTGTGAGGTTATACGTCCCGAAACAAATCGTACAAAAAGAAAATCGCTGGACTTCCGAAGAGCAGTTTGTGCTCTGGAAATCCAGCGATCTTCGTTCATCAAACTATTTGGGAAAGTGCTACTTCGGCATTGAAGGAGCAGGTGGAAGTGGCGACGGGCTGGGGGCTTCAGGAGGAAGCTTCGGAGCATCTTCCAGCGCTGGAGCATCCTCAGTTGTCGGCGTATCTTCCACTGGTGGAGCGAGTGGAGCCGGAGCCGGTGCCGTAATCACAGGTGCCGCAGCCGGCATTGGCTTTGCCTCGGTCTCATCGGGCAGCAGCGCAGGTGCTGGCGATGGAGAAGGAACGCCCTTGGCGGGGGTCACTGGCAGGGGTGTCCCTGACAGGGGCGGCAGACTCGCCGAAGCATTTGGCTCGACGGGTTTTGCTGCTGGAGCCGGTACGACTGGCGCAGCGGCTGCCGGGGCTGGAGCAGTGGGGGCCGGTATCACTGGGGCCGGAGCCGATTGCAACGAAGGCGTTGCTGGGGCTGCAGGTGTAGCAGCAGGGGCCGCAGGTTGAACCGCTGGCGGTTGTGGCGTCGCAGCGGGAGCAGCCTGAGCCGGTGCCGCAGGTGGCTGAACAGTGGGTTCGACCGGCTTGACTTGCGAAATCGGTTGAGCAGGAACCTGCGCCGTCTTTTGAACCGGTGCTGTATATGGCCGAGTCGCAACGTAGACTTTCGGATCATCAACGATCCAGCGAGTGGACCAGGTTTTTCCGTCGTCCTGGTTCACAACGTTGAAGAAGAAGGTGCTGGTATTCAGGCACTTGTACCCATACGGATAGTTCGAATACAGGTGGTCTTTCGAGGTGAGGTTAGCGACCCCTTCGTGCCCATAGTAATGCACTTTGCCGTCCGAAGTGATTGTCATTCCCAGCGTCCACCATCCGGGTCGGGTGATCACGGGGCCAGGAATGTCTTCACCCCGCTCACCTGATCGAATCAGGATTGTCGCGGTATTTTCTGTCGTGTGTTGTGGGTGATTCTTGCCGTTGAACTGGATAAAGAAACCAGGCCAGTATTGCTCGACTTCGCGTGAGGTCCCCCCCGTGCGAAACAGTTTGCCGACCTTGGTTGGCTTGTTGATGATGGTCTGGCAATCTGCCCGGAATCCGAACGAACTGCCGACGCGTTGCTCCCACGTTTCAAACGGAGGGACATAGACTCGCACGACATAACTTGGCGTCCAGTTGGCCGGAAGCATGTAACCCAGCTTCTGGCTGACGTTGGCAATCAAGTCGTCCTGCTGAAACTTGTTGGAGAGTTGTCCTGGAATTCCAGAATACAGAGTCTGAAGGGCCAAGGCCCCTTTGCTTCCCGGCAGTCCCCCTTCGGGTGTCTCGACCCGCTTTACAAAGTCGGGTGTACCACGGAATGTGCTTTCGAACCACAACCCGTTGGTGGAGTACCCGGCTGGTTGGCGGTCCACCTTGTCAATGTTCGTGCTCGCCTTGGGAAGGTTCAGCACGAAGCTCCAGTTGGCATCTTCAAAATCGTCTGCCAACTCGGTCAGTTGCTGACCCGTTCCAGGAACTATCTGAGCTTCTACAGGAGCATGCCAGCCAAAAATGGCCGCAGCAAACAGCAACCCAATCGATTTTTTCACCGGCATAATGAGGCATCCTCTCCCTCGAAGGTCGAATCCATTCGTATCTACCGAAGTCAAAAATCTGGCTTCCACCCCGTAAAATCGTTGCAGTCGTTAAAGTTGAATGCGACTTTTCCGTCTGGGTCGAGCGTAGCGGCTACACTTCAGTGGAACTTGTTGGCAGGAAATAACTTCGGCGCAGTGTGCACCCGCTGTATCGGACTGTCGCAATGATCCGGTTGAATCAATTCTCAGGTGCCTGCAACGTCTCGCAGGCAGGAACTGGCATTCCGCAGTTTTGGAGAGACCGGTTGCAGGGAAGTCGAAATCTCGCGACGATTCGTCGATCATGCATTCGAATCTATCACCTGTTCCTGCCGATGATGTCCGCCGCGTGCGTCAGATCGAATTTCGCGGCGTCCGCGTCCATAATCTGCAGGGAATTGATCTGGATCTTCCGCTTGGCCAGTTTGTCGTGCTGTCCGGAGTCAGCGGGTCTGGCAAAAGCAGTCTGGCTTTCGACACCATCTTTGCCGAAGGTCAGCGTCGCTATATCGAAAGTTTTTCCTCGTCGGCCCGGCAGTACCTGGAACGGATCGAACGCCCGAATGCGGACCGCATCGCCCATGTCCCCCCTGCGATCGGAATCCGGTCCGACTCCGCCTTTCGAAAAAGTCTGGGGCGCGCCACCGTCGCATCATTGACCGAAATTGACAGCGGCTTGAAACGACTCTTCGCGAGAATCGGTCGAGTCATCTGCCCAGACTGCCTGATCGAAGTACAGGCTCATTCGCCGATAGATGTCGCTCGCACCGTGGCAATGTTTTCCGAAGGAACGCGATTTCAGATCTGTTTCTCACCCTCTAAGGATGAAGGTCTCGATGCCCAGACGTGGATTACTCGTGGTTTTACGCGTTTCATCATTGGCGGACATTCGCTCTCGCTCAGTGAATATCCTGAAGGACAAGCACTCTCCGATGGCTGGATCGTTGTTGACCGACTCGTTGCCGGAAAGGCCTCAACGGACCGTATTGTCGAGAGTTCTGAGGTCGCACTGAGCGAAGGGAATGGACGTTGTCTCTTACTCGCAGAAGCAGATGGTCCGTCAACTTCCGAATCAACGGTGAGGCCTGAAATTACGATTGATGATCGCCATTGGACGATTCATCGATTCAGTCGCCATTGGGACTGCCCGTCGTGCGAACGACCGTTTTTTCCGCCGGAATTACGATTGTTCGAAGCGGATTTTGCGGGCGGATGCCCAACATGTCGAGATGCTGAAACGCAACAGCAAGATTCTGCCTGTGATACCTGTCGGGGGACTCGATTATCCCCCGCGGCATTAGCGGTCCAGATTGGCAAAACCAATCTGGCAGATGTGCTTGCATTAACAGCGAACCAGACGAGCGAGTTATTGGAAACGCTGATGAACCCTTTGGACCCGCAAAGTCAGAAGGATTCGGCGTTACTGAGGCAGGAACTGAACCGGCGCATTCGCTCAGTGATCGAGATCGGATTGGGGCACCTGCAACTGCTGCGTGGCGCCGGGACGCTTGCGGGGGGGCAGATCCGCCGTTTGATGCTGTCAGCCGCGATTGGTTCGCGCATTACAGGAACGCTTTGTCTGATCGACGAACCGTCTGCCGGACTTCATCCTTCGGAACTTCCAATGGTTGTGAATGCCATTCGGAAACTGCTGGAATTGCGCAACAGCGTGATCGTTGTCGACCATGATCCAGAGATCATCCGAGTTGCCGACTATGTCGTTGATCTTGGTCCAGGGGCAGGACCATCGGGGGGAATGATCGTATTCGCGGGGACCCCATCACAACTCGCCACTGTCGCTGAATCTGCCACCGGTCGGGCACTCGCCTCGCCCCGTGACCACCGTACCGCGACGAGATCAGCACGCCCCCCCTCCAGTTGGCTGATACTGGAGCAGATCAATCATCGGAACCTGCAGGATTTCAGCGTCAAGATTCCCCTGGGAGTCCTGTGCGTCATTACCGGCACGGGAGGGAGTGGAAAATCGACATTGATCATGGATGTGCTGATTCCAGCACTGAGTGATGTCCTGGCAGGAATGACCGATTCAAAGTCACTGAGCCGGTTGAAGTCACTGCAGGGCGGGGAGTCTTTGTCGGACGTTGCCATCATCGATCGGGCTCCGCTCACGCGATCTTCTCGCAGCAATGCGGCAACGTGGATTGAAGCGTTTGACGAGGTCCGCGAGATCTTCGGCTCCACCGCAGAAGCCAAGCTGCGCGGATTTGGAACCCATCATTTCAGCTTCAACGCTGCACAAGGTGGCCGTTGTCGCGCCTGTCACGGCACAGGGGTCTTGCGACACGATATGCAGTTTCTTCCCGACGTCACGCTGACGTGTCCTGAATGTCATGGAACGAGGTTTCGGCGGGAAATTCTGGATGTCAAATACCGCGGTAAATCAATCGCCGATGTGCTGGCGATGAGTGCTGCAGAAGCACTGATTTTCTTTCGTAATCATCCGCGGCTGCAGGCACGATTGCAGATGCTCAAACAAATCGGTCTGGACTACCTCGTTCTGGGGCAGCCAACAGACTCGTTATCAGGCGGGGAAGCCCAGCGTTTGAAACTCGCGGCACGGCTGACAACCAGCCGCGGACCGACAATGATTGCCTGCGACGAACCCACGGCCGGCCTCCATCCGGCGGATGTGACTCGGCTGATCGGTTGCTTCGACGAACTTCTCGGGATCGGTCATTCCATTGTTGTCATCGATAACAGTCCTGATCTACTGAGGGCTGCAGATCACGTCATCGAGCTTGGGATGTCGCAATGATTTCCGCGATGTCATTTACATAGGATTGCTGCCGAATTGACGTCCGAGTCCCCGCAGGCGTCAAACTTTTCCCGAGCGGCTGAAGTGTCATGACCGCAAAGGACAATGCCTCAAAAAAAAAGTCTGGCGAACAGTCGGGACGCATGGTCAGACTGGTGGTGTAGAGTTGATTGCTTCCGATCGGTTGCTCGATCCGAAGATGATTTCCCGAGTCTGAACCGTGCAAAATCCGGAGCCGATCATGCGACGACTGGCGTTACCCCTTCAATTCCTTTCTGGGCTGGCAGTACCGGGAATACTGGCACTGTCGCTGGAAGCTACCGCCGCACCTCCGATCCGTACCGCGAATTCGCGACTGACGCAGTTGGAACCTCTTCCGACACCACTTCCCCCGGCGCCCGTGCCAGGAAATGGGATCGGGCCTATCCCCAGTCCGACGCCACTGGGTGGGGGATTGGTTCCTGTCGCCCCGCTGACTCCACAACCGAACACTCAAGTTCCATCACCGGATGCTGGCGGGCCGATGTATTCCCAGCCATTTGGAACGATGCGAGACCGCACGCCTCCACCCAAGCAGTACATGGGTGACCCAAACGGCCAAGGGGCATATCACACACCCACCGATGCACCGACGCCCACGGTACAGCCTGTTCCACAGTTGGAAACACATGCCCCCGATGGAATCACGGATCGGTTTGGAATCGCCCCCCCGCCGGGGACCCTGGGACGGACTTACTATCGCCGGACCAAACCCATCGATGAAAAGAAGCATCCGCGAGTCGGGATCGTGCAAGTTCATCTCTCTGAAAACTACGATATTTCGTCCCCGGGGATGAAAGCCAAATGGACCGGCAAGTATTGGGAACTGGAATCCGATCCACTCTTGCCAGGATTGCCACACATCGTTGAAGTTGCCGCCGAATGGGGCCCGGAAGGGGCGCGACAGCGAGAAGTCCGAACGATCCGTCTGATCATGGGCCGAATCATTGATGTTGAGTTCTAGTCAATGCGGCACGATGCCGACACTGCCGAAAGCTGTTTCCACCCGATGATTCTCGTGGGACAACAACGGCACAATCGTCTCTCCCCACTCTCACATTCGTGAGAGTTGACAGCCCGGTTGCGACTTCGCTACCGGGCTGTTTTGCTTTTGTGACGATTCTTGCGGAGATTCTCGACTTTCTTCGACTTCAGAACTTCTACGAAGCTCAATCGAGTGGAGGGTGAAATCCGAATTCAGTGGTAAAACTGCCACCGTCGGGTTATGTTGGATTAAGCGTCGAACAGCAGTCCTCGATTCACGTTCGAAGAGATCCTCATGGGAACAAAGTTGAATCGTACCAAAGACAATCCGTGGAAACTCAAGACACCGCCTGGTTCATCTGATTTCACGATGCACACCGACGAGAAAGACGGGAAGAAGATTCTCGTCTGTACGGTCGGGAGCACAATTCTGCACTATGACGCTTGTTGCATTGATGACCTTCATGCGATGTTAAAGGCTGCTGTTGACTGGGTTGAACTCGGTGGTACCGACGAGCAGAAACCCGCCAAAGAAGGAACGGTTGAGGCGTGGGGACGCTCACCGGAAAATCCCGTTGGCGGCTGGTACGGCTTGAAGAAAGGCCTTCGCGGCCGGTTCGGTGTCTACGTACCTCCGCTGATGGAGGAGTTGGGGCTTTGCGAATTGGAGCACAACGCACGGAACAACCGGATGCGCGCGAAGTGAACGCACGAACACCTCAACGCCGGGTGCACGGTCCAAACGATGCGGGAATTTGGGGTGCCAATTAAGTTGGCTGACTCGCAGGACCGGAGCGGCGACCGTTCGCCTGGACCCAAGTCCCTTGTTCGTCCAAGGGACAGTCTCATCTGGACCTTTGGCTTATGACATTCGACACAGCAGAAGTTCGCGTTCGAAAATCAATTCCTTTGGCAAGGCCGAATGCAGGTCGATAAACAGTTCCTCGTGCCCAAGGACTTCGGTCCGCCACGCGTTGCGATCAAACTTCTGCAATTCCTCAAAGTGCTGTTCGGAGAATTCCAGACCTTTCCAGTCAATGTCCTTGTAACTGGGGACCCAGCCAATCGGAGTCTCTTTCGCCCGGCCGCCCGCACGGACGCGATCGACGATCCACTTCAGGACTCGCATATTCTCCGAGAACCCTGGCCACAGGAATTTGCCGCTGGCGTCCTTCCGGAACCAGTTCACGTGAAAGACACGTGGCGTCTCGGTGAGTGTTCGCTGCATGTTGATCCAGTGGCGGAAGTAGTCACCCATGTGGTAGCCACAAAAGGGAAGCATGGCCATCGGATCGCGTCGCACTTTTCCAATCGTACCGGCAGCGGCGGCTGTCATTTCGGAGCCCATCGTGGCCCCGATATAGACACCGCTTGACCAGTTAAAGGCCTGGAAGACGAGTGGCAATGTTGTGGCCCGGCGACCACCAAAGACGATGGCATGAATCGGAACGCCGTCAGGCCGTTCCCAGTCTTTGTCAATCGTGGGGCACTGTTTCGCGGGAGCCGTAAAACGAGCATTCGGGTGTGCAGCCTTGGCACCCGTTTCCTTCGCAATTTGCGGTGTCCAATCTTTTCCCTGCCAGTCGATTAAATGCGCTGGCGACTCATCGGTCATCCCTTCCCACCAGACCCCGCTGTCGTCAGTCAGCGCGGTATTGGTAAAGATGGTGTTCTTGGACAAGGTCTTCATTGCGTTGGGGTTTGTTTTCGCACTGGTGCCAGGCGCGACTCCGAAGAATCCCGCTTCGGGGTTGATCGCGCGCAGGCGACCATTCGCATCCGGCTTGATCCAGGCAATATCGTCGCCAACCGTCCAGACTTTCCAGCCCTCCTTTTGAAAATGCGGAGGTGGGATCAACATCGCGAAGTTCGTTTTCCCGCAGGCGCTGGGAAACGCTGCGGCAACGTAGGTCTTGCGTCCTTCAGGATCTTCAACCCCCAGGATCAACATGTGCTCGGCCATCCAGCCATCATCACGCGCCATGGCCGAGGCAATCCGCAGCGCAAAACATTTCTTGCCGAGCAATGCGTTGCCGCCGTAACCCGATCCGTAAGACCAGATCTCTCGCGTTTCGGGGAAGTGGACGATGTATTTTTCCTTATTGCAAGGCCAGGGAACATCCTGCTGAGATTCCTCAAGTGGTGCCCCCACAGTATGCATGCACGGCACGACGCGAATGGACCCTTCGTCGATCAGTTCAAAGACCGGCTGACCGATACGAGCCATGATCCGCATGTTGACAACGACATACGGAGAATCCGTGAGCTGAACGCCGATTTGCGCCATCGGTGAGCCGATCGGTCCCATGCTGAAGGGGAGCACGTACATGGTCCGACCACGCATGCTGCCAGCAAACAGACCACGCAGTGTCTTGCGCATTTCGAACGGATTCACCCAGTTATTCGTTGGGCCGGCCGCCTGCTTGGAAAGTGAGCAGATGAAAGTTCGATCTTCAACGCGAGCAACATCGCTGGAATCCGATCTCGCCAGAAAGCAGCCTGGCCATTTCTTCTGATCCAACTTGATAAACGTGCCGTTGGCTACCATCAGCGAACAGAGTGCGTCGTACTCGGCAGCCGATCCGTCGACCCAATGAATCTTGTCGGGTTGAGTCAGTCGAGCCATCTTTTCGACCCATTTGAGCAGATGAACATTCTTGCTCAATGGCACCGATGGATCACGCTCCGCCTTGATTTTGGCAACTTTTTTCGTTGAGGCGGTAGTCTGACTTTCTCGTCGAGGCATGTTAACTCCAGTCGGGAAGAACCCGAGCTTTTTTATTTCGTGATGGTCTACTCGAATTGGAACTCAGGTCGTGACAACGCGCCATTTGACGTTGATCACAAGCGAGAATTCGAACTTGTCGGAAATCCTGCAACAGAAACGTATGTGCCGTACCGACGCTCATTATGCGGTGGATGCATGCTGATTGCACATCTGCGCGATCAGAACACCCCCCTGAGGTGTCACGGTTTTCTCTTCAATGGGAAAGTGAACGTTGACTCTGCGACATGCGAGTGTTGGTTCGCGTTCGTCGGCGCGAGAAGTACGTGTCGTTGATGGCAGTCCCCAGGCCATTCAGGCTGATCTGGAGTGCATCGATAAATTCGTGGAGACCTCCGTTGATGATGGTCTCGTTGTGAGTATTTGCGAGGTGTCCTTCAATTTCCGCCACAAGCAGCAAAGCTTGATTCGATTCACACTCAGGGCCGCCGACCTGACTCAGCGAATCTCCTGCCGTACGAACGCAGTAGTGAATCGCCCTTGGAAATCGAGTATTCAGAACGAGAAAGTCGACGATCCGATGGATCGTAATCGTATGGTACTGTTTGCGAAACATTTCGAATCCGCTGACCGACCGCAGGACCGAGGACCAAAGCAGGTCATCCACGGTCGTTCCGATCGCCGCTACGTTCGGCAGCAACGTGAAATACTTCACATCAAGAATTCGACTGATCTTGTCGGCACGCTCAAGGTATCGACCAATATTCGCGAAGTGCCAGCCTTTGTCACGCGACATCGTGCTGTCAAAAATACCGCCGAACAGATGACTGAATTTCTTGACGCCTGTGAAAAACTCGGAATTCGCAGAGGTCACTCCCGTCGCGGCAGCATTCTTGACGTAGAGGTAGAATTCGTTGAGCGTTTCCCACGCTTCCGAAGAGATGGCTTCGCGTACGGTCCGGGCGTTTTCACGAGCCATGCTAACCGACGACAGGATCGAATTCGAATAATCGCGGTCGAATGTCAGAAAATGTCGCACGTTTTCTGAGGTAAACGCACCGTAGTGTTTATCGAAGTACTCCTCGTCACCTGTCGCACGCACCAGCGGTTCCCATTGCTCCTCGGTCGAGTGATCGAGGATCACGTTCAGAGTGACGTCGATGAATCTCGCAAGATTCTCGGCTCTCTCCACATAGCGAGCCATCCAGTAAATCGAACTCCCAACTCGACTGAGCATGCTGATATTTCCTGATCCCTGATCCAGGGATAACTTCAAATGATTCTCAATACCCGTGAATGTGTCAGATCGACGAGTCGTCGGCAGTATCGGTACGCTGGATATCGACCACCCAGGTGTCTTTGCTGCCGCCACCCTGCGAAGAGTTCACAACCAGGGATCCTTTCTTGAGTGCGACACGCGTCAGGCCTCCAGGTAACACCCAGATTGAGTCGCCATAAAGAACATACGGACGCAGGTCAACGTGCCGCCCTTCAAAGTGATCACCCACCATCGTTGGGACACGCGACAACGACAACGTCGGCTGCGCGATGTAGTTTCTCGGATCGGCCTCAATCCGCTGAGCAAACTCACGCTGTTCGTCGAGTGTCGAATGGGGGCCCACGAGCATTCCGTAACCACCTGCTTCGTTGGCCGCTTTGACGACCAGTTCACCCAGATGAGCCAACACATACTTGCGATCTTCCTCACGTTGGCAGATATACGTCGGAACATTGGGAAGAATCGGTTCCTGATCAAGGTAATAGCGGATCATGTCCGGGACATATGCATAGATGACCTTGTCGTCGGCAACGCCGGTGCCCGGTGCGTTACACAGCGCCACGTTTCCCTTCCTGTAAACATTCAGCAGGCCGGGCACACCCAGCATCGAGTCTGGCCGAAAGCTTTCGGGGTCAAGAAAATCGTCGTCAATGCGGCGATAGATGACATCGACCTGTTCCAAACCATCAGTCGTAAACATGTAGACGCGATCATTTTCGACGACCAGATCTTCACCCTGGACCAGTGGAACACCCATCTGCTGAGCCAGAAATGAGTGTTCGTAGTACGCGGAGTTGTAGATGCCTGGCGTCAGAACGACAACGGTTGGATCGGACATTCCGTGCGGGGCAACGCTCGACAGTGTCTGAAAAAGTTGACTCGGGTAATTGACGACGGGACGGACCCCGGAATCGGTGAAGAGTTGCGGAAAACTCCGCTTCATGACCAGGCGGTTCTGCAAGACGTAAGAAACGCCAGACGGGCAACGCAGATTGTCTTCCAGGACATAGATGGCACCGTCGGTGTGTCGTACGAGATCTGTTCCCGTGATGTGGCACCAGATCCCCTTGGGAGGATTCAGCCCGATGCACTGGGGGCGGAACGATTTTGCTTTTTCGAGGATTTCGCGTGGAAGAATTTCATCTTTGACAATCAACTGGTCATGGTAGACATCGTCGATGAATTTATTGAGAGCGTTGATTCGCTGCTTCAGACCCGCCTCGATGTGTCGCCAGTCTGAGGCCTGCACGATGCGGGGAATCACATCGAACGGAAAGATCTTCTCGGTTCCCGCCTGGTCACCATAGACCGTAAACGTGATTCCCATGCGAAGCAGAGCACTTTCGATTTCCTGTTGCCGGGCGCGCAATTCCCCCGGTGGCAGGCTGTTGATTCGCTGCAGTAATCGTTCGGCTCCTTGTCGCGGGGAACGATCCTCCAGAAACATTTCGTCAAAGTAGCCGGTGGTGTCGTAAGCGTCGAAAGTCAGGTTCGTCATGATCAATCGTTCAGTAGTGAGTTTGAATGCCGATTCAAGATGTCGACGAACGCCGATAGTAGGGTGTTGAGCGGCAGAAAGGAATTTGAGTCTGATTGCTAAAGTTGAGAATTCATGCGTAAGCGGGGAAATCCGAACACGGCAGAGTTTCTCAGGTTACCGCCGTGTTGTCGTGAGCTCAGTCGGCAGTCGTGCCAGTCGTTTCGGGTATCCGAAGCAGCTTGTGCCCTGTGACTGGAACAATGGGACAAGTCCAAATCTTGGCCGAGGAAGCGATCTCCCGACAGGTTTTCTGCTAGACTCGCATCCGCATCGAAGCGGCAACCAGAATTCTCACACGGGAAACAATCGCATGATTACGGTCGGCATGAACTATCACGTCATTGCAGGAAAACAAAAGGACTTTGAGGATAAGTTTGCGGGGGTCATCGACGCTTTGAAGGCAGCACCCGGACACACCAGTTCAACACTTTGGAAAGATGTTGCCGACGATGCGTCGTATCTGATTACCAGTGAATGGTCCGACGAGACCGCGTTCCAGGAATTCATCCGTAGCGACGCATTTCGTGCTGTTACCAACTGGGGTAAGGAACAGATTCTTTCAGGGCGACCGCAACACAAAGTGTACAAGCACTAGCAACGACCCGACCTCGGGTCTTGCTGAAACTTGTTCCAGTGACGGTTCAATGAGTCCAGCCGCGCGATCTTTCGATCGCGCGCTGCCATTCACCGTAGAGTCCGGCACGGACCTTCGACTCCATTTGCGGTGTAAACTCGCGGTCAAGCCCCCAGTTCTGGCGGAGATCGTTCATGTCTTTCCAGTATCCTACAGCGAGTCCCGCCAGGTAGGCGGCTCCCAATGCCGTCGTCTCTTGCACAACCGGACGCCGAACACGGGTGGACAGGATATCGGACTGGAACTGCAGCAGGGAATTGTTGGCTGCGGCTCCCCCATCGACTTTCAGTTCCGCCAGCGGCACCTTGGCATCATGCTGCATGGCTTCCAGGACATCGCGCGTCTGATACGCCATCGCTTCCAGTGTCGCACGAGCCAGATGCCCCTTTGTCGTTCCACGCGTCAGACCGACAATTGTGCCGCGGGCATGCGGATCCCAGAATGGAGCGCCAAGTCCTGCCAGGGCAGGGACAAAGTAAACGCCGCCATTGTCAGGCACCGAAGCTGCCAGGGCTTCGATATCGCTCGCTCGTTCGATCAGCCCGAGTCCATCACGCAGCCATTGAACCGCTGCCCCTGCTATGAAAATCGAGCCTTCCACGGCATATGTCGTTTGATTTCCGATTCGCCAGGCAACCGTTGTTAACAGTCCCGTTGTTGAGGCTACTGGGCGGTTGCCGGTATTCATCAGCATGAAACAGCCAGTACCATAGGTGTTCTTCGCAGTCCCGGGGTCAAAACAACACTGACCAAATGTTGCCGCCTGTTGATCTCCAGCAATCCCAGCGAGAGGGATTGATCCGCCAAGATGGACGGCGTCGATTTCTCCGTAGACTTCACTCGACGCACGCACTTCGGGAAGGATGGCTCGGGGGACGTTCATCAATCGCAGCAGTTCATCATCCCATTCGCCTGTATGAATGTTGAAGAGCAACGTACGGCTGGCGTTACTGGGATCGGTGATATGCAACTTTCCGCCCGACAGTCGCCAGGCAAGAAATGTATCAATCGTCCCAAACAGGATCTCACCCCGTTCCGCGCGGCCTCGCAGACCGGGGATGGAATCCAGCAGATACTTGATCTTGGTTCCAGAGAAATAGGGATCGAGGACAAGGCCCGTTTTTGAACGGAAAATCTCTTCGCACCCTGCCTGCTTCAATTGCGCGCAGATTTCCGCAGTGATGCGACTTTGCCAGACGATGGCGTTCGCAACCGGCTTTCCTGACTGTCTGTCCCACAAGACCGTGGTTTCACGCTGGTTGGTCACTCCCACGGCGGCAATGTCAGCAGCGGTCAGTCCGGCGCTCTCGAGTGCGGAACGAGCGGTCAGTAACTGGGAATCCCAGATCGCTTCGGGATCGTGTTCGACGTGGCCAGGTTGGGGATAGATCTGCGGAAATTCTTGCTGGGCAGAAGCAACGACACGGCCATCACGACCAAAAACAATAGCCCGGCTGGATGTGGTTCCCTGATCCAGAGACAGAATGTAGCGCGACATGGCAGAGAATCTCCGAGGGGGCGCACCAAGGGGAGACTGGCAATTCGGCGTCAATATCCGGGCAAGCCATCAGCACTCTACAGCAGAGTCTCCAGCAGCATCCTGATCTTCCGCATTTCCAGCGCACGGTCCTGGCCATTCAGCAAACTTGGCAGGATCTCAACAGACAACGCTCGCGTATAGTTGAATCGCCGAAGTTGACCAATGATGCGGCTGTAATCGACTTCACCCAATCCGACAGAAACCTGGATTTCCGTTGGCGACGTGTCTCGCAGATGGGTGTGGTAAACATACGGATAGACTTGATCGTGCGATTGATTGGCATACCTGCCAGTCATGTAATAGCTTGGGTCAAGCGTCAGCCCCAAGCCAGGAACCGCCTGACACAATTCGACGGCAGTCTGCGGATCTTCCGTCAGGTACCCCGCCTTGGTTTTCAGGGAAACGCGAATTCCCGAGAAGTTTGCTGCGGCGAGACGGCTGCGCAAACGGTCAATTTCTTCGTTAAAGGGTGTCCCCAGGACTGCTGCGGGGATCGTGATCTGAGTGATCTTCATCATTTTGGCGACACGGCACATCGCTTCGAAGTCGGCTGCAGAGACGTCGGTTTCCATGCAGATCGCGACAGGGGTCAGCCGGGTCCACTCGCGATAGAGTGTGAAAAAACGCTCGGGGCTGGCCGCAACAAATGACGGCTTCAGGTGTTCCGTCTTTTCGTCCATCCAGATTTCGATCTTGTCGTAACCCAGATCGGACACCTGCTGGCAGGCCTCCGCGAGGCTCATATCTTCAAAACATCGTGATGAGGCTGCGACAAACACTCCACACTCCCTTGACCGGACGCATCGCATCGAACCAGCGCAATATGCATGCGCCGCCGTCCGAGTCCAAGCTGCCATCAACTCGTTTTCGGACGGTACTGACTCTCTGAAAACGGTTTACTCGATTCGCCGATTCCGCGAAACACCATTTTTCGCGATTCAACGACAGGTGATAAGTTAATCCGATTGCGCAGATTCTGCAAGAACCGTCGGTTGTACTCAGAAAGATGATTGTAATTGCTGTAAGGAATGTTCGTGTTTTTCCGGTCAGTCTGCCGATAACTGAGAGCGAGCGATGATGCCGCCGATCAGGCGGTCGCCGGAAGCCGGCCGAACAGTTCACGGGGGAGTTTTCATGAGTATTAAAGCAAGCTGGGGATTAACACTTCTGCTGGCTGCCAGCACTTTGGTGGGTTGCGGACAATCACGTCAGATGGTTCGTGGGCAATCCCCATCCGGCCCGGTCACTTCAGCACCAGGTGCACCGGACGAAAGCATGGGGCCGATTATTGGTTCTGCGCCGGGTTATGCAGATGCCGTCCAGGGAACCAAACTGGGACGCCCGCATCACGACTTCAAAGCGTACAACGGATTCCGGGACAACAACTTCGGCTACGAAGGGGGCTACTACGCGGGGCCCGAAGGCTACTACACTGATCGCGACCGAACCTACACCACGCAGGGATCAGCCACAGGCTGCCCCGCCTGCGAATACGGCCGCGGGTGCCCACAAGGTGGTTGCCAACACTGCGGATGTAAGGGGGGATGCAACGACGGAAATTGTGGTCCAGGCGGATGCCCTCAGCACTACCAGACCTATCGATTCGACTGGCCTCAGAACACCGTCTCACCACCGCCAGGCCTGCCCGCCGCGATGGTTCAATACCCGTACTACACCTTCCGTGGACCGACTGACTTCTTCATGAAGTGAGTTCTTCCACCAACCGTCAACTTGCGACGACCTCAGGTCTCCTCAAGCCCGCCAGTCACTGGCGGGCTTGAGACGTTTATGCGCCAAGGCAACACGACCGAAACGTCAAAGCAGGGTGGGACCAGCGGTGTTTCGCTGCGCGTGCCCACTATCAATTCTCGACGTTTCCTTATGGTGGGCCTGTGCTCGAAGCGAGCTGGTCCCACCGTGCATTAAAAAAGCCGATTGCCCTGAAGGTAATCCGTCGTCTTCGACCACTGGACACTCGTCTTTCGTAAGACGAATCGTCATAATCTGCCCCGTTTTTACGGATGGCTTCGTCCGCTTGGTGCGAGAGGGAACTCAACGCGGACGTCACACCAGTCAAATTGGGGCCAAAGATGATTACCGTCAACTGTCCAGATTGCAGTAAGTCCTACAAGGTATCCCCATCCCTGATCGGGAAAAAGGTGAAATGCAAGGCGTGCGATACCACTTTTCCGATCGCGGATACGACAGAATCTCAAAGCGACTACGATGATTCGGCACCACCTTCTCGCAAACCAGACTCTGTGAAGAAGTCAGCAAAGCCGACTGCAAGAAAGCCAAGTGAGCCATCAGACGACGACGAATTCGCCGGATTGAATTCTGTCACTTCAGAAGGTGAGGCATTCGATGATTTGCCAGCTCTGCCCGCCAAAAAGAAGCGAAGATCCAAGAGTTCGGATGATGACGACACGGAGGAGCGGCCCAGGAAAAAACGTAAAGTCAGTCGCCAATCTTCCGGGTTTTCATTAGGTGGCCCTGTGGCTGCGGTCCTGGCGGCCTGTGTCAGTGGCGGCGCTGGTGCAATCATCTGGTGTGTCATCGTCATCCTCACTCAGCACGAAATCGGCTGGATTGCGTGGGGCGTGGGTGTCCTTGTCGGCGCGTCTGTTCGCTTCGCTGCCAAGGAAATGGACGAATCGATTGCAGGGATCATTGCCGCAATTGGATCGGCAGTTTCAATTGTGGCGGGGAAACTCCTTCTCGTGTTTTTGATTATGCAATTCTTGCCGGTTGAGGAATTCGACGCAGAGCTTGTGAAACTGACGAGCGTTCAACGTTTCATTCAGCTTTTCACGGACAGCTTCGGAATACTTGACGTCGTGTTTTTCTTTTTGGCGATTGGAACCGCTTACAAAATTGGCGCGAGCCATTCAGACGAATGATTCGTTCCAACCAAATGTCAAACGGCTGTCGGGGTGACAAGACGGCTATCGAACTTTTTCTCGGGAGCCTGAATGACCGGGTCTGGGTTTGAGATGGCTGCTTTCTGACTGAACCTCCTTTGCGTTTCGACGGCATACCAAGACGCCTGCGATCGCGCGTTGAGTCAGCGCTTAGTCTCCGAAGCCCAGATCTCGGCTGCTCGGCGCCGTGCGTGCTCTTCCCAGTCGCGTTCCGTGGCGTTGAAAAAGCCCACTGCCGATTGGTAGGTGCCATTGAATCCTTCGGGCACGATTTTGTCGACCAAGCTGTACGCTGCAACTTTGCGATAAATACCTGGAGCATCAATCAGTAGAAACGATGGCTCGTCAGTCGGCGGGTGCTTCAGAAAGCAGCAGACGCTCCCCTTGCCGCGGGATGGGTTGAAGACGGCCATCCAGTTCACGTTCTGGACGACTTGGCTGGCTACCTTGCCGTCCGAAAGAAAAGTGCCGCGTTGTCGAATGTCGTCTTTGTTACCAAAAACATAGACCGTCGCTTCGTGCGTCAAGGCATACATCCACGGGTAAGCGACACGCAGGTCGATTGGCCCTGTTGCGTGAAAGGACGCCGTCTCAACCAACACGCCATCATTAATGGAAACGGAAGTCTCCAGATCCAGTGCCCGGATTTTGGATTTCCTCGCCATGCGAAACGATTTGCCGCCCAGATTCATCGTCGGGGTAAAATCGCGAACCGGCTTGTCGTCCACAAACAATTGCAGACTGGTGACGAGCTCCTTTTCCACTTGGCCCGGCTTGCCCCGCACATCCAGAAAATGAGCCGTGCCCAGGAGCCCGACATTGCGAATGGTCAGCACCGTACCATAGGCGCTGTCCTCGGTCGCCATGACCGTCTCTTGAAACTCAATCCCGCTCAGCGTCCACATCTTCGGCCCGTCAATCCGCGTGCGAACGTCGCCCACGGTGACGACGACTTTCTGCGGCCACTTCACTGACTCCGAAGTTTGTGCGACCGGTCCCTCAGCCCGACTCCGATCACCGAGAATCTCTAGAAGGAGCATGGAAAGAACGAGTAATCGTCGGATGCGAATCAGGCGCATCGGTCTCTCCATCTTGAATTGGATTCATGGGGCTCAGGCCTCTGTGTGAGCAGCCGAGTGGTTTGCCGTGAGGCACGACGAAAAGGCATTCGCAGGACTCAGTCCCGCTCTCCTATCTTTTTCTCAGCGGCCTTCTTCTCGGCCGGCAGCAACTGGCTCGGCCCGATCTTCACAGTTAACTTCTCGAGTTTGCCGGTGAATGCGAACGGGCAATTGTAGTCCTTGTCGTCCACCGGAGTTCCAGTGTCGCTACCAACGTCGAACGTCTCGTCCCACTGCGTGGTGATCGCAAGGGTGCCAGGGGCTTGCTTAGTATCTACGGCTTTCCCGTCAACTTTCAGCACACCGGTGCCGCCCTTGCCCATCCCCGGCCCACCGTAGGTGAACTCGAACTCGACGGTATGCTTGCCAGCCGATAGGGGATCCTTGCTTTCCCAACGGAATCGAGCGAAGTCGGCAACGTTATAGGTGAACACCGGCTTCCCCTTAACAAGGTACAGGCCGTAGCCTGCGAACCGGCCACCATTCGTATTCAGCATCCCTTCGTCGTCAGCTTTGACGTCGACCTCGGCCGTGATACTGAAAGACCGATTCAGGACGTTCGGCGCATCGCCACGCGGGACTCCTGTTATTTGCGTGGTGTACGAGAAGGTTGATCGGCCTGCTGTAAGGCTGGGCTTCGGGCTGCCGAACCGTGTCGCCAGAGCGTTGTCCAATGGCAACACCTGGAACTTGGCTGCCTCAACCCAGAACAGATCTTGCAGCTCTTTAAGCTTCTCTGGGTTTGACTTGGCCAGGTCGTTATCCTGGGTCCAGTCCTTGGCGACGTTGTAGAGTTCCCATTTGTACCCGTTTGCCACGTCTGGAGGGGGCGTTCCCGCAAGGTTCCATGGGGCGAAGATAGGGCTTGTACAGGCGACCCATCCGTCGTGATAGAGTGCCCGGTTGCCCATCATCTCGAAATACTGGGTCTTGCGTGTCGAAGGTACGCCGGCGGCGGTCTTGTCCCAAGTGTAAGCCATGCTGACGCCGTCCATGGGCTTCTGACCTATCCCGTTGACCGAGACCGGTGCGGGCAGGCCGGTGGATTCGAGTATCGTTGGCACGATGTCGATGACATGGTGGAACTGGTGTCGGATGCCGCCCGCATCCTTGATCTTGTTCGGCCACGCCATGCACATGCCCTGCTTGGTACCACCGAAGTGCGAGGCCATCTGCTTGGTCCACTTGAACGGAGTATCGAACGCCCAGGTCCAGCCCACGGCCATGTGATTGTAGGTCTTTTCCGAACCCCACGCGTCGTAAAACTCTTTCAACTGCCGTTCGACCGGGAACCCGATGCCGTTGAACTGAGCCACCTCGTTGGGAGTGCCGTTGGGCGAACCCTCGGCACTACTTCCATTGTCGCCGCTGATGTAGATGATCAGCGTGTTGTCGAGTTTGCCCATCTTTTCCACGGCGTCAATCACACGGCCGATCTCATGGTCGGTATAGGCCAGGTACGCGGCATACACGTTCACCTGCTTGATGAACAGCTTCTTCTCATCGGCATTGAGTGTATCCCAGTCCTTGAGTAGGTCTTTTGGCCAGGGTGTCAGCTTGGCGTCTTGGGGAATGACTCCCAGCTTTTTCTGATTGGCGAAGATATTCTCCCGCAGTTTGTTCCAGCCGTCCTCGAAGAGTTTCATGTCCTCGATCTTCTTAATCCACTCGGGCGTCGCGTGGTGCGGGGCGTGTGTGCCGCCGGGAACGTAATAGCAGAAGAAAGGCTTGTCCGGCGCGAGTTCGTTAAGTTGGTTCATCCAGCCGATCGCCTCGTCGGCCATTGCAGTTGTCAGGTTCCATCCCGGCTTGCCGATATAGGGGTAAATCGGTGTCGTGTTCCGGGTCAGGTTCGGTTGCCATTGGCTCGCGTCGCCGCCAACGAACCCGTAGAAGTACTCGAATCCCATGCCGACGGGCCACTGGTCGAACGGCCCGGCCTGGCTGGCCACGAACTCGGGCGTGTTGTGGTTCTTCCCGAACCAAGAAGTGCCGTAGCCGTTGTCGCGCAGGATCGTGCCAATGGTTGCCGAATCCTTGGTGATGACGCTGTTGTAACCGGGGTAACCGGTCGCAGCTTCCGAGATCACCCCGAAGCCAACGTTGTGATGGTTTCGCCCGGTGATCAGCGCTGCTCGCGTGGGCGAGCAGAGGGCGGTGCTGTGGAAATTCGTATACCGCAAGCCCGCCTTCGCGATGCGGTCCAGGGCCGGGGTCGGAATCACACCGCCGAAGGTGCTGGGCGCTCCGAAGCCAACGTCGTCGGTCATGATCAAGAGCACGTTCGGCGCGCCCTTGGGCGGTACCACCCGCGGTGGCCAGTACGGCGTCGACTGGTAAGCGTTCAGATTGATCTCGCCACCGAACCTCGGCGGTGGCGGCGGGAGATATTTCCCGTCAATCACCGTAGTGGCGGCGGGCGAACCAGGCAACGGTTCGCCTTTGACCAGCGGAGCTGCCTTCTTTTCCTGCGCTCCTACCAGCGTCGAGAGGTTCTCCGTCGCAGCCAGGTAGCCGAGCATGGCACCGGTAGCGATAACCATTGCGGCTATCAGTGTTGATCGCTTTCCCACGTGTCATCTCCTTACGGGCTTTAGCGGCCGATCGTATCCAAAAAAAGTGGACGCCATTCTATTCCGACGGGACGAAATCGCAATCGTCCCCGGCACGTTTGAACTGCCGCTCACTCAGTCGGGACAAGAGGTTGTGGCGACAGTCGACGCGTGTGATCGCTACGAATTTCAATTCGCTCGTGACTCCAGAAGCAACTAATCCTTAAACAAGCGAGTTCCGTTGCGGATTTGTAGCGATTATTGGCGCGCA
>JBAWWJ010000023.1:0-51516 GCA_037146815.1 Planctomycetota bacterium
CCGGTACGCGCTAGCGTCCGGTTCTGGCTTTTGAATGTAACGAGTTGTCCATCGGAACCGGACGCTAGCACGTTCCTGCTGATGTCGGTATCGAAATCAATGTCGGTTCGCACTCGGCGGGCTTCTCGATGGCAAAAACACAGAGCCCTTTCCACCAGAGATCAGTATCACCGTTGAACTTTTCGGGAAGCGTCCACTCGTACAACACATGAGCCTGCACCGTCCGAAGCCCAGCTCTTATTGCCGCCAGTGTGCCGGCAGATTTCAGGTTATCCGCAACAATGACGGCTTGGTGTGCCAGCAATGGGAAGACCTTAATGATCACCTGGTACTGAGTCTGTGGCTGATGATCTCCTCCATCGTAAAAGAAGACGTCAATATCCACTGGTAAGTGATTGGAGTCCAATGACAGGAAATCTCCGTGGATCGTCGTGAGAGGCTGGTTGCCAAGAAAGGGGGCTGATTGCGAACCACAGGGTTCGTCCTTAGTTTTTGAGGTCGATGAGTGATCGAAAGGGTGCACAACAGTCGCCGACTGGATACTTCCGCCGAAGCAAGCGGCGACAACTGCAGAATCGGCGTAGCTATTGACTTGCAGATAGTGCCTGGGCCGAAGGTTGTTCAGGAGATGAAACACTTTGCCCGGGCAGTCACCAGGAACCGACAGAGCTGAACGCGTCAAACGCGAAACTCGCCGTTCGGCAGCACGGGTTGCCAGATCGACCCACTCCACGAATAGCTGGCGACTTAATTGCGACCAGTGAAACCAGGCATTCCAAGTCCTGCGATTGTGTTCTGAGACCTGAACAAGTTCATCACTCGTTCGCATTTCTGTCCATTCTCGAACGTATTCCGGCCAGACACTTGCGTCGGCTTCCGGGACTCGGACAATCATGTCGTTCCATGGCAGTATCCCTTGAAGTGGCAATTGAGCAGTATCAGCCAAAAGAACAGGAATGCAGCCGGCGGCTAATGACTCGTAAAACCGAACAGAACTGGGATTGTCACCCCGCGGACAAAGCGAGAACTGCGATTGAGACAAGACCTTCCAGTACGACTCCTTCAGAAGTTTCTGCTCTTCGTCTGCAAGCAGGTAGAAGTAATCATCGTTAACACGGCACAGAGTTTCTGAAGTCCCATCGAAACCACGAACCACCGCCCCGCGAAGACTTGGATGCGAAACGGTCGACCCCTGAAAACTCGCATGGTAACATCGCGCTGAAAATGGAATCGGATGGGATTGGTCTTCAAACCAATAGGGTATTGGAATCGCGCCGGCACCGGTTTCTGCCGAGTTGTTGCAAACGATAAGATCGGGACAAATCTGCTTGACCGGGATTCCTGCTGTCAGAACAACGGTTCGATCAGGTAGCGTCGAAACCGACTTTTGGACAGCCGCTGCGAAATCTCTTCGTGCCTGTTCGGACTGCTGGCCGAAATATCCGTCGAGATAAACGCTGCAGACGTTCCAACCGTGCTGGACAAGGAGTCTGGCGGCTGCCATCTGGGTTGCATCAACGAGCCGGGCATGGCTTGGAAAATCCGTAAGGGCAACGAACATGGGACTCCTTCAATGTCGCTGTCCGTTCATTGCCAGACGCTCGCAATGCCCGGTATGTTTATTCAGATTCAAATTGGAAAGAAACCACTCCCAGCGCCGTGCCAAAGCAATGGCGGAGTAGCGTTCGACGGCGTGTTTGACAATGCGTCGAGCTGATTCGCGGGCAGCCGGCGTGCAAGAATCGACGACAGCGCGACACCAATCTTCGATCGGGGCGGAACCTGGCACCACGTGCCCCCATTGATTGCCTTGTTTCAGTTCATCTGCGATCACTCCGACGGGCGTAGTCACGAGAGGCACTCCACTGATCCAGGCTTCCAGTGCCACCAAAGGCCCCCCTTCATTAGGGCTGGCTTGAACCAGAGAATCGAGCGCCGAATAGATATCGCCCGTATGCCAGGCCGAATCCGCGAAACGGACCCGATTGTTGGAAAGCCGCTTAACGTCGGCTCGAAACTTTGCTTCGCCCCAAAGATTGGTGCCGTGATATACCGCTACGTATCTCCCTCCGAGACGGCCGACGATTTCTGCAGTGTGAAGTGGATTCTTTTCATCCGAAAATCGCCCGATATACCCAATGGCCTTTTCATCGGGACACAACCCGAGTTCGCACCGAATGACCTCGCGCTGCCGCGACGGGGCGATCCGATCAAGTTCGATTCCTGCTGGCATGATTTTCACTCGCGAACGAACCTGACGAGGAAACGCCTGGGCAGCCTGTTCCGAAACGGCAACATACTCGATGCAGTCACATCCCAAGAGGGGCGTTGTCACAACTTCCGTCAACAGCTTTTCGATCCACGGTGCCGAGCCGTGACTGAGGGGAATGACGGCCCCGCGAAATTGAGCGAGGCGCTCCGCCAGCCTGGAAACACCCCAGGTCAGCACGACATCGGCCCCTTGCAGCGCAGAATTGATGGCTTCGGCCTCCGTTTCGTGCCAGTGTACTCCCTGATCGCTACTTCCGACGGGATGCGACTTTCGCGGCGCATGAACGGGCATCCATCTTGAGAGTTCAATGACTGCTGTATCCAACACGGGCCCCGATGCGATCGCACATCCCGTCCACTGAATTCGACTCGAGGTCCACTTGGTCATCGCCAGGTGATAGCGTTCAACTCCTCCAAAGCACCACCAGGGCATCAGCAACGCAACGGAAATCTGACGCCTGGAAATAGCGTGTTCTAACGAATTGTCGCGATTCGCTATCATATTCACGTTGACACCTACCTGCGGTGAATCTGGATTGAGCCGGTCAGATCTGTTCGAGCGACCTCGCCATCGCTTCGTAAGCCTGCGTCGCATAAATTGATGAATGGTTACCGAAACTCCGGCAGAAATCGTCTCTGGAAAGCTGCCGCACGGCTGCCAGTGATAATCCACAGAGCAGACCTTGGAGATCACGGTTGAGCGAGGCATTCATGTCTGCGGAAGCGGGGTGAAACTCAGCACGCTCTACAAACACATTTCCGCATGCGGATCGCCCCAGCACCAATGTGAACTGGCGACTCGACTCGAAGCGGACCGTATGTTGGAGCGCGACAGGCAGAGATTTCAGCGAAAGGCCCTGGTAGATTCTGGATCGGACGAGAGACTCTCGAAATGTCGACTGTGAGAATTGATCTTTGGGGAGAGTCGAAAGATGGTGATATGCCTCAAGGATCCGATGGCTATCCGCGAGTATTGCTGACGCCTCGTGGAGCGATTCAAAGAACAGTGGATAGTCCCGGCCCAGATATTCTTCCACTGCAGGCAGTCGATTCACCAATATCGGGGTATTGCGCGCGATACATTCAACGATCACATTGTTTGCACTGCTGTCAAACAAATGACAGAAGACAACACTTCTGGACAGCAGACGATCGTAGTCGTCGTTCGAGAGGAATGGGACCAATGTTACGCTGTTGCGCTCAACCTCACTCAATTCGAACTTCTGTCGGCGAAGCATCTCTTCCAGATAACGATTTTCTACGGCAAGCAGAACCTTTCGGAATCTGCCAGACTGCAATTGAAAGATCGACTGAACCCGTCGCAACCACCAACCGACTTGAACGACGACGGGATTCTTCTCTTGAGCAAATCGGTCTGGCGAAAACCGAACCTCGGGGATTTCGGTTGGGTGAATCAGGGAACAGACAGGAACTGGGACGCGAGTCGACAGCCACCGTCCGAGATGCTCGGACAATGTCAACAGCCCGCGGCAGTAAGGAAGGCTTTGCCGAAACGAATCACGGTTAAGGATGGCGCGGGGCGAACTCCGAGTGTCGTGCCAATCTGGAATCGTCGGTGGATTATGAACGAATCCAACCCACGGCACTTCGTACGGTATTCGCCCTCTCGCGAGTTCATTGCTTTCAGCCCAACTGAACGTGCGCTCGATGAAGCTGTCCAACAGCACCCCACCAGGGTTATGCAGGGGCGCCAACGCATCGATGGCGAAGGCCCAG
Source organism: Planctomycetota bacterium (assembly GCA_037146815.1). GTDB lineage: Bacteria > Planctomycetota > Planctomycetia > Planctomycetales > Planctomycetaceae > Schlesneria. The sequence continues at coordinate 4,009 of JBAWWJ010000023.1, forward strand.
CCTGATCGATGCCGAAATTCAGGTTGCCGGGACGGATCAATATCGAGTTGCGGAATCGCTCGCGAAGAATTAATATGCATTGTGCATTTTTCACGATGATGCATTGATTTCGTTCGAGTTGAATCGTAGTAATCGGAATACGGCGAGTCAAATGCTAATTCTGACGACGCCATGCACGAATTCGTCCGCACACGATAAGACGCGATACCGCGTGGCCGGACGCTGTGAAATTAAAGTCTTGCTGCTGCTGCAGGTTTTTGATTGATTCACGCTGCCTTTGATTGATTCACTCAGTCCGAACTGCTCGCCGGGAATTGCGTGCCACGAACGGCTCACAAAAATGAATGAATCCCCTTTCGCCGCGCCCGGCCAGGTTCGCTTTCTCTATCACGCCACTCACCACAAGTGCGGAACTCACTGGCTGAAGCGAATATTAGCGAGCCTCGCGCAGCATTATGACTTGAGATTTCACAACGGATTGCCCAAAGGCCAACACCCCGTTGACGGAATCGTCTTCGACGAACAAAGCCATCTGGACCCCGGAGAATGGAAATATTTCCGTGGCTCACACATGATTCGCGACCCTCGTGATGTCGTTGCTTCCGGGTACTTTTATCACCTTTGGACGACCGAGTCGTGGGCTCAACAGCCTCGAGCCGATCTGAATGGCATGTCCTATCAATCGCACCTTCAATCGATTTCGCGAGAGGACGGGCTGATTGCCGAAATTAATACCTGCCGTCACGTATTTCAAAAAATGAGCCAGTGGAACTACAGCAACCCGGCTGTCTGCGAATTGAAATACGAAACCCTCTTCCAATCTCCAGAGAACGAATTTCGACGGATGTTTCGTCACTACGGATTCCACCCCGAAGCCGTTGAGATTGCAGTTCAGATCGCTCGCAGTCTGGATTTTCAATCTGTCGCTGGCCGAACGCCCGGCGTCGTCGTCGAACGGACAGTCACCCGCTCGGGCGTCCCCGGCCAGTGGCAAAATTATTTCACCGACAAGGTCAAAACGCATTTTCAAATCGTCGCTGGCGAGCTTCTGGGGGTTTTAGGGTATTAATTTTACTAGAAAACGTTAAAAGCGTGCATGCCGCAGAATCACACACTGCTAGAGATTCAAAAAACGACAACTGCATTCAAGCAGGGTATTGACCGCATAACGCGACACCGCAATAATCGCATTCGAATAATGCAAATCAAGTCAAGCGCGCGCCGCTTCGATCTTAATACGCATGCATACTCCACGCGAAGATCTCGAAAGAGGCGCGTTTATGCAACTGAGCATCATTGTTGCGGGATACAACGAGGGGGATGCACAGCTGAAGACAGTGCAATCTTGCATCGAGACGTGTGGCGGGTTGGATTGCGAAGTGATCATCGCTGACGACGCATCGTGCGATGGTTCGGTGCAGGAGGTCGAGCGTCGTTTCCCCGGAATGAAGATCGTCCGTCATACCGAGCGACAAGGGCCTTCGCCAACCAAAGACCGTGGGGCGCGCGCGGCGTCGGGCGAGATCCTGGTGTTCCTCGACGGCCACTGCAAACCAGAACGGGGATCCCTGCAGCGACTGGTGGAGGATGTCCAGGCGACCAGGGGACAAGCCTTGATCACGCCGACGATCGTGCCCCTTGACACGCTGAACTGGCGCAATGCCGCAGAATCGCCCGGGCACGGATATCGGATGGACCTGCAGGAATTCGAAGTGGCCTGGCTGCCACTGTCCGATCTGCGAGTCGTGCAGGAAGGTTCACGCAAGTTGTATCATAGCCCCGCCGCCATCGGCTGCGCTTTCGCGATTACACGACAGCTCTACGAAACCCTGTGGGGATTCGATCCCGACATGCGCGCCTGGGGAGTTGAAGATCTCGACTTCAGCCTGAAATGCTGGCTGATGGGGTATCCGATAATGCACGATCCCGATCCGGTGATCGGACACCGGTTCCAGAAGTCGTTTGATAACTACAGCGTGCCGCCAGAAGAATTGCTGGCAAACCGGTTAAGGATGGCGCGGAAGAACTTCACGCACGCCACGTGGGAGGCCTGGGTCGCCGATTGCCGTTCGAAGAATTCGCAAAGCCTCGAAGACCACCCCGAAGGACTGTGGACCCGTGCCTGGCAGATCTTCGAATCCAGACGCGATAGCGTCGAGCAGGAACGAGCCTACCTGATGTCGCGACGTGTGCGAGACGAAATCTGGTACGCCTCACGTTTTGGACTCGAATGGCCGCAACTGGAGCAGACAGGAACGTCCACCCTGGTGCGAGCTTCCTCCGCCACAGTCGCCCCCAGCCCAAGTCCCAGCCCGCCCCCTTCACCGGATCGAAGAAGCGGTCCATGTTCTCCGATGAATTCCAGTGGCTGTCCCGTCCGCTACTTCAACGGTGAAGTCGTTTTGACCAGCCAGGATATTGTAGCGACCGGATATGGGTTCCCCTGGGGGCACGTGCGTACCTACAGCAACCAGCAAAAGGTCGACTTCGACCGAGGCAACGGGTGGAACTGGAATCCTGTCAACCTCCCTCGCTTCAGCTCGTCGACGCTCGGTGGTGCTGCGCTGATGCTGAATGCCGACATGTACAACCTTCGCTACTTCGGCAGGGATTCGACGGGAAACTATGTCTCGCAATTTGGCGACCTGTCGACTCTGGTCAAGGATCCGGCGGCACAGCATCTGATTCTCACGGAAGTTGACGGATCGGTACTCGTCTTCAACGACATGACCCACCTCGATCGGCCAGGCGGATTCGTCAGCCTGACGGCACCGGGAGGTACCTCCATCGATGTGACCAGCACATCCGGAAGCCAGATCCTGGAATTACAACGCAGCCTGGTTGTCGACGGGACAACGATCACCGACTCGTTCCTGTACAACTACTTCGGCTCGGGCCCGAACAGCGGTCAGATACAGTCGGTCGCTTACCGGCGGCGAACGGGTGCTGGTGCCTGGCAGAACATCAACCGGGCCACCTACACGTATTACGTGCCAGGCGACGCCAACGGAAGCCAGAACGACCTGAAGACGGCGACACGTCAAATCTGGGTGAGCGACAGTGCAAGCTGGGCCGATCTCGGAACAGATTATTATCGCTACTACGTGACCGGTGCCTCCACTGGCTCGGCACATACGGTGAAGTTTTTCTGCGGTCCCCAGGCCTTCGCCAATCTGATCGCGAATACCGCTGACCCGTTCACCGCCTCTGACGCGACAGTTGGACTGTATGCCGACAACTACTTCGAATACGACCTGAACGACCGGGTGGTGCTGGAACGTGCGAATGCCGGGTCACTCACAATGACGTTTTCCTATGCACGCAATCCACGCCATCCGAGTCCGCCGAGCGGATCGACGACGACCCCCGGCCCGAATGTCTGGATCTACAAGACGATCATGACCAATCCAGACAGCAGCCAGGTCATCACGTATGCCAACTATGCGGGGCAGACAATGCTGTCCGTCACGGTTGAAACTGCGACGACGTCCGCTTCCACAGTCAATCAATGGTGCACGTACTTCAGATACAACGAACAGGGTCAAATCGTTGTCACTGCCTCCCCGTCGGCCATCACAGGATACGACGATTCTTTCGACGATCTCCTGCTTTACCAGCCGTTGACGAACACGTATCAATATCTCCGGGATCACGATGGCAAGCTCGACCTGACATCGTATTACCCGCAGAATTCTGTCCCCACGGGTTCGAATGCCGCTCCGCCAGGATACCTGCACAAGCAGCTCGTTCAGCAGGGGCAACTGGCAACACCGATTCTGTTGAGGTCCGTGGAGTACACCAGTCAGGCGGCAGTAACGACGACGGTGTTCCCGGTCTCTCGGGACATCATGTACCGGCATGATACCGGCCCATCAAATCCGATCGTGACCAGCTACGAATACACGTTCTATACTGACACGACACAGGTCCAGCAAAAGACGACGATTCTTCCCCGAATCGCGGCCTCCCAGAATGGGTCCGGAACGTCCAACCAGACTCGCGAGTTCAACGACCGCTTTGGCTACCTGACGTGGAGTATGAACGAGCGGGGCTTTATTTCGCGTTTTGTTTACGACGAACCGACGGGCGGACTGCTGCAACGAATTGACGATGTCGACACATCGATCGTCTCCGGGGCTCCTGCAGGCTGGACCACCCCTGCGGGTGGTGGCCTCAACCTGGTCTCGGACTTTGAAGTCGATAACCGTGGCAGAACCACGCAGGGCCTGGGGCCTGCAGCAACGATCGATGTCGCTGGCGCGGCCATCAGCCTGCGCCGGGCCGTCTGGATCGTCTATGATGACCCCAACCAGACCGTGCGAGTCGGGCAAGGCTTCGCGGTCGGAACCGGTCCGAGCTACACATACACGCTGATTAACCCCGTTCAGATCCGCATCACCGATCTGGATGGCAAACTGCTTCAGGAGATTCAGGCAACACGTGCTGCCACAACTGGAAAGCTGTTGCCGTCCGACACATTCGCCCAATCGGCTTATACGCGATGGCAGACGTATCAATACACAGACTGCTGCCTGCTGGAATCGAAGCGAGTGTATCGGCTGATTCCGTCGTCGAGTTCCGGCAGTTCGGGTACGAACTACGATGAAACGGGCTTTGGGTACGACGTGATGAAGCGTCGAAATCAAGTCACGACCCCCGGCGGAACGATCTCCTTCACCCTGTTCGACGTGCGCAGCCAACGCGTGCAACTGTCGATCGGGACCAATAATTCGGGGGGATCGTCAAACAACATGGTGGTGGTCGCCGAGTACGAATACGATGGAGGTCAGCCCGGCGGGGATGGCAACCTGACTCGTTTGACGCAACAGGTCAACGCGACCACAAACCGCGTCACTCAGTTCCAGTACGACTGGCGCAATCGTGTCGTTGTCACCGACGGTGAAATCGACTACTGCGAACGGCGGACCTATGACAATCTGGATCGCCTGATCCAGATCGAGCAGTTTGATACGTCAACCAGTGGCCACCTGATCGGGCGACAGACCACCAGCTACGATGACCTGAGCCGTGTTTACCAGACACGCAATGACGAAGTCGATCCGCACACGGGGACGATCGGAAACTCGCTGACAGATAACACCTGGTACGATGCGGCAGGGAATGTGGCCAAGTCGCTGCCAGCCGGTTCAAAACTCTGGACGAAGACCAGCTATGATGGCCTGAACCGGCCGACCATCAGTTACCAGGGCTACGGCGTTGACGCCAGTTATTCCGATATCTTCTCGGTGACGGGGGATGTCGTGATGGAGCAGACAGAACTGGTGTATGACGACGCCAGTAACGTGATCCAGACGACGCAGCGTTCGCGGTACAACACCGCACCCGCGTCCCAGACGGGTGCCTTGCAGGATCCGGGCCATAATCCGAAGGCACGTGTCACTTACCTGGCCAGCTATCCAGACCCACTGGGCCGTCCGCAAGCCGTCGCGAACTCTGGGACCAACGGCGGCACGCCGCTTTCTCGCTCAGCCACCATCCCTGCCCCTTCAGATACGGTGCTGGTCTCGACAATGGCGTATGACAGCGCAGGGAATCTGGCACAGACGGTCGATCCCGCCGGAATGATCTCGCAGTTCGTTTATGACGACGCCGGGCGACGGACCAGTCTGATTGAAAACAAGACCGGTTCTTCGTCGAGTTCCAGTTCATCCAGCAGCACGGCAGGTTGCAGTCCTTCTGCCGATACGAATCGGACCACAAACCTGACATACACCCCCGACGGTCTGGTCGGCACGGTACAGGCCGTCAACAGTTCGACGAGCAATCAGACAACGACTTACCATTACGGTACGGCGCTGAGTGATTCGGAGATTGCCAGCAGCCTGCTGTTGCGGTCAGTGACCTATCCCGGTAGCGTCGGTGGCAGTGATCAGGTCTGGGTGTCGTACAATCGCCAGGGGCAGCGGATCCGTCTGAAGGACCAGAATGGGAGCGAGCATTCGTATGAGTATGATCTGCTGGGTCGTTTGACGGAGGATTGCGTGACGACTCTGGGAACGGGGATTGACGGTATGGTGCGGCGGATCGGGAAGGGTTATGAAGTCCGCGGGATGGTCAACCGCGTGACGTCGTTCGATTCCCCCACGGTCGGTTCGGGCAGTGTCAGGAATGAAGTGACCTGGACCTATAACGGGTTCCGTCAATCGGTGCAGACGTTCCAGTCGCCCAGCGGTGCGGTCAATCCGTCGAGCACGGCGAGTGTGCAGATGGGGTATGCCAACGGCAGTGCCAACACGATCCGGCCGACCTCGCTGACGTATCCGAACGGTCGGATTGTCACCTCCGGCTACGGTACGTCGGGGAGTATCACCGATTCCAGCAGCCAGATCGCCAGCCTGATTGACAGCGACGGTACGTCCACGCACCTGACGGATTACAGCTACCTGGGCCTGGCCAGCGTTGTCGAGCAGGATTCGACAGAGGCGCACCTGCGTTTCACGCTGCTGAGCCTGACCGGTTCGAATGATCCGGACACGGGGGATATCTACTCGGGTCTGGACCGGTTCGGTCGGTTGACCGACGTTCGCTGGCGGAACACGTCAACGAATACGGACCTGTCACGGGTGCAGTACGGGTACAACCGGGCATCCAGCCGGACGTGGCGTTCCAATCCGACCGCTCCGAGTAACAACTATGACTGGCTGTACGGTTACGACGGCCTGCAGCGTGTGACGAGCGGTACGCGCGGAACCCTGAACGGAACGAAGACAGGGATCACCAGTCCACAGTTCGGCCAGTGCTGGACATTGGACAGTACGGGGAACTGGCAGGGGTTCAAGCAGGACGACACCGGCGGTGGGATGTGGAACCTGGAGCAGACCCGCTCGGCCAATCCTGTCAACGAGATCACAGCGCTCGACAGTTCGGTGGGAGAATCGTGGGCGACACCGCAGTACGATCCGGCGGGGAACATGACGACGATCCCCCGTCCGGGGCTCCCCAGACCGAGTTGGGCGAACCTGACGGTCGCAGAATGGTCCAACCTGACGTCTGACCAGTGGGCGCAGATGGAAGTCGCACCGAAGTTCCAGGGGACGTACGACGCCTGGAACCGGCTGGTGAAACTGACGGACGGCGGCACCGGCCAGACGACGGAAGAGTACCAGTACGACGGTCGCAACTACCGGACGGTCGTCCAGAGTTACTCGGCAGGGACACTGAGCCAGACACGGCATGCGTACTACACGGACCACTGGCAGTGCGTGGAGGAACGCCTGGGGACCAGTCCTGACACATCCAATCCCGACCGCCAGTTCGTGTGGGGGATCCGGTACATCGACGATCTGGTCTGCCGGGATCGGTCCATCAGCGCAGCCACGCTCAACGAACGCCTGTACGGCTGTCAGGACGCGAACTGGAACATGACGGCCGTCGTTGATACCAGCGGAGCGGTGCAAGAACGGTACGAATACGACCCATACGGCCACTGCACGTTCCTGTCGCCGACGTTTACACCACGCGCAGCCAGCAGCGATGGCTGGGAGACGCTCTACGCTGGATACCGATTTGATGCCACAAGCGGGCTGTATTCGGTGCGGAACCGGTACTATCACCAGAGGCTGGGGACGTGGCTGACGCGTGAACCATACGGATTTCAAGGCACTGATACATATGGGTACGTTGGCGGATTGCCAGTAAGTCTCGTTGATCCGTTCGGCGAATTTGGAATCCTGATGACCGGACTGATTGGTGCAGCCGTCGGTGATGTGATTGGCGCGGTTGCAGGCGGCGTTGGGGCATACATGCAAGGCGGGTCGATTCTCCGAGGGGCTGCTTATGGTGGTGCGCGCGGCGCAGTTGCCGGGGGCGTCGCGGGCTTGACGCTCGGGGCGATTAATCCAGGTCTCACCGCTCTTGGTGCAAGTGCGGGCGTAAGCGTTCTGGGTGGCAGTGCTACAGGAGCTGGCGCAGTTACCGGTGCGATAGCGGGTGCAGCCACCGCATCAGGAATCGCGGGAGCGACCGGCGAGCTTGCCGTGCAAGCAGGTGAGAATCTAATTGGGACTCGAGATGGGCTCAACTATTCACAGATTGGGGCGGCTACGGCATTTGGCTTCGTGGCCGGTGGAACTGTAGCCGGAGGAACTGTTGCAATCGGCGGTCGACAAGCACTTCTCGGGGGGGCCAATCCCACGCTCTATAGTTACGGTGATAAGCCATTTAACCCTCTACGCGGAGGCTTCGCCGCGCAATCAGGACGCACTTGGATGACCAGTGAACCACAAGGGAAATGGCTCACGAATCCAGGGTTTTTCGCTGGATGTCTTCGCCTCCTGCGAACCGGAAGGTACCGACCGTACCCTGCCAACTACACAACTTTTACCACGAACGGCGTGGCTCCAGGCGCGTTCGGTATGTCAGCCGTAACTCCAACCGGTGCAGTATCAGCCGCAAAGACGGCCGGTGGCCAATACGCAACGGGCGTTGGAACTTCCGGATTCCAACTTGCGCCAGGAGCTCCGACTTCCGGTGCCATTCCAATTACAACCCAACCTCTGGCGTCGTCACCCCTTCAAATTGTCCAAAGTGTTGGCGGACTCGCTTTGGAGCATGCAGTCGAGGGCATTCCGATTCGAACTGGCATTGGAATAATGTCACCGGAAACATTCGCACCACCCAGCGTTGTCGGGTGCAATCGCAATCAATGATCAACCTTGCGGGGGCAATATGATGATCTCAGACGAGACTGAAGTACAACTAAAACAAACCGCGTTATTCGAGTTATGGGGGTTCGGATTCGTCATTGCATTTACCTCACTTTATGGCACACTCCTGGAGTGTGGGTGGCATTTTCCGCCGCGGCTTTGTCCACCACGAATAGTGACTGTATCGGTAGCCCACGCGGTTTATGCCATGATAGGAGTACTTTGCGCATTCCTTATGCCCGATAGAGATCCAGATGGTTGGGGTTACGTCCCGAATCGTCGGCGCGCGGTCTTCGCGTTGGTACATTCCGGATTCTGCGGCGTGTCATACTTCCTGCATTTCTTTGTGGGATGTCCAAAGTGACGTTAGCGACTGTCGCGCATTCAAAGCGGCTTGACGACAGGGCGACAAGAACGACACCGAACGTTTTTGGAAAAGCAATCGCGATTTGTAACAGGTGTCTCCAGAAAGCATTTCCGGAAAGGAACTTCCAATGACGACACTGGTAAACTACAAAGGTCTGCAGGTGGTGTCTCCTTCCCCGACCGGCGATGGCGGGCTGGCGATACAGGACAATTTCGCGAGTGTCGCGGATTGGCATCCGCTGAGTGTCTGGAACGAAACGTCGGACCCCGGTCCGACGGACGATGCAGGCTCGGATTACTTTCCCGGTTCATTCTGGCTGAGGACGAATACGAGTCCGCCGCGTTTGTTTGTCTGCCGGGATTCCACCGCAGGAGCAGCCGTCTGGTTCTGGCTGAATCCCCCGGCGGTCGTGCTCGCCCCGGTCGCGACCAGCGACAATGTCGTTTCCCCCGCCTCAGCATCGGTCACACCCCTCACGGTCAAAGGAGTCGCCAGTCAAACGGCGGACTTGACACAGTGGCAGACCAATTCCGGCACGGCCCTGCTGGCAGTCAATTCAGCGGGAGCGATCGTGGGAAACACGGCGGTTCAACTGAACACCGGTTCGGTCCAATCCGCCAAAGCAGATGCAGACACCGGTTCCGGGAATACGCGATTCCTGTTGTACGACAACGACAGTGGACAGCTTCAACGCGTGAAAGTGGGCGCAAGCGGCACCGGCCCCGGTGGAACAGGGCGAGCTCTCTACCTGCCCTGATCCAAAAGAGCCGGTCTGTGGTGAAGACTCACAGTCGACGGAGAATTCGCACTTTCGCAAAGTCCCGGCAATCGATCATGCGCCTCAATTTCGCAGAACCTGGTAAAGTCAAGTCCCTTTCACTGAAAGAGCATCTTCGATGGTACGAGTGATCTATGAGGGGAGGCTGGGAAATCAACTATTCCAGTACTGTTTCGGCCGCATCCTGGCAACTCGCTTGAAGCTGCGACTATTCGCTGATCCTATTCCTGGGTTTCCCGGTACGCATGATGAGGTCGACGGTGAGATTATCGAGGATGCGTCCCCGATTACTCTTTCTGGGATCGTCCGGCCCGATCTGCAGGCGCTGTTGTCAGCACCGCAGCGGCGTGGCTTCATCGTGAACGCCTATCTGCAGGAATACCAGTTTTACGCACCTTACCTCGCGGAAATTCGAACCTGGCTGCGGATGAGTGAATACGAGACCACACAGTTTCAGTCTGGACCTCACAGTCTCATGGTAAATATTCGGCTGGGTGATTATCTGGAGATTCGCTGGGCACTGGCCCCGGACTTTTTTGCCTCGCTCATCGAATCGATCCCGCATGGTGAACTGACTATCGTGACCGACAGCCCTCGATCGAACTACCTCGATCATTTTCGGAAGTACTCCCCTGTAATTCTGCATTCCAATCCTATCGATGACTTCAAATGGCTGCTGAACGCATCACGCCTGGTGATATCGCAATCCACATTTTCGTGGTGGGGGGCCATTCTGTCGAACGCGGAAGTCTGGATGCCCGAGACCTCAGATTCCATCTGGTCACGCCAATCGCATGTTGATCTGCGTGTATTTGATAATCCCCGATGGCATATTGTCCCGGCGAATACGGTCCCTTCCGGCCACGGATATCTGCCTGATTAGGATTTGTTGGCTGGGTGCACTTGAACTGGAGTTTTCTGAGCAGCATTTCTATCAGTAACCCCGCCTCCCAAAGCCTTGGTCAGCTGTGGTGAAATATTCGTGTTGGAGCAGGAGAATCGAGGTCGGGAGTTTCGATGCGACTGGGAATCTGGACTGAACAAGGCTTGGGGGTGCCCGGTTCTTAGCGATGTGCATATTCCATTGGCCATCGGAACCGGACGCTCGCGCGTTCCGGCTGATGTCGGTGTCGAAATCAACGTCTGATTGGCACTCAGCACGGACTTTTCACGGCCACCGGACGGTGGCACATCAAACTCGGTCAGATTTCTGTGATACGCTGGAAAACCCCGGAATTCTCGCGAATTCAGCGATAACGATCGTGTCCGGTCGCGTCAGTTTCGGGAACTGTTGAAATTCTGGGCAGCAACACCGAAGAGTGCTGTTTCCAGTAGATGACGTTCGAAGAAGGCGGCGACGGCTTCCAGTGGTGTGTACTGGAGCAGGATATAGTCACCCGGTTGGATGACGATTCGTTCGGCCAGATCGGTCCGTGCGCGGTACAGGTCGATCTTGATCGGTATCTCGCTGCCGTCCGGAAGCTTTCGCAAGACGATCGCAGTACTGGGACTGATCGACACATCGTTGTTCAGTGCCGAGACTCCACCGACCGATCGCGCGCCGCCGTTGCCTCGAGACTGGGCCAGCGAAAGCGCTTCGAGGATGCTGAGGTCATAATCACGAGGCAAGGTGAATTGACCGCCACCCAGCAGCCCGGCCGTGTAGAAGACTTCTGTGTCGCGGGATTCGATGAAGACGATGTCGCCATCATACAACACGACATCCTCAGGACGGATGTCCGCAGTTTCACCGGGACCGAGCTGAATCGGTATCCGAATGACCTTGCGCCCATCCAGCGTGTCGCCTCCGGCAAGACTGTGACCTGGATCGAACTGGCCACCATCGGTCGGAATGCCTCGTTCAACTCCGGTACCGAACGGCAAGTTGCCGACCGGGATACTGTGCGGGGACATACCGTAGGGAAGGCCTCCGCCCGTCGGACCGTTTCCTGCTGGAGGAATCGCGGAACCGTCATTGGCAGGACCATGTGTCATTGATCCCGGCGGGACGTATTGTTGATTGCCATATTGCGGCTGAGGCTGCCCATATCCCGGATCGATCGGGGTGGGACCCATTCCTGGACCATAGAGATCACGGTCTGCTGGTCTGAAATTCTGGGGGCCTGCGGGACTCTGGGAATTCGGTGCAGCACCCGATAACGGTGGAACTGTATGTGCTCCATAGGGAGTTGCTGGTGAAGGTACTGTTCCATAAGACTGTTGTGGCAGCGTGTGCCCCAGAGGAGACGGTCCGGTGGAAATCCCCGGTTGCGAACCAACGACGTTGGGTTCAAACGCGACTTGCGCATTGACCGGACGATCTTGCCAGATGCGTGATGGTTCCAAGGGGGTATTGGAATTCATCGACGGATTGGGTGGGTAATAGCCGTTGCGTCCGGGTGTCGGCTGTGCGGCGATCTGCTGAACGTCTCGTCGTTCGGATCCGACATACAGCGCTCGCACGACGTTTTGTGAATGGAGATACCCAAGATCACTTTCGGGTGATTGTCCGCGGATGATCGGGACGTCCTTTGCGGCACCGGGTTGCATCAGCAAAGCGGGGTTCAAGTCGGTTGGCCAGCGCGGGTCCAGACTTCCCCCCTGGAAGTTGCCTCTTCGTCGAATGATGTAGACCGCGTTTTCCGCATCCAGACCGGGAAGACCGTCGGATGCAGTGAGCGCATTCAAAACGTCGTTGCAATAGGCCGGAAGATTGACGACTTTCCCCGTACCTCGTTTTGCCATCCCGATGTTGACCTGGCCGATGAAACCGTTCGACTGTGGTTCCGCTCGCGAATCCTGCCGAATCACCAGGACGCGGTAATGCCGAGGGCGTTGCAGATTGACCTGCACTCGATGGAAGTCGGGACGAATCAATTGACGCGGTTGCAGATAGGCTTGCCTGACGCGTTCCTCCGCCTGGATCAGCGTGAGTCCTCGCAGATTGACTGAGCCGACGGCCGGCAAAGAGATCGTACCGTCCTCACGCACCGGATAAGGCAAACCGAATGAGGGGGCGGCTTCGTTGTTCATCGGGAAGTGAACTGGCGGAGGATCAGACGCCTTGCCAATGAAGCCTTCGACGTAAATCCCTAGAACATCACCGGCATCAATCAAGTGAGCCGGGGGTGAGGCCTGTCCGAGCAATGAGGGGTTAATGGTGCGACGTCCACTCCGTTCGCCCTCCTTCATTTCCGGGGAAAGGTAGCGGGCAGGGACCCCATGCACGGGACGGAACGCGGCACAACCTGTCTGCAACAGTAGCAGCAGACAGAGTCCTGCGAAAAATCTTCGCCGGGATGCTCGCATCGCCATCCGATCCTTTACCTCAATTGCCACACCACACACCTTCGCGCGATTGTGGATTCACGCAAGGAGGGGCGTTGTATGCGACAGTTGAGTTCAGAACGAAGTGCGAATTTATCAGACAACAAGACAAGTGTTTCGACGCAACATCCTAATTTTTCAGGATGTTACGAGTTGTCTCCGACTCCGGATCGACTCACGACTTTCGAAAAAAAGAGGGGACACTGGTTGGTCTTCGGCAAGAATTGCCTTGGTGGTTAGCTGTCGAAATTGCAAGGGTTTGACTCGAGCTGTGTCACGGCCTGGGATTCGGTTGGGATCAGGGCGTTTTGCTGCGCAGCATCCCCAAGCTATTGATTGCGATCACCCCGCGATCATCGAGGTTGGACAGAGCATCCCGCGGTTCGAATATCGATCCGGCTGAACTGTGAAACACCGCTGTTTCTGCCATCTTCGAGTCCGACGTTGTAGCCCGCGAACCATTCTTCGACACGTGGCTGGCCGACGCAGGAACGGTAGTAAGCCGTCCAGTATCGTGATGGCGGACGATTGGGCGGAAGCGGACCACGACCTTCTGCGAGATCAATGTAGGCCTGCACAAATCCAGCGGCAAAATCTGCCGAAAGAGGGTGTCGACACTGCCGCCGATAGCGAGACAGAGCCCGGATGCCACAGTTCTTTCCGGTCTCGCAGGTGACCAGATCATCAATGAACGCACAGTATTTCAGCGACGGAATCCAGCAGGGAGCGCAGTCGGTACAACGCCGATTCCCGACGAATCCGGAACCGTAACCTCGTCCGCAATTGTTCATTGCGCACCCCTGGGCCGCTACGCAACATCCGATCGCCATCAAGATCGCTGTTGTTCGGCTCACCTGAATTCCTCCCTGCGTCCATGCGACCAGTCAGGCCGCTCCAGCACCCGTTCCAATTCCTCCGACAAAGCTAGTTCGTTTATCGGAATGGGTTTGAACGATGTCGACGGATTCCCTTTTTGGAAGGATGATGCCGATCGTGCCGCCTGTAACGGATTGGGTGACTCGCATGGAGTCAGGTGATTGTTCGCTGACGATCCGAACATCAGGCAGAATGCGACCGGCGAATCCTATTCCGTCATTGAAAGCAAGATGATGAGATCCGCTTTCGGGGAACAGTTTTGACACAAACGTCCCAACGACGTATCTTAATTGGTCGATGCGTTGACTCGCCTGGCAAACTTTCGTCCGATGCGTGGAACAGGAAACTTCCTTCATGTGGGCTTCAATTCGCGATGCTCGTTCCCTGTATCAGGCATCCTCACTCGATCGGCGGACATTTCTGCTGGCAGGCGGAGTCAGTTGCTTTGGTGCAAACCTGGCAGCGACTGCGCTGGGGGCTGGCGCGGCGTCCGATGCGACAGGGTCCGGTCGACGCAAGATTGCAAAATCGGCGATCATGATCTGGCTGTCCGGTGGTGCCTCACACATCGATACCTGGGACATGAAGCCCGACGCTCCCTTGGAATATCGTGGTGAGTTTCAACCCGTCGCCACTTCAGCACCGGGTATCGAACTCTGCGAACATCTTCCCTTTCTGTCAAAACAGGCTCATCATCTGGCCGTCGTCCGGTCCTTGGGTGACTTCCATCGGGGAACGGGGGATCATCACGCCGGTTACTACACAAACCTGACGGGGCATTCACCAGATCCGACGTTTCATCGGTTACTGAACGCTCGTACTCCGTATCCAACCGACTGGCCTTCCATGGCGTCGGTCGTTGCGATGAAGCGTCCACCTCATCCGAGTCTTCCCAACGCGATCACGCTTCCTCAAAAGGAAGGGGCCCCCGAATACACTCGGCCCGGCCAGTTTGCCGCTCGACTGGGCATCGAATATGACCCGTTGTTCGTCGATGGATCTCGCACTCAGCCGCTCGACTTCACAGTCCCGGCACTGGCCCTGCAAGGTCAGACGACGCATGAACAGATGGCCTCGCGACGGGAACTGCTGGCGACGATTGATCGAGCCCAGCGAACGGCCGAACAGTCTGTCGCCTTGACCGACTATCAGAAGCACCAGCAGAAAGCCTTTTCGTTACTGACATCGCGAGAAACAAAATCGGCCTTTGACATCGCAGCTGAACCAGAATCGATTCGACAGAAATATGGCAGCAGTATTACCGCGACATCGATGCTGATGGCTCGACGGCTGGTCGAAGCAGGGGTTCCATTCGTCACGATCTTCTGGAAAGCGGATAAAGAACTCGACACCCTGTGCAAAAGTGGCGGGGGCTGGGATACGCACGGCAACAACTTCAACTGTTTGAAGGATCGACTGCTGCCGGAATTCGACAAACCATTCGCCGCCTTGCTGGACGATCTTTACCAGCGAGGTCTGCTGGATGAAACGCTGGTGATTGTATCGAGTGAAATGGGCCGTCGCCCCAAGATTGGCGATCCTCGATCCGGCGGAGTCTCGGGTGCGGGCCGGGATCACTGGACTCATGCCATGTCGACGTTATTAGCCGGCGGCGGGATCAAAGGTGGCCAGGTTTACGGTTCGACCGACAAACTGGCGGAATACCCGAAGGACAACCCCGTCGGAGCTGAACACATCGCCCGGACGGTGTTCCATTCGCTCGGGATTGATGATCTTTCCGCAAAAGATCGCGAAGGGCGCCCCTTCCATCTGATGGAGGAAGGGCGAATCCTGACGGAGCTGTTTTGAAGTATCGCTCCCTCGAATTCTAAGCTGCCCGTGCCGAAGAATCATTGGAGGTTTCCAAGGTGTCTCGGAATCGAGACTCCGATGTTGGCTTTCCAGTGTAATCTGTCCAGCACCCCGCTTCGCAGTCGTACAGTTTACAGCATCGCAAGATCTCGCGCATGGCGCGCAGGCTCCAGCGGTACGTGATGACCTCGCTCGCCTGTTGCGACTCGACTTTCTTTTGAGCTTCCAGCAGATAATACGACGGAATCGATGGCTGGATGTGGTGAGCCGTATGGTCCATGATCCAGTGCATGGATCGATCCATGAATGCGGGGAATTGACAGTGCACCGACGTTTGCACCTGTCGCATCGTCCAGTCCCCCTGTGGCGGTTCATTGAACCAATGAACACCTGGGTGAGTGTGGTGCAGAAACTCTGAGAATGAACTGAGCATGCTGCACACCACAAACGGTACGACAACTCCCAGGAGGATCGGTGCGCAGGCGGCGGTTGGGTCGTCGATCGAGGCCCCGATGACCCATGATCGTGCGTTGACTACGACCAGCGATAATGTCATCAGCCACGCGACAACAAGTAGAAAGTCGACCCAATATCTGGATTTCATTCGGTCTACAAATTGGCGTCTGGGAAAGAAGCGGCGTTTCCACCAGACCTCATAGCCGTAATAGAAGAAATGTCCAATAAATGTTCGGAAGAAGCGGTAACGCAGTTGTGCAAACCACGACAGGGATTGAAACTCACCCAGGGAAAGCGGTTCCCAGACATAGTCGTATCCGCGGCGATTGGTGTGCAGATGATGCACATGATTGTGCCCATATTGCCAAAGGCTGTAGGCATGAAGCGCGGGAAGAAAAGCCAGTGTCCCCAGCAGGCGGTTCAGCCAGCGACTGGGTGTCAACGACTGGTGACACGCATCATGCGCAACCGTGACCAACCCTGAGATCCAGAATCCGGCGACGATGCTGCAGGCAATCCGCTGGCGCAGATGCGGTGCTGCAATCGTTCCCGAAATCGCCAAAGCGTAGCCACAGGCATCGAGTAGAAACAGCGACAGACCGTGACGATAGGATCGATGCTTTAGACTGATCAAATCAGACGGAGCAAACTTCATCGCGTTACTTGCCCGAATAATGGTTGTGTGCCCGTCGTGAGCCCGGATGCATTTCGTTCAATTTGATTTATGGCTTCGCGTCCACCTGTCCTGTGCGTGGGGCATAGATTTCGTCCTTCCGGATAATCGCAGCCGCTTCCAGCATCAGTTCATTTGGAACTTCCGTGAAGGCGATTACCGTCAGGTCAGCCAAGCCTCGCTGCAGCAACTGGCGGACGGGGCGGCGCAGTTGAGAATCCACGAGCAGTGCAACTTCGATCCCCTTCTGCCCGGCATCGCGCAGGACGTTCGCCAGTCGGATGATCAACGCTTCCAGTGCTTCGGGACTGATGGCCAGCTTCTTGTCCTGCTGGACACGGCGCAGTTCCATTTCCAAGGCCTGGTCAAACAGAATGCCGTGAATTTTTCCCTGCTCGTCCACAAATGGATCGCAAATGGCTCGAGACAGATAGATTCGGGCCTTCTCGGCCAGTTCCGCAGGGTCCTTTGTAGACGGAGCGTTGTGAGCGAGGCTTTCCAGAATACGCGTCAGATTCGTAATCGGGACTCGTTCGTCCAGCAGCAGCATCAGCACGCGATGGACCGTTCCCATCGACAACATGTTCGGGATCAGTTCATCAATGACGGCGGCTGACGTCTCACGTGCCTTGTCGATCAGCTTGGCCAGATCTTCTCGGCTCAGCAGTTCTCCGGCGTGTCGACGCAGCACTTCCCTCAAGTGAGTTGTGATGACACCCGGTGCATCGACGACAGTACATCCGGTCAGCTCAGCCTGCGACCGATCGTTTTCACGAATCCATTTTGCAGGGAGACCAAACGCCGGGTCTTTTGTTTCTGTCCCGGGGAACGGGATCCGCGATCCTGAGGGATCGATGGCGAGAACGTGATTGAGCACCAGGCTGCCGCGTCCGACTTCCTGTCCGCCGACGAGAATCCGGTACTCCTGGTCCTTCATTTGATTACTGTCACGGACTCGAACGAGTGGAATCCACAGGCCGCATCGCTTTGCCAGATCCTTACGAACCGTCGCAATCCGCTGCAACAGTCCCAGGTCCCGTTTCGGATCGACCATTGGAATCAGTTGCCTGCCGATCTCGATGCAGGCTCGGTCGGTCTCCAGGAATTCTGCGAGGTGTTCTTCCATCGGAGAGAGTGGCACGACGGGGCGTTCTGGTTCCGTATTGGCAGGTGGATTTGCCGCTGCCAGTGTCAACTGCCTTGCTCCGTACCAGAGGACGGCCGACATCACAATAAACGGAAGCATGGGCATTCCGGGTGTGACGGCCAGCAGCAGCAGCAACCCGGCACCGATCTGCATCGGTCGCGCCTTGGAAAAGAACTGCCACGTGATTTCCGTTCCCAGCCCCATCGAGTTGGCTGATTTCGTCACCAGCATACCGGCGGAAGTCGCGATGATCAGTGCTGGGATTTGGGAGACCAGACCGTCACCCACGGACAGGATGGAATAAGTTTGAATGGCCCGCATCACGGGCATGCCGTTCATCAGCCCGATGATGATTCCGCCGAGCAGGTTGATCCCGGTAATGACCATCCCTGCCACGGCATCGCCGCGGACGAATTTGCTGGCCCCGTCCATCGCCCCGTAGAATTCCGCTTCCTGCAGCAAATGAGCACGACGGCGCTTGGCTTCAGCATCGTTGATCGCGCCGGCATTCAGATCCGCGTCGATCGCCATCTGCTTGCCGGGCATCGCGTCCAGGACGAACCTGGCCCCGACTTCCGAAATACGCGTGGCCCCTTTGGTGATTACGACGAATTGAATGATGACGAGGATCAGGAAGACAACCAGACCAACGACCAGGTTCCCACCGACAACGAAGTTGCCGAACGTTTCCACGATCTGGCCCGCATCGGCCTGCAACAGGATCAACCGTGTCGTCGCCACGTTGAGTGACAACCGTCCCAGTGTGAGGAGCAATAGCGCCGAGGGAAAGACGGACAATTCCAGCGGCTGCGCGACACTCAATGTCACCAGCAGCAGCAGTATCGTGATCCCAAGATTCAACGTGAGCAGCACATCCAGCAGCGCGGTCGGCAGCGGTACAATCAAAACGACGAGAACCGCCATCACAGCCAGCGGAAAAATCAGCTCGCTGCGTGGATTCAAAATCAGAGGTTTTGCCACCCCAGTCGACATTTCAACACCTTAATGAGGGAAATCCCCTCAAGCCTCTTCGATAATCAACTTTGACACGTTAACCACGGGTCTGACGCGATCGGCGCGGGTCTCCCGACCCCGCCGAAACACCCGACCGAAGGTCTCCTCTTCGTCTTTTCTTTTTCTTCGCCGTCATCTAGCCGTCTGACAATCCAAACCCATCAGCCGGAACTCGCTAGCGTCCGGTTCAGTCAACACCGGAACGCAATCGCATTCGGGATGATGGGTCACGTGATCGGCGCGGGTCTCCTGACCCCGCCGAAACGCCCGACCGAAAGGTCTCCTCTTCTTCTTTTATGCACTCAAACCTCGCAATCGATACACATAGCTCAGCACTTCACTGACCGCGACATACAATGACTGCGGAATCTCTTTCCCGACCTTGACCATCTTGAACAGTGCCCGAGCCACCGGTTTTCGCTCGACGACCGGTATCCCATACCGCCTGGCCTTCGTCGCAATCTGCAAGGCAAACTGATCTCGTCCTTTCGCGATGACCACAGGCGCTCCCGTGACCCCGCGTTCGTACCTTAAGGCAACTGCAATGTGGGTCGGATTCGTAATGACGAGCGTCGCCTTCTGCACGTCCTGCAGCATGCGTCGTTGAGTGACAAGCTCGCGGGCCCGCTGACGACGGCGAGCCACGATGTTCGGGTCCCCTTCGTCGTCTTTACGTTCACGTTTCATTTCTTCGCGAGACATTCGCATCGATTGCTCGTTGCGATACCACTGGTAGCCATAATCGATCGCACCGATCACCACAAACACGGCAGCGGCAGCAATGCAGAGTTCCATCGCAATTCCCCAGCCGATCGAGACGGCCTGAGACAACAGCCCACTCCCCATCAGGGCGATCTGTGTTCCACGGTCACTCAGAACCCACCAGATCGCCGTGGCCAGTAACCCGACTTTGGCGACGGCCATGCCACCGCGCAATAGCCCTTCGGTCGAAAGAATCTTGCCCCAGTTCTCGGCCGGGTTGATCTTTTCCCACTTGGGTCCAAGCGATTCGGTGTTGATGTGGAATCCCGCTTGAGCCAGATTGGCGGCCAGGCCGACGGCGAAGACAGAGGCGAGTAACCCACCCGTCAGTTCCAGTCCGCGATTCATCAACCCGGTAAAGATGGCGGGGACATCATCAATCGTCAGTTCAACTCGAGGTCGTCGCAGATGCGACTGGATTTCCTGACTCAAACCCGCGGCCAGATTCGAACCGCTCCACCAGATTCCGACGGTCCCGGCCAGCAGCAATAGTCCATTAATCAATTCGTGGCTGTACGCAAACTGTCCCCGCGCCCGCGCTTCATCGCGCCGACGCTGTGTTGGTAACTCTGACTTATCAAAGCCCTCTTCGGACATTGCGTTATTGACCGTTCAGGAGACTGGAAAAGCGGAGTAGCACATGACTCATTTGGGGAGCAATTTCTGGCCAGAGCATCAACGTCGCCACCAGGCCGATGAAGATGCGTAACGAAAAACCAATGGACATCAGGTTCAGTTGAGGTGCAATGCGTGACATCACTCCCAGCACCAGTGACGTGATAAACAGGCAGCAGGCGATTGGCGCGACCAGCATCAGTCCCCATTCGGTGGCGGATGACATGGCCTGCATCTGCAATGCAACAGGAACAGCAAGAATCGACCCGCCGATCGGCTGCCTTGCGAATGACGCATGGAGCGCTGCAAGAAAAACGTGATGCACGTTCTGAGCGAAGAAGACGACGACCCCCAGCATCTCGAAAACTTCGCCCATGACAGTCGTCATTTGAGGTCGTGATGGATCGGTGATCGTTCCCAGTGTCAGTCCCATTTCCTGACTCAAGTACTCACCTGCCGTCCGAAAGGGGACCAGGAACAGGCCAAACGCATAGCCCAGGGCACATCCGATAATCGATTCCCGGGCAATGGCCAATCCGAATGCCAGCCATGGTTGATCATTCATCGCAATCACGACGTTCGCCGAGGTCGCATGCGATTCTCCGAACCAGAAACATGTCAACGCCAGGGCCGTCCCCGCCTTAACGGTTCGTGGAACGAAACGTCCTCCCAGGTACGGAATTGTCGCGACAAATGCCGAGACTCGCGCCAGGATCAGGCCGAACGTCATCACCCATGTTTCCAGCAGACCGTCCATTCAGTGTCCAATCTGCGCCGCGCGCGAAAACATCTGGACCATGAAAAAGATCGACATCTGCAACATCCACGGCATCGAAACAATGAACAGTCCTGCCAATGCCAGGATGCGTGGTGCGAAACTGAGCGTCTGCTCTTGAATGTTCGTCACCGCCTGAAAAATGCTGATTGCCAGTCCCACGATCAGGCTGATTGCCAGTGCCGGCGCGGTCAGCAGCACCGCGTGATAGAAAAATTCACGTCCCAGCGAAACAGCGTCCAGTTCGTTCATGGCAGTCTCCTCTATCCAAAACTCTGATTGAGTGACAAGGCCACCAGATGCCAGCCGTCCGCGAGAACGAACAGCAGCACCTTGAACGGAGTGGAAACGATGACAGGAGGCATCATCATCATCCCCATGGACATCAACACCGTGGCAACCACGATGTCGACGAGCAGGAACGGGACATAGATGCAGAAGCCCATAAAGAACGCCGTCTTCAATTCACTGATGATGAACGCCGGGATCAGCACGGTAATGGGTGTTTCTTCCGCCGTGGAAACCTTTGTCTTGGCCATGTGAATGAAGAGCGCCAGATCATGCTTGCGAGTCTGTCGCAGCATGAATTCCTTATGAATCGCTGCTCCTTTCCGAAAGGCTTCGACTCCCGTGATCTTCTGATTCATGTACGGCAGCACCGCTTCAGTGTTTAACCGAGTCAGTGTCGGTTCCATGATGAACACGGTTAGAAACAGGGCCAGGCCAATCAGCACGCTGTTCGGGGGGATTTCCTGAGTCGACAATCCTCGACGCACAAACGACAGCACAATCGTGATGCGAGTGAAGCAGGTCAGGCACGACAGTGCCGCCGGCAGCAGGACCAGGCTGCCCAGGAAGATCGCCATCTGCAGCGGTGGCGAAAGACTCTGGACGAATCCAGATTCGCCAAATCGTTCCGCCAGTTGTTCGAAATTATTCATGGGGTACCTCCTAGCTGGCTGCGGCGGCGCGAATCCGCAATTCGAAGTCCTGGGGAGGTGCCGTGGCAACCGGCTCTTCTGTCGGTACCTGCTCGTCAAGAACCTCTTTGAATGAGGCTGGCAATGCGATCAGCGATTTCAGACCAGTGGCATCGGTTCCGGCAACCAGTTGCGTATCGCCGATCTTGACCAGATACAATACGGCGCGATTGCCAAGAGAAACGCTTCCTTCAATCTGCATTGCCTGATTGACGGCGACGTTCCCTTGCAGCTTCATGAGCCAGGGCTTGCCCAGGTAAAGTGATCCGACGCACAGGACGAGAACAAAGACCGTTCCCAATGTCAGTCGCAAGAGCATTGCACCGGTGTTCGGTGGTTCAGGCCATTGCGGCGAGTACGACAGATTTTCGGACTCTGCTTCCTTCGATGTCGCGCCAGTCGACTTGGCTGCTGCAGGTGGATCAGCGGCGCGCACATTCACCGGTCGCATCCATGATGCGGCGATGATGATCAGCAGTAACCCAAGAACTCTCATCGGACACCGCCTTCCCTGGCTGGTGTTCGTGGTTGCGTTCAACCACCTGAACCGGACGTATCCGTGATTTCTGTAATGCGAATGGCGAACTGGTCGTTGACGACCACCACTTCACCCCGAGCCACCCTGACATTTTGCACGATCAAATCGACGGGTTCGGAGAACTGTCGATCAAGCGTGACAACCGAACCAATATCCAGCTTCAACATGTCTTCGACCGAAAAGTCGGCCCGACCGAGTACCGCTTCGGCGTCGAGTCGCACGCCGTAAAGGTGATCCAGCGACTTGGTTGGCGATGTCTTACCGGGCGTCATATTGGAAAATGCGGGAGCGCGAGCCGCGACTTCTGCGGCCGATTCCTTGTCGCGATTCAACTCGTGCTCCACGGTCGCCATCACGGCATCGAGTGCTTCCGTCATTTCGAATCCTTTCTTCAAAGCCGCCAGCAGTCCGCTGTCAGCGATCAGCATTAAGCGAGGTCAGGCTGCTTCCGGGATGGGATGGTGTCGGGGTTCAATCACGGATTCCACTTCAAAGGCCTGTCGGTTTCCGACTCGACCGGCCCAGCCCAGAAACTTCGGTTCGCCACGGACGGAGGCCTGTAATGGTTCGCTGACTCGCTGATCGAGAACGACAACATCGCCAACTCGTAAGCGTGCCAGTTGCGGGCCAGTCAGTTGAACTCCACCCAGCCGAACTTCAATTTCCGTCTGCATCTCGAGGATCGATTGTTCGAGCTTCTTTCGGCTGGCTTCACCTGCCGGTTTCGTCGATCGCACCGGAAGGTTGAACAAGGCTGACAGGTACTCGCTGGTCATCATCCAGGACCAATGCGATTCGCCAAGTGACGTTTTAACCGTGGAACGACAGACTACAATCGGCTCCGACGGGCGGAACAGCTTGGTACGTCGCAGATTCGGCTCAGGGTCGGCGGGTTTCAATTCGATGCCGTGGTCGTCCTGCCACGATTCATTCAAGCTCTTCAGAATCGTCTCGACGACGAATTCTGCGACAGATGATTCGGCGGGGGTGAGATCTCGTTCTGGTGGCAGTGCCTTCAACTGTTCGCCGATCAATCCACCGACCAGATCCTGCAGGAGGGGATTGGGGAGAGCAATCAGCGAGACCGAATCGTGTCCGACGAGACGCGTTCCGTAACCGAGTGATTTGTCACTCCACTTAGCCAGCGATTCGGTGGGGGAGACGTTTGACGAATCTTCGTACTTAAACTCTGCGCTGACGGACATCGCACCGAACAATTCGCCCAGCAGGGAATTAGACCGTCCCAGCCAGCGAGCCAGTCTGGTTCGCAGTTCGGGGGCCAATCCGGCGGGCCGAGTGAAGTCGTGAGCGGTGATGGTCATTGCACGTGGAATTCTTCAAACAGGATGTCCTGAATTCGTTCCTTACCGTCTGTGAACAGCAGTTGATTGAAGTTGTCTTGAATTTCACGGCGCAAGCGATTGACACCCACCTTGCCGCGAATGTCTTCCAAGGTCTTATCCGCGAGATGACTGGTGAGCCATGTCTGCAGAATCGGCTTCCGCGATCCCAAGGCAGATTTCACATCGTCTTCGTCAGCCCCGTCAGCTTGCAGCGTCACTTCCAGCGAGAGGTATCGAGTCAACGTCGGATCATTCAGATTGACGACGGTCCGTCCGAAGGGAACGAAAGTCGGTCCATCAACGGGGGCCTTGGCTTCAACCGGCTTGCCGTGAGCATCCGTCGCACCGTGTCCGGCTGCAGCGTGATCGTCCTTTTTCTTTTCTTTCTTCTTGTCGTGGCCCGCATCGTGTCCAGCGTCCGCTTTGGGAGCTTCCGCCCCTTCGTGACTTTGCCCCTTCATCATCTGGGGAATGGCAACACCAGCGGCTGCCGATGCCAGACCGACTCCACCCAGTAATGCGATTTTCTTGATGTTCATGGGACTTACGCCAAAAAACGGCCATTTTTTCGCCACCAAATGGGCAGCGTAGGCCTGCCCGGAGGGACGGCCTATCGAAATCATCGGACACCCAGGGCGTAGACCTTGAGGATTTCGGTGACTTTTCCGGTTAGGAAGAAAAAATAGGCGTGGGGAGATGTCTGGCTTTCGCCTGAAGCGACGAGTGCAGGCGTATTATGGGTTCAGACCCCGGTATCAAAGGCCTGAGCCAGGATCGTCGCCTATCGTCGCTCCAGGAGATCCTCAAGATCTTTGTGGCCTCGTTCGGATGCGAGGTCCCCTGCACTTCTCCCTTTGCTGTCACACAGCAGCGGATCAGCTCCGCATCTCATGAGTTCTCGCACGGAGTCGCGGCAACCAAACCAGGCAGCGTTCATGAGCGGGGTAAGTCCCTCCTGGTTCTGTGCATTTGGGTCTGCTCCCGCATCGAGCAGCGCACGCAGACAGGCCACTTGCCTCGAAGCATCGTTCACTGGTTGTGCCACGATGCAATGCAAGGCTGTGCAACCTCGTTGATCGGCAAGTTCTGCCTTTCCGCCATGCGAAAGGAGTAATCGAATTACATCCAGCCTTTCACCTCGCGCGGCTCCCATGAGAGCCGTATATCCGATGTCATTTCCGGCGTTTGGTGAAAATCCATCTTCGATAAACCGCCGGATCGCGTCCACATCGCCGCGGTATGCTGCACGGATCGGGTCATCAGGAATGGCCTCAAAGGGAATTCTGCCCTGGTCGGTTAGCACGTCTCGCCACCGCTGCATGATGTCGGAAAGTGGCGGAACCGAATCGTCAATGTATTCATCCAGAGCCTGTTGTTCAGGTTCTGAAAGCTTCAAAATGGTGCGGTTGCAGTCGCACGACGCAAGCTGTCCATGGCAGAAGGGACAACGTTCTTTGGTACAGAAGAAATCATGAAGTTCACCGTTTCGCACCCCGCAGTCTCGACACGTTTCAACCTGTTGCTGTTGGCCCTGCGTCGAGGGCTTCTTGCCAGTGAAAAGTCACTTGAGTGCGTCAAACATGGCGGAAATTCATAAGTGAACAATTGAGGTAACTTCGCAAATCAACGCTGAAAACGGATTTGATACCGACGTATGCCCAACTCCGTCAACACTGCGCGGCCGCCAAAATGGCAAGTATGACTGCGAGGTAAAAGCCTCGAGTCCCGCGCCAAACAACCCGAATCTCGAAGCGAAGTAATTCGCCAGCCCGACTACCAGGGAAATCGAAGTCACTGTCCGAGTTCGTCGGATCATTCTCGATTGCCGCATCAGGAAGATCCGAGCC
Source organism: Planctomycetota bacterium (assembly GCA_037146815.1). GTDB lineage: Bacteria > Planctomycetota > Planctomycetia > Planctomycetales > Planctomycetaceae > Schlesneria. The sequence goes on from JBAWWJ010000023.1 coordinate 29,985, forward strand.
AGCCCGACCGACAAAGCATCCTGCGCCTTATTGATCAGGCGTTTGGATGCGTTGTGAATCAGCCGACATTTCGCATGCTCCCGTCGCCACGCGATAGGGGTTTCCACGACGAGCGTTTTCGTTGGGACGTTGATATCATATCGAATCACTAGTCGTTTTTGAAATTCGCGCGACAACAGTCGTCGAGTTTCGTTGGGATCTTTTCTGAACGCTCGTCTGCGGTTCGATGTTCATGGGAGACGTATTATGTTTTCGACATGCCAATCCGCGAACAGTCTGTTTGATAACCTTTCCAATCGTATCATTCTGGGCGTCCTCGGCGTGCTGATGATCGGCGCGGTTAGCGAGTCTCTCTGTCAGGCTCAACCGGCGGCAACGGATTCGGCGGTTGTGGTCTCACTGGCCGAAAATCCACTCAGTGCGGAGTTCGCGACGTGTGATGTCGATCAGGACGGATCGCTCACCGAAGCCGAGTACCTGAAGCGAGTGGGACGGGAAATGCGCGTACTGCTTCGCGAATTCAAGATGTTCGACATGGATGGCGATCGTCGGATCAGCCTGGCCGAATTCGTGACAGTTCCCATTGGGCAGCCCGATGCTCAGCGAGGCACACTGGCCGATCCGGTGGTTGTACTTTCGGAAACGAAACGGGCTCGATTGGCCGGGGATTGGAAGGGATGGGATCTGAACGGCGATGACTTGCTGGCTCCGGACGAGTTCAAGTCGGCGGCGATTCCGTCCCTGGTTCCGGGGCTGGAGTCGACGGGGTTTGCCAATTGGGATTTGAATCGCGACGGACAAGTCTCGCTCAAAGAAGCGGCTCGCGTATTGGATATTGCCTACGGAGTGCGAATTCCGAGCGGCGAACTCGTGCGGGATCACACAGCGCGGGTCGTCGATTTGAGAATGTTTTACGGCATGTACCCCGACGCCAATGGCAAGGTCAGGCGTGAGGTCTACATCAAGGCTCTCGGCGGATCGCCCGATGTGGCAGAAAAATGGTTTCCAACAATCAACAAGCCGGGCAGTGAACTGTTTGGTTTCGCAGAGTTCGCCACCAGTGGGCATCGCACGGATCCAGTCCATCAGTTCCTTCAGATGGACCTGGATTTAGATGGCCGATTGTCTCGTAAAGAGGTGGACGGCCTGCCAGTCGGCTGGGGACCGGTCGGGGTCAACTGGCTCGACGGCTTTGATGACGATCACGATGGTCTGTATTCGTTGCGCGAGTTCCTGCTCGTCCCGCACGTGAACCTGCTGGTGGTGTGGCATGGAGCCAGGGACGAGGATGACGACGGGAAACTGCAACCCGAAGAGTTCCGTTTCCGTCCGGGTATAGAATTGGCAGCGCTGAGCGCTGAGTATTTCCGGCGTCTGGATGTGAATCAGGACCAGTCGTTGTCGCTCGAAGAGTATCCGTTCATAACGACTCACCTACCTCCGAACGAAATCCACGTTCAGTCCGCCGATGGCAAGACCATCAAGATCGTGATCCCGGACTATCCGAACATTTACTCGCCAGAGATTTCACCCGACGGAAAATGGGTGGCCGTCGATGGATGGAAGCGCGGGCAACCGAGCATCGCTGCTCACCTGCTGATTGCCAGCGTCGAGACGGATGAGGTCCGCGATTTGGGAATCGGTTGCATTCCGCAATGGTCTGCCGACGGCAAGAAGATCGCCTATTCCCGCTACGGCCGAGGCGTGTTCGTTCGCAACTTTGAAGGGGATGCGGACGAAAAATTGATCGACCCGCGCGGTTGGGCCATCGAATTTTCGCCTGATGGGAAGCAGACGGCGTATGTCACAGGGAGCAACAACTTCGTCATCCACGACGTCGACACCAACGACAAACGGCCGGTCTTTCCCGTCGGCCAAAGCCCCTACCACTACATCGAGCATAACTTCACATGGTCTCCCGACTCCAAACAAATCTGTTTCAAAGGACATCGCGCCAACGGAGCCGTCGATGTCGGTATCGTGAACGCGACGGGCGGCGATCCGAACTTGCGAGTCCTGTGCGACGCCAAGGATGTCAGCTCGGACTTCTCATGGCTCCCTGGCGGCCAACGCCTGATGTTTGCTCGACGTCCCGAAGGATCGCCGCGAACCCAGATTTTTGAAATTGATCCCGAGGGAATGAAGCCGTCCTTCCGCTACCCGAAACAGCCGATGGACCGTAATAACATCTGCGTCTGCTGGTCCCGCGACGGCAAGACATTCGTTTACTTGAGCATGAAGTAATCGCAGGGTCATTCGGGCTTCACGGCATCCGACGGTGCGGTAACGACCGGTGCGGCGACGGGACCGTCAACGACCGCGCGCACACTTCGGACAATGACCGGCGTCGTGGACTTCGGCTCCTCAATGACGCCATTCTGGACGAGCGTGTCCTCGTGTCCGCTGACCTGAAGCAGTAGTGGTTGAAGTTTTTTCAGCTGGGTCTTGCTCAGCACGTCCTTCAGCTTTGCAGCGGGAAGCTGGCTCAATCTGAACATGACAACATTTCGGTCATGCTGCCCAAACAGAAGCGGCGGCTGCGTCTCTTCCAGAAGAAGCTTCTGCAAAGCTTCGATTTGCTCGCGACTCAGGTCGATCCCGTTTCCAAGCTGGGGTAGCGTCGCTTCGATCGCTACCTTGTAACCAGTCCGCCGCCGATCGAGCAACATCGCCAGATATTTGGTCTGCTGCTCCTCGGTCAGAGTCTTGCGGAGAGTTTTAGCGAACAGAGACTTGTCACCGAACAGTCCCCGTGAAAACTGCTGTCGAAGCGAACTGATATCCGGCCAGATTTCATTCATCCGATCCTGGTCGATTTTCACCGCAAGATACTTCCTGCGAACTTCTTCGACCCGATCAAAAAAGCGGGCAATATCGCCACGTGCGGCGAGCGAAAGCTTTTGCTGTTGAGCCTCGTTCAGTTCGCAGAATTGCCCGATTTCGTCGAGTATCGCTTTCAATTGCGAATTGATCCGGGCACGACCAGTTGCCGCATCACCACTTCTGATTCGGCCTTGTCCCAGGTTCTCCTGGAAGATGTACTGATCAACCGTCCAAGTCTGCGGGACGACACGGACTTTCTGAGCGCCCTCTTCCGGAGCGTCGTCGTCATCGTCAGCACCAGACACGACCTGCCCAATGAGGACGGTCCACAGTGCAACGACTCGCCACAAGTGTCTTGACTGATGATTCATGAATGCTCTCCATGTCCCCATCGTTGTAGCAACGTTGTCTGTTTCAAATGCTGTTTGGTCTCGTCGGTAATCATCACACATCCAGCAGATCATTGGATGAGACTGTACCGCAGAACACTGATGACGCTAACGATTCCAGATCCACGACGACAATACCAGTTCTGATCGGAATACTTTGACTTCATCTACGCAGGGTCCTGATGAGCGTCGAAGCGGATTCCTTGAATATACGGGAAAGACGTTCTTTGAGGAAAACCGAGATTGTTTTCAGGGGACTGACCGACTGAAAACGGACATGGGGGTGGCTTTGCCCCCGCGCATGTCCAGGAATACGGGAGATAGTATTGTGATCGCGGCTTTTGACAAATCAGCTCGATCTGCGATGCCTCGAAGCCAGCATACCACGCCACACACCACTCCTGCGTCAGTCCTTGGAGGTAAATGCGGCCATCATCCTTCAAGATCGGTTCTGCCTCCCAGCCGTAGTCACCAGGAAGAACTTCAGCACCCGCGGCTTTGACACATGGCAAACCCTTGGGAACCGCAAGTATGCGATACACGGATGGGTATTTCGCTTCCAACTCACGAATTTCCTGTTGAAAGAGCCTCGCAGACCACAGATAGAACCATCGCACGAATAGGCCGCCGACTGCCCCAGCGACGGTTCCAGTCAGGATTCCCAATAAAACGCCGTGATGATGGCCGACAACGAAACCCAGCACCAAAGGAAGAAACACTGCAATGATCGCCGCGATGACCTCGACGCATGTGAAACCACGGCGCGAGTTGTGATTCCAATCAAGAGAGCGGTGGTGTCTTTGGATTGTTTGCATCTTCCATCTCGCCGTTTCATCCCGTATTCAACGTCGGACCTGACTGTGTTTCATTGCCAAGGTGATGTACCCGTATGTAAGTACTACTAAAAGCAAAAGCAGTCGCCACACATCAGTCAGAGAAACGGCACAATGGATGCTCTTCGCCACAAGGCATCTCCCAAAGCCAGCAAGCTGCGAGTGATATCCCCGTAACGAACAATCCGCCAGTTCGACTTCGCAAAGTAAAATTTCATCCGGCGGCGGTGGATGCCATTCTTTACGGCGAAGCGACCGAAGTGTGGCCTCCTCGTCTCCCAGGCACCACATGGATTCGTCTTCTGTTATCTCAAAAAACAATCCGCCAGCCGAAATTGCAATGATCGCATAGGCTCCGTAAGGTGCAGATCCGTGGCCAGTGACGCAAACGGGACAAAGCCGTTCTCCTGTAACAAGCTCTGCTCGCTTCACTTGAGCGGACCAATACCGGCCTGGGAGCAGATCAACGCGAGCTGGATTACAAGACCAGTCCCACGTCCTCACCAAGTAAAGATAACTCTTGTACTCACCCTCTCCCGCCATTCGTCGGAGGAAGCTCAATGCGGCCTCGTGGACTGACTGTGACGTGATCTGCAAATACAGACGCCCAATCATGAAGGCAAGGACTCTCATTGCATCAGGCCCTTTGCACATCGAGCCAAGTAGGCAAACCGTGCGGCGGAAGCGTAGTCATTTGTTTTCCTGTCCGTCTCAAAGTGTCGCTCTTTGACATAATCGAAGTGCTATGGGCCGGAGGACTCTTTAGGCACAGTCAACCTTTGGGGAATATCGATTCTTCCACTTCCAGCATTCAACTCACGCAATCGACGAAGTCGCATCGGATCTCGGTCAATGCGTTCAATGATCTCCGACGCAGCAGACCAGAATACGCCCTCTTGAAAGATAGAGTAAAGTACCCACAAACCATCTCGCGCAGCAGCCTTGCATTGGTCACCCAGACCGTGCAGGCCTCGAGCAACTTCGTCCAGGTGAGGTACACCACTGACGATGTGATACAGAATTTCCAGCAATTGAATGCGAGTATTTCGCGGACGATTCATGTCAACCAGGGCTGACAGGATTACTGGAACGAGTGGAAGCGACGCTTCAAAGAGTCCGCCTTGCACGAAAGCGTGATTCTCAATCTCCCAGTACGCGGCGTTCGCGTCTTCAGGCGTTCTGGCAGACAATAGCCGACGGAATGTGTCCGGGATGTTTGTTGCTGGTCCGTTAGCTTCCATAAACTGCGACCAATCAACTCTCTGCAATTCACATTCGACCAGGTTATCGAAACTCATGGCGGTTCCTATCTGGCATCGGGCGGCTTGAAGCTCAATACCGCCATTGATCTCTTGTCGTTGCGTTGCAAGCTATACATTCAAAGGTTTGTCGAAGTCATTCAATGCGGCCGAAGCATACTAAGTTGTCCGTTTGCTTTCAGCTTTTCGACGTTCCACTCACCAAGCGTGGGAAGACTTTGTTCCATCGCTCGTACCATTTCCTCCGAAGTAATGGATGAAAACGGTCTCCGCTCCCATATCGGAAAGGCCACTCCATATCGACGACCGTGCGGTGGCTCGTGATTCAAATCGACGTAAACTCCTGCACCTAAATCAAAGGGAATCGTTTCGAAGAAGGCTTCATACCTGTTCCCTTCGGCGTCCAGACACATCCACAGATCGAAATAGACAATGACATCCGTAACCTTTTCGACTCGGGCCCGTGGATATCGTCCAAGACATCGTGAATCGACAATTGAAAACCCATGGTCGGACGAAAACTGCGAAAAAGCCGGCAGCAGAAATTTCAACTGCGATGACATATCAGCGTAAATGATGTGTTCGTCCATATCGTTACTCGCAAATTAGAGGGCGAGATTTGGGTACAAAGTGTTACATACGGCAACTTCTTTCCGGTAATGGGCCGGAATATCAATCCGAGCCTGCATCGTCCGTCAGGTCAGGGCACGATGCTTCGTCTCAGACACTCCGCGAGGTTTTCAACATTGTCCTGAATCTCCGGTGGGTGACGGAGACACAATCTGTTAGCCTTTGTCGTTTACTTGAAGTTCCTATCTGGAAATGCCGCTTGGAGACACCTGTCACAAATCGCGATTGTTCTTTCCCAAAGTAGTCTGTCTTCGTTTTGCTCGGCGCCGATTGGTCGAGAGAGATGCCTGACCTCCAATGACTTTCCGCATTCCCCATATCCAATATTGACCGACGGCGTACTGATACCAACCGAAGGAGGCATCTTAACAAACGCCACCTGGAGTTCTGCAAGTTGTGATTGTTCGATCTTCAGGTGAACTGTGTTTTCCTGGCCGTATCTCGAGCAGTCCCTTTGACCGTGCCATCCGATAAAATGAAAATCTCAACGCTGCATTGATCTGGAAATCGGGCGGCGCAGCGATGGATACGGAAACGGAAATCTCCAGGTCTCGAGTCGAAAAAACCTGATAAGCTGCTTGAGTCAAGTTTGAAGTCATCCGGCGCACGCTGAACCTGTTGGCATTCAGTAGACCTGTCGTCCGTGAGCGTCAGCGCGTTGAGGGCATCTTCAAGAAGGGGAAACACAAGGAGTTTTTCTGCCTGCCGATCAAGAATGTAGGAGACTGAAGACTCCTCGTCCATCAAAAGGTAGCCGTCGTTCCAGTCTGTGGCCACCACAGACATCACCCTTCCAAGGGTAAACGCAACGTCGTCGAGAAATGTGTAATGATCCCAGCCGAAGCACTCAAGGATATCAGCAGCAACAAACGAAACACGCACGGCGAGTTCTCGCGGCAGGACATCAGCAAGATCCATGCGCACTTGATTGGAGAAGAGACGCAACAGAAATTTCCAGACACCAGGCCGTGCCGCCGAGTGCCTTGCGGGTCGCACATCAAATGAAGTTGTTACAGCGATAACAATTCCTCCCACTTCGCTGAGGAACTGCCTCCCTCTGATACCAACCGGCACGCCCGCCAATCTCAGTAGATCACATTCCGAATATCCCCTCTCCGTAGAAAGCCCGGTCCATCCGGCAGAAGTCAGAGCAGACAAAACAGATTTGTTGAGTAGTGACGTGGATAAGGTTGTCATTATGGACGTACTCCCTCGATTCGAAGGTCCCGGTACGGCTGGCGTTGTCGATACCAACGGCGAATGGCCAGGCGTATCAACTGGATTGACCCATTGAATCACCAGCGTTCAGTGGATCCACGAAATCGAACTTTCCCCGTTTCATCTCCCGAGTTCCTTGCTGCGATTGCAGCGTCAGAATCATTTCCATTTTGAAGCGATTTGGACCGGACACCGAGATATCTTCCTGTCAGTTACGTATGCCAGCGAAAAAGATCAAACGCAAGACGGACTGCACATCGTCCCTCGGGCAATGCCGACGCAGGCATACGCACTGCGGACATGCACCAGACCCACTCGTCATCCTGCCACGGCCAAAAATGAGCGCCACCACCTCGAACGACGCGCGATCCAAAATCGGTCACCCTGCTTTGGTAGCTTGATCGGAAGAAGCTATTGGTCCATTCTCCAAAGTATAAACCTGCAAAGCCCAGCTTATTTGCCGGAAGAGCCATTGGATCAGACAATTCGTAGGCCATCCATCGTTCAAGAACTTCGTCGTCAGGTAATTCATCCCCAAACGGAAATAACGTCGTGGTACCCGCGCGACACATTGTTTCCCATTCTACTTCGTCAAGAAATCTACACCCAAGAGCCTTTGCGACTTGGCGTCCCTCGGCTTCAGCCAACCAGGCGGGGTTCCAATCGTTGATCGCTGTTTCAGTGTTCAAAATTGTCCTGGCCACGTGACTTGTCACTGGCACCTCAGAAACAAGTAGTGGATTGATGAATCCGCGAAAAACTGGTCGCATTTCTTCGACTGTTGCTGGAAATGGATCGGCGATACGCCGGGCTGCTTCTTCCTCGGAACTACTCAGTCCGATGTGATATTTTCCTCCGGGCAGGAGCCGAAACCTGATGTTGCTCGTCTGATGGACTGCAAGGATTCCTCGATGATCTACTGAAACCTCAAACAAGGTCTTGTATTCGTTCCGTATGGCTTTCCGTAATTTTTCCAGTTGCTCAGAAGAGAGATTGGTGTAGTCATCAATCGTCATTCTGGAGATATCCATGTCTGCCTCGCAGTAGCGTCAGAATGTGAATGAAACAGGCTTTCAGTGCCGCGAAATAGTCGTTTCCCCGTTTTATTTCCCGACAGCCGAGAAATGGACCTGGCAGCCCCTAATTTTCGTCGTTGTTCAGGTACGAATGTGAACGGTGATGGCTGATGCTATCGGGTGACTGTGTGACAGTCGCAAGGGTCATTTTGGGCACGCAACAAAGAAATACAGGAAATACGACGCGAAGCAGAATCCGCAATGTACCGAAGCAAAAAGAGCGCGGCGACGCTTCGGAACATATTCATCCCGGCTCGGGAAAAATACGCAAAGCGTTCCGATCGCGGCATAAACTGCATGAGATGCCGTTACTGTCACTATGCGCGATGGACAGAGTTGGGGCGAAAAATGACAACCATACCCCAGGAACATGCCATAAATGGACGCAAAACCAACGATGAATCCAAGCCCCCATAACTCGAATAGTCCTGTTTGTTTCAGTTGATTTTCGGTCTCGCCTGAAATCATCGTCTCGCCCCCGCAAGCTGACTCATTGGTTGTGATAGCCCCAACAACGCTGTGGGTGGCAAACATCTCCGGTGTCATTATTCCGATGGCAAATGCCTGTCCGATTTATCACCATAGCCGTTCCTTCGTCAAATCAATTCCCCAGTCATCAGCGCGACTATCAATATCCGATGGACCTGGAAATGCAATCGACTATCGTTGGCGAGCCGGGTATTCTGGTAGTTGCCGATACTATGAATGGTAACATTGAACAGACCAGAGGGGCTTTATGCCACTGCACTTCGTATTCAGTAAGAGCGTTGATCTTCAATTCGCTCGGCGACAGCTCGTGTTGCTGTCGTGCATTTTTCTGATCGGGGTTAGCCAGACAAACGGCGATCAGCCGCTTCCTGCGGCGCAGCAGGGCAACCCCAGTGCAAAGCAATCGGTAGTCGATCCCCAAGGCGTTGCGTCCACAGAAGTCATCACCTGGCAGGAGGGAGCAACCGTTCACGGTCGGGTGCTTGACCATCGTGGCGCGCTGGTCGTGAATGCTGAGGTCCTGCTGCTGGGTCAGGAACGAATCATTGTGGACGCTGAACAGCGGAAGTGGTCCGTGCCTGAAAGAAATATGCCGAATCCGCCATCCACGCGAACGAACACGAGCGGAGTCTTTACCATCACTAGAAAAGAAGGGACCGCGGATCGGCTGGCGGTGATTGCCGACGATCCGCTGTTTTGGGTTGTCACTCGCAACAGCCTGCCTCAAGGCGACAACGTTGAGATCAAACTTCCCCAGCCCGGTACGCTTGCTGTTCAATGCGAGTTACCCGGCAAGCCGAACAAGCTACTCGTCGACATCGGACTGAAAACATTCGACGGAGTGACATGGGATAAAGACATACTTCGGTTTCACATGGCTTCATTTTCCCTCGTCAACCCGGGCGAGACGGTCTTTGAGCATTTGCCGCCGGGTCAGTATTCCGTGGAACGCAAGATCGAGACAAAGATGAATAGTAGTGCCGTACTGCAAACAGCAGCGGACCGTCAGTTGGTGAAGATCGAATCGGCGAAGCGGGCGAGTATCCGGTTTGAAAGAAAAGTGGGACGACCGCTATCGGGACAGGTGAAAGGCCTGGAAAACGTCGAATTGCGAACGGCCATTCTCACCGTTTCCGGTTTCGGTCCCGAGGAATACTTCGCGCATCTCAAGAAGCCGAGCCGCATGTTAACTGCGTTTGATGTGATCCCGATCACGAGCGACGGGAATTTTGCGACTGATCCGATTCCTCCTGGAAATTACACGGCGGATCTGTACGTCATTCGCGCCACAACGCCGGCATTGCCATCTCAGTCGACAGAATTTTCCGGACGCATCTCGTTTTCTGTGCCTGAAAACGGTGACATGCCCGAGATCGAGATTCTGGCGAAGGCAAATCGCCCGCCAGATCTGTTCAACGTGCCCGGTGTGCGACTGTGCGTTGTCGATGAAGAAGGCGAGCCCGTATCGACGTTTCAAGCGAAGGTTGAGTCACCAAGATCAAGTCATCAATGGGTCGATGGTGGTACCGGCCTGGTTTTCCTCGGCAGCGCCTCACAATACACCGACATGGCCGTCAACATTCTGGTGCGAGCCGATGGTTACGCATCGACGATCGCATTGTTTGCTGGCGAGGAGCTTGAGAGCCTTGTCAAGAACGAGGCCGCAATCACGCTGCGGCGTGGTCAACGAGTGCAGTTGCGGTTTCACCTTCCAGATTCGATGACCTGGCCGAAAGGTAAGCTGCCACAGGCCTACTTTGATGAAATGGAAAAAATCGTTCGCTCAACGCGGATGCCAATGAATCGCCGGGGCAACGCCACCGTCGACTACAACATGCTGAACTTGCGCGAAGTTGGCGAGGGACGTTTTGAGTGCTTGCTTGCAGAAGACTCGCCGCCGTTTCATGTGGCTATCCATGAACCTGGGTTCCTGCAGAACTTTGAAACCGGTCCCTTTACTCTCGCCCATGTCAACGAGGGGATTCTGGACATCAACGTCCCATCTCCGGCCGCGCTGGATGTCTCGTTTCAGCCGGGCGCTCACCTGGGTTCCGACATACCGTTCAAGAGCGTTTCCATAGAAGTCCTTCGCAGGCTTCATGGGAACAGTCTTTTGGATATCGCGTCCACCGTGAGCCCAACTCCCACTGCCAGCTTTAAATTGACCGATCTTGCGCCGGGCGAATACAAGATCCAAATGCGTACTGAGCCGCGGGAGGACCAGCCCTCAATTGAGGGGACCAAAATGAACGTGGGAGCGTTCAGTGACCGAAAGACGGTGACGTTGATGGAAGGGAAGACGGAACGCATCGACTTCCATTCATTGCCATTTGATCGAAATTGTTTTCGAGGCCAGCGTACGGCTGTACTGCGCATCCGAATGCCCGATGGGCAACCGGCGAAGGACCGTAAAGTGACCGTCACGTATTACGACGGTCACTACGGATCACATCTCGTATTTACGGGACTCATTCCCGCATCGGGCGACATCGAACTTGCGAATATTGCCGACACGCCACCGCGAACTTGGTCTACCCTGGCTCCGTATACGGTCCAGATTGACGACAAGCGACTCGGCTCATTTGAGTTTTCAAAGGATTCGTCGAAGGAGGAATTTGAGTTCGTTCTGGCTCCCGTCGTTGGCGACATGGCTCCCGATCTGGAGTTGACGAACTTGAAAACCGGAGAGTTGATGCGACTCAGCAGCCTGCGCGGAAAGGTTGTCTTCCTGGAGTTTTGGGCGACGTGGTGTGGACCATGCCAGCAGCCCATGACAAGCCTCAACATCCTGTCCGGTGATCAACCTCGTGAATGGAAGGATCGAGTTGCCATCGTCCCCATCGCCATAAACGCGGACCAGTCGATCATTGCGTCGCATTTCAAACGACGTGGATGGAGCAATCTGGATCCATTCTGGTCGGGTAACGATGAACAGGGAGATTTCAATACTCCGGCGGCTCGGGCATTTGGCGTTTCCAGAATCCCCGAAGCTGTCATGATCGGCGTTGACGGCCGGATTCTGTGGCGCGGAAGTCCTGTCGACAAATCCCACAATTCCAAAGACGTTAAATCGCGGATTGAAGAGGCATTGAAGTGACTGGGCAGCGGGATGTTGCAAACAACTGAAGATGTTTGAAGTCCCGAAGGGGTGCTCACAGGTCCGCTCAGCCGTTCTGCAGTGGAGTCCAAAGATGAATTCAGTGACGTTTAGCGAAGTGGAACGACTGATCGAGCAACTTCGGAAACGACGTGACCCAATGGCCGCTCGCAGATTCGCATGTGACTGTGTTCGGAGAATCTGGACGAGAGTAGAGTCGCAGCCATACGTGTCTCCACATGTCATGGATCAGTGCCGCAAGGCTCTTGAATTAACCGAGCGATCGATTATCGGCCTTGTCGTCGAGGACGAACTCCGGGAAATCGATTTCGAAGTGGTTACCGACAATGGAGATGACGCGTTTATCGCCGCGTCCCACGTCGGGTGGAATCTGTTTGCCCGAATCAACGGGTTGGACGAGATCGATGAGTATGACGGCGCTCGACAGACTGCATTTCTGGTGGCGCGTCTAGCCGGTGCGGACGAAATCAATCGTCAGGTCGTACGGCTGCAGATTCTCAACTCCGAATGTGATTCGCTGCATACTGGTATCGCAGGCACATGACTTCAAACGATCGGTCGAATGATATGAAGATGCCGCCGGACATTCTCACCTTCCTGCTTCGCGGGGGACACTTGAATGTCGAGGAACGAAAAGAACAGGGCCTATGGCCCAACGAGCGACTTCTTTATGCAGAGGTGCTGGACCATCTGGTCCGCCTCATTCAGACCGAGGAATGGTTCCCCGAACGAATGCCCGAAGTAAAACACGGAGAACCTGTTTACGAAGGAACTGTCATTCAGCGAGTTTCGCCCTCACTTTTTGTCTGTCATAGTCGCAGGCACTCCCCTTGCAGTCCGTATGTTTTGGCTGCCCAATCCAAGAAGGAGTTCTGCGAACCAAGAGATGCAGCAGAGTTCTACTTGAAGTGGGAGTCGCACCTTCCGGGAAAACTTGACAGTTGGGTCGTTGAATAAATGAGCCGCTCGGGGAAGAACCCCCGGGCTTTACTCATCAGAATAGCCCATACTTTCGGATTCCCCGGTCTCGTTTCCGGAAAAATCTCAATTTCTGAATTGAAGGCTGCCGATATCTTAAGCAGCGTTGAGTGATGAATTTTTCGTCACATCGATATTGCAAGATGCGTCAGAATCTCGCTTTGAGAGATCATGCAGTGAAGACCGGCAATAATTGCGTGTCTGGAATTCAAAAATGGCGCAAGTCGATTCTTGCGTTTGCATGGTCGATTCCGGTTGGCTCCATGCTTTTGATGTCGTCTGCAAGTTGGGGGCAGGTGGCTCAGGTCGATCCAGCGCCGACGGACTCGGGAAATGATCCAGTTCTCGTCGTTGACCCACCTGTGATCATTCCTGACGAATCGGGAAATCCGCCCACGGACGGAACCCCGACCGATGGAACCCCGACCGATGGTACCTCGACGGATGTGACCGTCGATCCAACAGTGATCCGATATAACCTGCGCCCCGGTGATGATGGTACAACCGACGACATTCCGCCTCCCGATGACCCTAACGTGATCTTCTATTCGGCGGGAGGTCCCCCACCGTTGGCCTCTGTCGCAGGGACGCCAAACCAGTTAGGCGTTGCTAACGGCGTCGATTCCATTCAGCAGGTTCCGGTGACCGTCGCAGATTTATTTCAGCAACTTCATTCATTACCGACTTCCAGCGCTCAGCAGATCGCCCTGAATTCATTGTCTGGCGAAGCCTATGAAACGTCGCAATCCATCGGACTGCAGATCGCCAACCAGACTCTGCAGTCAATTACGAATCGTCTGGTTAACAACAGTCAGTTTTTGATCGGCGGCGACAGTGCAATTGTCGCGCAACGGTCGACAGCTCCGGGAACGATTCTGCGAGGTCAACCTGCGATGCTCGAAGCGCGGGGATGGGTTCAAGGGTATGGCAGCACTGGTGGATTTTCATCGGACGGCAACGCGTCGGGATCCAGCTACAACCTCGGCGGACTGAGCTACGGCATCGATCTTGCCCGCGATGAAACTGGAGTGTTCGGCATCGCAGGGGGAAACACGTTTACGACGTGGGGCAATGACCTGACAGATCGCGGACATGTCTCGTCGTTTCAAGTTGGTCTGTATGGCATGAAGCGAATTGAAAGTTTTTACGGTTTTGCCGTCGCCAACTATGGACACAACCGCAATGACGTCAATCGCAACATCCAGATTGGCAGCGTGAATGCTGTAACAAGCGGCAGTTTTACCGGTCATCAATTCGGAAGTTATGGCGAAGCAGGCATGAACCTGGATGCCCCTGCGCTGCGACTTCAGCCGTTCGTCGGCTTGCAGTACGTGTACCTTTCCAATGGACGGTTCACGGAAAGTGGTGGGGGTGGGGCGGCCTTGAATGTGGCTGCAGCCAACCTGAACACCCTGCAGTCTCACCTGGGCTCTCGACTGGTGGTACCGGAAATGACCACACGCCGAGGCCTGAAATGGACCCCCTACGTGAGTGGCCGCTGGGTCTATGACATGCTCGGCCAGCAGAACTCGACATTCGCATCATTAAGCGGTGCTCCAGGCGCGTCATGGGTTGTGACAGGCGTTCAATCCGGTCGCAGTGTGGGGATGGTGGGGCCCGGTGTCACGGTGGAACTGATGCGCGGCATCTCCCTGTTTGCCAATTACGATTTCCAGTGGGCGACCCGTTACCAGGCTCAAACCGGCAGTGGCGGAGTGCTGCTTCAATACTAATGGCCGACTGGCCATCTTCGATCACAATTGAGATCCCGACATCCTGACGTGATGCCGGGATCTTTCCATTTGCAGGAACTGTCATCGGTTCACTACGATTTTTCGAAATTCTGTGGAACCAGAATTCGCTGTCAGTTGTATAAGCTGGCAACGAACTGAATTGCAATGGAACCGCATGAACGACGAACAGATTATCGAGCGCGTGCTGAAAGGCGAAGCAGACGCCTACCAGTGGCTCGTCGCCCGGTATCAGGGTTCGGTGTTTGGTTTCGTCAAGGGTCTGATCCACAACATGTCCGACGTGGAAGATCTGGCTCAGGAAGTCTTTGTCGCTGCTTACATGCATCTCGATACGTTCGATGTGCGACGTGCCAGGTTTGGCACATGGTTGCTGACGATTGCCCGTAATCGATGCTGCAATCATCTGAAGCGACGACGCGAACCCGTGAGTGAACTGAGCGAATTCACCAGTGGCACGACTCCACCCGATCTGGATGCTGCCAACCGTGAAACATGGTATCGCCTGGATCAGGCGTTGATGCATTTGACGATTGAACAACGAACCGCGTTCATACTGGCCGAAATTCAAGAGATTCCGCTCGCAGAAGTCGCGGTCATTGAGGGAATTCCGATGGGAACCGTCAAATCGCGACTCAGCCGGGCAAAAGAACGACTGCGACGGGAGTTGAAAGATTTGCAGCCCGAGATACGACCCGGTTCACACGTCACTCCGCTGACAAGGAGTTCTCCATGAATCCTGACGAAAAGAACCTGAACGATTCTTCTCTCAACGTCTGGATTGAGGCCAGACGCCACGTTGTACCAGAGGACTCGTTTGTAGAAGACGTCATGAACGCTATCCGATCACGAAATCCGGGATGGCATCCGGCATCCGTTTCCTCCCGTCCGATGCTCCCGGCCCAAAGTCTTCCCTGTCTGCTGGCGACTGCCGCCGCAGTTGTCTGCGCTGTTCGTGCGTGTAGCGTATTGCAAGTCTTGACCGAACCGACGACGGAATACACGTTGGTCGTTGAGGAATCGAATCAGGAACTACCAAATGACAAACGAGATGTCTCACGTTCGTAAACCAACGGTGGCCATGTGGCTTTCCGCCCTCGGTTGTGGCGTCGGTCAGATTTATTGCGGTCGAGTCGGCCGTGGCCTGGTGATGTATTGCAGTTCGCTGTTGCTCTGGCCAGTGATGACAATCCTTGTCTTCACAGGAAGTACCACAGTGGTTCTGACGGGATTAGGGCTTTTGACGCTGGTGATGATGGTCTTCAGCATCTGGTCTGCCCGGGACGCAAAGGCCATCGCTCGCGGTATGGCACCGATTGAATTCGAACCACAGGAATACAATCGACCGCTCGTCTACGGGATGATGATCATGGTCTGGTTTCCGTATGCCATCGGACTTGGATTGTTCCTGCGGTCAAATGTCATCGAGGCCTTTGTCGTGCCGACTGTGAGTATGGCTCCCTCAATCATTCCGGGGGATCGAGTCCTGGCAAATAAACTCGGGATCGAGAGGGCTGCATTTCAACATGGTGATGTCGTCGTCTTTCGAAATCCCCAGAACCGCAAACAGAACTACATCAAGCGAATTGTCGGCCTGCCTGGTGAGACCATCGAAATCAAGAGCGGACAAGTCCTGATCAACGATCAACCATTACCTCTGGAACCACGACCTGATGCCGAGTCCGTAAAGGATGAAGGTCCACGTCCGAGTTACGAAGTCTCAGGCGAAGCTCGTTATTTGATTTATGGAGGGAAAGCGGAATCATTCGTCGATGTTCCTCGTCAGAAAATTCCTGCCAGTCAGTATTTTCTGCTGGGTGACCATCGCACCAATTCGCTCGACAGCCGCGAATTTGGAACGATCCCCCATTGTGACATCATCGGACAGGTCTTCTTCAATTATTACCCTGGGGACAAGTACCAGCGATTTGGTCGTATTCGTTGAAGTTCCGGTACATTCCGACTCACCCAGCCGCACTTCCGTCTCGAACAACCCGCTGAACACGCGCCGAATTCTTGCCGACTCGTTACATTGCTCTCGTCGTTTCCGTCGTTTCCGCCAAATGCCACTGGAATCGCGAGTATGTCTGACGAACCCGCTGCGAAAGGTCCCGCTCATCCTGCGCTCCCGCGCATATTGGGGCTGTTCGATGCCACGATGATTGTGGTTGGCTCGATCATCGGATCGGGGATCTTTCTGAAGGTCGGGAATGTCGACAAGGCTCTGCAGGTCTATGGATTCCTGCCGATCCTCGGGGTCTGGGTTGGCGTCGGCGTAGTGACACTGTGCGGATCACTGGCCCTGGCGGAGCTCGGGGCCATGTATCCGCATGCCGGTGGCCCCTATCTCTACCTGCGTGAAGCGTATGGACGACTGCCAGCATTCCTGTGGGGTTGGACGGAGTTCTGGGTTGTCCGTACGGGAAGCGTTGGAGCTCTGGCGTGCGCGACGGTGATCTATTTCACCGAGCTGGTGCCGTTGCCTGTCTGGGGGCAGGCCAGTCTCGCGGTTGGCATTGTGCTTGGCCTGTCGGCGATCAACATGTTCAGCACGCGCTGGGGAGCGACCGTCCAGAACATTGCGACCGTCACCAAGGTCGTTTTCCTGGGAGGTCTGATCGTCCTGCCGTATACAATGTCTCA
The DNA here is from genome assembly GCA_037146815.1 of Planctomycetota bacterium. GTDB lineage: Bacteria > Planctomycetota > Planctomycetia > Planctomycetales > Planctomycetaceae > Schlesneria. Next base: position 47,192 of record JBAWWJ010000023.1, read on the forward strand.
GATCGAGCCGGCGAATCTGCAACCGATGTGGAATGGGGACGCGGGTGGCGCCAGCAGCCTCAGCTTCTGGAAGGCGATTGGAGTCGCGATGATCGCCGTCCTGTGGCCATACGATGGCTGGATCAATCTGGGGCCTGTGGCGGAAGAGATCAAGGAACCTCAGCGCAATGTCCCACGCGCGCTGTCTCTGGGTCTGGGGATCGTGATCGTTGTCTATTGCGGTGCGATTCTCAGTTATCACCTGACGCTGACAACCAGTCACCTGGCCGAGAGCGCGACGGTTGCGGCCGATGTCTTTCAGAAGCTGTTTGGGTCGACCGGTGCGAAGATCGCGGCACTGGGAGTCATGTGTTCGACATTTGGTGCGACGAATTCCAATATGATTACTGGCCCCCGGATCTATTTCGCGATTGCTCGGGACGGGCTGATTCCTCGCTGGGTGCAGGAAATTCATCCCACGCGTCAGACGCCTGCAAACTCCATCATTCTGCAAGCTGTCTGGACGACAATCCTGGTAGTGTTCTTCTATTGCTGGAAGGACAAGCCGAAGGACGCCTTTGACGGGCTGACAGATTCGGTGATCTCGGCCGGACTGATTTTTTACAGCCTGGCCGTCGGGGCCGTCTATGTGCTGCGGTTCAAGCGTCCTGACCTGGCACGACCGTACAAGACGTGGGGTTATCCCGTTACACCAGCGTTGCTGCTGATCGCCTACGCGGGCGCATTTACCAGCCAGATCGTCGAGCAACCACAACAGACAGCGGGTGTTGTGGCACTGATCCTTTCAGGCGTCATTTACTACTTTTTCGCATCGCGACGTTGAAGATTCGAGTCTCATGCCACTCTTGCATATTGTTTTGTACCAGCCGGAAATTCCGCCCAATACGGGCAACATTGGTCGCACCTGCGTCGCGGTCGGGGCGAAGCTATGGTTGATTCGACCACTCGGCTTCAGCCTCGACGAAAGCCAGTTGCGACGAGCGGGGCTCGATTACTGGCCGCATCTTGACTACGAGATCGTTGACAGTTGGCACGAAGTCTTGCAGAAGCTCCCCGGACGGAGAGTCTGGTGCGTGGAGAACCCCGCTGCGCGAACCGTCTGGGAAGCCGATTTTGCGCCGGGGGATATCCTGCTGTTCGGACGTGAAACGACGGGGCTTCCTCCCGCCATGGTCGAGGAACTGCGATCGTCAACGATTCAGTTCCCAATGCGGCCCGAAGTTCGCAGCCTCAATCTGGCGAATACCGTTTGTGCGGTCGTGTATGAAGCCGTTCGTCAGTTTGGCGGTATTCCCGGAGTCGGCTCGTGAAGTCACGACTCGCTGGGTGACACTCCGGTCAGCCCCAGCTTCAACCGGATATCTGCCTGGATTTCATCCGCCGACTTCCGGCCATCGGTCTGGATGACCAGTTCTTTGCGACCAAACAGCTCCAGGATCGGCTCGGTCTTCGTCCGGTAATCCTGCAAACGCTGGCGAATCCCTTCTTCATTATCGTCGCTGCGCATGACGAGTCTTCCGCCGCAGACATCGCAACTGTCGATCTGGGCGGGACGGTGATAAATCAGGTTGTAGTCGAGACCGCACTGGCTGCAGAGTCGGCGAGCCAGAACTCGTTCAAAAACGACTTCGTCGGGAACGTCGATATGAATGACGGCGTCGATGTCGTAGCTTTCCAGAAAGAACTCTGCCTGGGTCCGGGTCCGCGGGAAACCGTCCAGGATGAATCCAAAGTTCCAGTCATGCTGAGCCAGTCGCCCGCGAATGATTTCTTCGACAGTTTCGTCGTCGACCATCTGTCCGGCGGCAATCAGGCGCTTAATTCTGGCACCGAGTTTTGTGTGAGACTGGATGTGCCAGCGGAAAATATCTCCGACGCAGATGTGGATCAGATCCAGTTCCTGCTTCAGCCGTTTGGCCTGGGTTCCTTTGCCACATCCTTGAGCACCCATGATAACGAACTTGCGCATGAAGCCCTTTCACCCAACCCGCCGGAACGCGTTCGCGCCGGGCTTCTTCGAGATTTCCATTTAAAAACCGGACGCCGATGCGTGCGGCAAATCTGCAATGTCAGTGCCATCGAACCGTCAATCCGGGGTTTCCAGACTGAGCAATTCCCCGTTCAACACATCTGCGGCGTAGTCTAGCAAGGGATCGGCCCTGCTGGCGAGTCGGTCGAGGAACTCGGCGCGTTCCAAGGGCATTGATGCATTGTGATTGGGCAGATGGTCGTACGGACTGGCTATTTGCGGGACGAAAAATCATCAAAAAACCCATGAAAAACAGAGTTTCGACGGCAGGGAAGCAACATCGCCGAAATTCGAGGCACGCGAGTTGCGTTTCGGGAAATAGCAATCGCGCAAGCGGTGAACCAAGGTGGTGGATGGCACGATGTGCGCCCGCAAATAAGCGAACCGGGTGGATGCTCCGGTGACGTGGCTGGTGCGCTTTCCTCAGTAGTCGTCAGGGAAGGTTGCGCCAATTTGGCGGGAAGAGAATTCAATTGAAAGGAACGATGGACATGTGGCGTATTTGGGCGCTCGCTTCGCTGATGGGAATGTTTTTATTAGCGGGAGGACCGTCTCTGGTCTTCGCGGCCGATGAACCGGCAAAGGGGGCGGAAACGCCTGCTGCAGCGCCTGGGGACGCCAAGCCGGCTGAAACTCCGCCAGCGGCTGCTCCTGCACCTCCGCCGACCAACGCCGAAATCAAGGTGATGCTCGATACCGTCTGGGTCTTGATTGCCGCGTTTCTGGTGTTCTTCATGAACCTTGGATTCGCCGCTGTCGAATCAGGGATGTGTCGAGCCAAGAACTGCGTGAACATTCTGTCGAAGAATTTCATCGTGTTCGCGGTCTCATCGGTGGCCTTCTGGGTGGTCGGCTGGGGGATCATGTTCGGAAACGGAAATCCGTATTTCGGAACAGATGGTCTCTGGTTCGCTGCCGGGGCTGACAACAGCCCTGCGACCGGTGCCGATTACAAGGGTGACTACACCTCGATCGCCTGGACTGGTGTTCCATTCTCGGCCAAGTTCTTCTTCCAACTGGTCTTCACCGGTACCGCTGCGACGATCGTTTCGGGTGCCGTTGCTGAACGAATCAAGTACCACACCTTCATCGTCTTCAGCTTCATCATGGGAACGCTGATTTACCCCGTCGTTGGTCACTGGATCTGGGGTGGTGGATGGTTGGCGACCATGGGCTTCTTCGACTTCGCAGGTTCGACCCAGGTGCACTCGATCGGTGGCTGGGCTGCTTTGACCGGGGTGCTCGTGCTCGGTCCGCGTATCGGCAAGTACAGCCCAGATGGCAAAGTGCTGGCGATTCCGGGACACAACATGTCCTTGGCAACCATCGGCTGCTTCGTCCTGTGGTTCGGCTGGTTCGGTTTCAATCCTGGTAGCACGATGGGTGTTGCTCCTGCCTTGATCTCTCACGTGGCTGTGACGACCAACACTGCGGCCGCTTTCGCGACGATTACCGCGACAATCACTGCGTGGCTGTTGCTCGGTAAGCCTGACCTCGGGATGACCCTCAATGGATGTCTCGCTGGTCTGGTTGCGATCACCGCAGGTTGTGCTTACGTCACCGTGTTGAGCTCTGTGATCATCGGCAGCATCGCCGGGGTGGTCGTTGTGTTCGCAGTCATCACCTTCGATCGTCTGAAGATCGACGATCCGGTCGGTGCGACTTCGGTACACTTGGTGAATGGTGTCTTCGCAACGATCTGTATCGGACTGTTTGCCGATCCCAAGCTGATCGAACTGAACGCGATCACGATGAAGCCAGGCCTGTTTGCTGGTGGTGGTCCAGATCAGCTCATCATCCAGTTGATCGGTGTCGGTGCGACAGCCGCCTACGTGCTGCCTGTTTCCTTCGTCGTCTGGATGATTCTCAAGTACACGCTCGGACTGCGAGTCAGTCGCGAAGAGGAAATCGAAGGTCTGGATCACGGCGAGCACGGCAACGAAGCCTACCCAGGATTCGTCATGCAGGCTCCTGGTCACTGATCTGGGAAGTGAGTTGATTGCCGGGATTGGCAGTTGTTCAGTCCCGGCAGTTCAGCTCAACAAAATCTCGATAGTTACTGAAATCAGCCCGGTTCACGCCGGGCTGATTTTTTATTATTTGAGACATTTCTTCCTCTGTATTTCTCAGTGCTCCTCTCTGGTAAATCGTCTTCCGGTCCCAGCTTGGTATGAATGCAGTTTACCACCGAGGGCACAGAGGGGGACAGAGAGTAATTCAGAGATGTTTTGTACTCACCGCCTGGACTTGCCCAAGAAAAGTGGGCGCGAGGAAAAGCGAACTATGCTTAACCTTG
>JBAWWJ010000024.1:0-51143 GCA_037146815.1 Planctomycetota bacterium
ATGTGTTACCCATGTCCCCGAACACCTGTTACCCATGTCCCCAGTCTATACAGAAACAAGCTGGGCCACCCTATGATTCTTCGAGTCTGTTGGCCGGGCTGATTTCATGACATCGGTACACGTCGAATGATTCGTGAGTCTCACGTTCGATAGAAGTCGATCCAATCAACCGTAATCGAATGCGGATTCCCCTCGAACAATCGCTTTGGAAGTATGATTTCGAAGTATCCATCCTTCAGTGGAATGGCCCCCGCCGGTTTGCCATCACGTCCAATCATGCGGAGATCCGGCCAGTACGGGCTTTCGTCGTCAAGGAGAACGTTTTCCGCGTTGTCCTTCCAGACACGCGGACGCGGTTTGCTTTCGGAACTGGAAACCGCCGCGTGGATTGTTACCTTTCCATTGGAAACACTGAAACTCTCCAGCCCCTGCAGATGCAGTTTTAATGTCATCGCATCTGGCCAGGTCTTCTCTGTCCGACTAATCACAGCTTGACTCATCCCGAATGGACTGCGAATCGAGATCACTGCCTTACCTGATTGGCTGTCAACGATAACGCGGTCCGTGTCACGTTTCGTCGTGATCTTAAATGCCGCCTGCGGCAACTCATCTGCCGTGACAATACTTCCAATCGCCATGGCACAGACCATCAGAAGTCGTCGTGTCATCGTATCACCCCTTCGTGATCGCCTCATCCAGGTTCAGAATGACACTCATGACCGACGACCACGCTGCGAGTTCTGCTTCTGCCAAAGCTTTGTCCGGTTGTGAATCTCCGATAGAGATAAGTGCCTTTGCGGACGCGGCATCCTGGCGAAACTTGTCCAGACGTTGCTCGAACAGCTTTTGCGTCAGTTTCATCTCAGCTTCAGTAGGTGGTCGCGACAGCGTCCGTCGATAGGCGAATTGAATCTTCGACGCAGTGGAGTTACCACCGGATAGCATGACACTCTCGGCCAGCTTCCGAGCGGCTTCCAGATAGGTTGGGTCGTTCATCAGGACCAGAGCCTGCAGGGGGGTATTCGTTCGTGAACGTCGCGCCGTACAGACTTCGCGTTCTGGTGCATCGAACGTATTCAGTCCCGGCGGTGGACAGGTTCGCTTCCAGAACGTGTACATACTTCGTCGATAGAGTCCTTCCCCTTTGTCCAGGCGATAGACCGTTCCTTCGTAATCCGCACCGACAGCGACATCATCCCAGAGCCCTGCGGGCTGGTAAGGAGAGACACTCGGCCCACCAATGCGGTCACTCAGCAATCCCGCGATTTCCAGTGCGTTATCACGAATCAGTTCCGCCTGCAGGCGGAACCGGGGACCTCGGGCGAGCAATTTGTTCTGCGGATCTCGTCCCAAAAGATCGCGTGAAATACGCGACGACTGCCGGTAGGTTGCGGACGTGACAATCATGCGATGCAGTCGTTTCACATCCCAATTGCCTCGCGCAGCGACATTTCCTGTTGCTCCGTCGAATCCAGCAAACTCGGCTGACAGCCAGTTGAGCAGGTCCAGATGGCTGGGCCATTGGCCTTGCGACCCGAAATCCTCAACCGTTTCTACCAATCCTGTACCAAAAAAGAGGCTCCATGCGCGATTGACCGCGACGCGACTTGTCAGAGGATGGTTGGGAGCAAACAGCCAACGAGCCAAACCCAGTCGATTTCTGGGTGCATCCGCTGGGAACGGGGGCAGACTCGCCGGTGTATCAGCCTGGACTTCGTCTGTGGGAAGATCGTATTGGCCTCGCTTGAGAATAAAAGCCTTGCGTGCGGGAGACATTTCGACCATGACCATCGCTGTTGGAATCGATTTCTCAAGATCGATCTTTTGCTTGTCGAGCTGGCTGCGTCGCGTGGCGAATTGCGGGAATTCAGCATCAAAACGATTGAGGTAGACTCGAACGAGTTCCTGGGTCTGATCAGGCGTTCGCTGCTCAGGTGCGACGGCGAGCAGTTCGCGAATTCCATCGGTCCCGGCAACCGCTGCCACATCATCCGCTGACAATTCACGATTGAAAATCTTCACATCGTCAACCATCCCTTTCAGGGGGGCACCAGAAGTGCGACGGCCGATCCGCAATGTCTTGGCTGTTCGAGTTGACTCGGAGAGATGCTTGTTGGTGATCTCTGCTTCCTGCAGCTTACCATTCACGTAGAGCTTGAATCCTTCGCCCTGAGACGATCCATCGTATGTGGCACAGACGTGAAGCCATTCGTTGATCGGGAATTCCGCCTTTGTCTGAACGTGCAGTGCATTGTCCGGCCAATGATGCACCAGATGGGCAGTCAGTTTTCCTCCTGTCAAAAGCAGGTCAAAACCACGATGCGCCGCGGCATCATCCATGCGAGAGATCACGGTGGCCGCATCCTTACTGGGAAGGTTCACCCAGGCGCAATACGAGAATTTGTCGGTTCGATCAAAGTCGGCAAAATCACCGACATCAATATGACTCGCGCCATCCAGTTTGATCGCTCCACCGATCTTTCCCGTGGTCCATTCTCCCTTTCCCTGAACCTGCCCTTTGCGAGTCTTATCGTTACCTTCGGTGACTTCGTTCCCCTGCGATTCGTCGAGCATCCAATGAAATTGCGGAACTGGAGCAATCGCCGCATTGGCATACATTTCTCGCAGTCGCGGTTCCCACGTGCCGATCTGCTTCGTAGCCTGTGCAAACCGATCACGTTGCGATTGCTCGTGTGCGGTGATTTCTTGAGCGATCGCCTGCTGCCTGGCAAGTTGTTCGGGAGTTGGGGCTTTCACCGTCGGTTCGGCATTCCCCACGCGACCGGCTTCGCCCTGTTCGTTCAAGTTATTGAAGAATGCGAAGAACTGATAGTACTCGCGCTGGGTGAACGGATCAAATTTGTGATCGTGACAGCGGGCACAACTGAACGAGACCCCCATCAGAATTGTCGCTGTCGTGTGTACCCGGTCTGCGACGTATTCGACTCGGTATTCCTCCGGGATAATTCCCCCTTCCGAATTGATCACGTGGTTCCGATTGAAACCTGTGGCGATCCGCTGTTCGAGAGTCGGTTCGGGCAATAGGTCACCAGCCAATTGCTCCGTCACAAATTGGTCGAAAGGGAGTCCCCGATTAAAGGCATCGATTGTCCAATCACGCCAGCGCCACATGTAACGAGTCGTGTCATTGTTGAATCCGTGTGTATCGGCGTAACGTGCCGCATCGAGCCAATCGATTGCCATCCGTTCGCCGTAGCGAGGCGATGCCATCAACCTGTCAACCACTTTTTCAAAGGCATCGGGAGCCGCATCCGCCAGAAATTCGTCAATTTCATTCAGCGTTGGCGGGACACCCGTCAGATCGAGGGAAATCCGTCGCAACAATCTCAAACGATCCGCTTCCGGCGATGGGCTTAGCTTCTCGACTGCCAATCGGGACAGAACAAAGTTGTCGATCGCGTTTCTTGCCAATCGGTTCGGTTCAAGCATTACTGTTGGCAGCTTGGGACGAGTCAAAGGGACAAACGACCAGTGTGCCTGATACTCGGCCCCCTGCTCAACCCAGCGTTTCAGAAGCGTGATCTGGGCGGAAGTCAGATGTTTGCCGCTGTCGGCGGGAGGCATCTGTGCATTCGCATCGACGGAAGCGATCCTTCGGACTAATTCACTCTCCACTGACTTGCCTGGGACGACAGCCACTTTCCCTGACGGCAAGGGCTTTCGTGAGGCATCGGGAAGATCTAGTCGCAATTCCGCTTGTCGCGTCTTTTCGTCGGGACCGTGGCAGGCGAAACAATTGTCCGACAGGATCGGACGGATATCACGATTGAACTCGACCCGGTCATCGGCATTCGCAGCGATGCAGATGGTCGACAGAATGAACAGAGTTATCGTCGAATTCCGAATCATTACTTTGCACCTTGCTTTGGTCCGCTCACACGAACCTGTTGAGACTCAACGGAGGAGTCTCCAGAAATCGCAGACTTTCAACGTGATGACGTGATCAACTTACGCCAGCACACCCTTCACAATTTCGCCATGAATATCCGTCAAGCGGAAATCGCGTCCCTGGTACCGATAGGTCAGGCGTGTGTGATCGATTCCCAGCAGATGCAGGATGGTCGCATTCAGATCGTGGACATGGACTGGATCTTTCACGATGTTGTAACAGTAATCATCGGTCTCACCGAGGGTTGTTCCCCCCTTGATTCCGGCCCCGGCCAGCAGGATGCTGAAGCATCGCGGGTGATGATCGCGACCATAGTCCGTCGCCGAAAGTCCCCCCTGCGAATAGATCGTGCGACCGAATTCACCACCCCAGACAATCAACGTGTCCTTCAGCAAATCACGCTGCTTCAGATCCTTAATCAACGCTGCCGTGGCCTGGTCGGTATCCTTGCACTGTCCCTTGATGGCAGCAGGAAGACCGCCGTGGTGGTCCCAACCCATATGAAACAACTGGACAAAACGAACGTCTCGTTCCGCCAGTCGACGAGCCAGCAGGCAGTTGGCGGCATAGCTCCCCGGTCGTTTGACGTCAGACCCATACGAATCCAGTACGTGCTGCGGTTCTTTCGAGATGTCCAGTAAATCTGGAACGCTGGTTTGCATCCGGAAGGCCATCTCATATTGCGAGATTCGCGTCTGAATTTCGGGATCGCCAACCTGTTGCAGGTGCTGCTTATTCAATGCCGACAGGCGATCCAGTGTTCCTCGTCGAGCCGCCGGGTCGACTCCAGGTGGATTCGACAGGTACAAAACGGCATCCCCTTTGTTGCGGAACTTCACCCCCTGATGGACGGACGGAAGAAACCCCGAACCCCACAATCGATCGTACAATGGCTGGTCGTCGGGGCGTCCACTGCCGAACGAGGTCAGCACGACATAAGCCGGAAGGTCCTGGTTTTCACTTCCCAGACCGTAACTCAACCACGATCCGATACTGGGGCGTCCTGCCAGTTGATGTCCCGTCTGACAGAACGTGATTGCAGGATCATGGTTAATTGCTTCCGTGTTCATCGAACGGATCATGCAGAACTCGTCAGCAATCGACGACATCTGCGGTAACAGTTCGCTCATCCACATTCCGGATTTGCCGTGCTGAGCGAACTTGAAGATCGACGGCGCGACGGGAAACTTCGATTGCCCCGACGTCATGGTCGTCAGCCGCTGCCCCTTGCGAATCGATTCTGGCAGGTCCTCGCCATGCCGGGCGGTCATCGCCGGTTTGGGATCAAACAGATCCATCTGGGAAGGTGCCCCTGATTGAAACAGATAGATGATTCGCTTCGCCTTGGGAGCAAAATTCGGGAACCCCGGCAGTGACGCCTGGACGCTGTTTTGAGCCATCAGCGTCCCTAGAGCAGCCGCCCCGATTCCTGCGGAACTCTGCTGCAGAAATGTGCGACGATTTAGGGCATCCTGCCATTGGAAGAGATCAGGTGCGGTCATGGTTCGATTCTTTCATCATTGTGATGATCGTGATTTATAAGCATTTTGCGGTCAGCGGCAGGCGAGCCCCGGCAATTCAATGGGATTCGCTGTCACTCTCGAGTAACGACTTCGTCCAGATTCAGCAGTACGTTGGCGGTCAGTGTATAGGCGGCCAGTTCGACGGGATCGAGATTCGCAGCCGACTTTGAATCGCCGTAAGCAACCAGTTTTTTTGCAGCGTCAGGATTCTGTTTCAGATGCGTCAGATCCGCCTGCAATCCTTCGGACAGAATCTTGAGTTCGTCGGCTGTGGGGCGACGGGACGTCGCGAGTTGGAAACCACGTGTCAGTCGTTCTGCAGGTGAGCCACCTTCCACGAGCATTCGCTCGGCCAGTTTACGCGCGGCTTCGACGTAGGTGATTTCATTGAGCAGAGAAAGCGCCTGGAGCGGGGTGTTCGTTCGTGATCGCTTTACAGTACAGACTTCGCGGTTTGGAGCATCAAACAACAGCATGCTCGGGGGGGCGGCTGTCCGCTTCCAGATTGTGTACATCGTGCGACGATACAGACCATCACCCGTATCGTGCTTGTATCCTCGCAGATCGCCATACCGGCTGGTTTCATCCCAGACCCCGTCAGGCATGTAGGGACGAACGCTGGGACCGCCGACTTTGTCAACCAGTAGACCGCTGACAGCCAGCGCCTGATCGCGCAGGGCTTCGCCTGAAAGACGGAAGCGTGGACCGCGGGCCAGCAGACGGTTTTCAGAATCGCGTTCGACCAGTGCGGGCGTGACGTGCGAGGTCTGACGGTATGTGGCGCTCATCACGATCAACTTCTGAATGGCCTTCATATCCCATCGCTGTGCCGGTTGACCTGCCACTGCAGGGCTGACCGTCGGCTGCATGAATTCCGCAGCTAGCCAGTCGAGTAATTCCGGGTGCGTCGGAAAGTCGGCCTGCGAACCAAAATTCTCGGATGTCTTGACGATTCCCGTACCGAAGAACCGTTCCCAGGCGCGGTTGATCCAGACTCGAGAAGTCAGCGGGTGAGCGGGATCAATCAGCCACTGAGCGAATCCCAGTCGATTCTTTGGTGCCCCTGCTGGGAATGACGGCAAAGCGACAGGCAGTCCTGCAGTGACTTTATCTCCGCGCTTATCGTACTCACCACGAATCAGCACAAACGCATCGCGAGGATTTGGCAGCTCTCGCATCACCATCACATTGGGCGATGCCGCCAAGATCTTGTTCTGCTGTTGCTTGAATCCGGCAACTGCTGATTCCGCCTGTTTCAACGGGCTGTCGACATTCGCCCGGAAGAATTTCTCCAGTTCGTCTTTTTGCTGCGGTGATCGTTTGTCCGGGTCGAGAGCCAGAGTCTGCTTCAATGTATCTGGAAAACTCGCCCCATCAAGTTTCACGGTCGCCGGGGGAAGTGAAGTCATTGAGACTCGGAATCGTCCGATGTTGTGCTGGTTGAGGGCTTCGTGTTTCAACCGAACGGTCAGCGTGGCATCCTTGGGGACCGTCAACGGGCTCTCTACAAGAAACATGGCGTTAGTCTGGTCACGCCGCGTCGGCCCATCAACAGCCCATCCATTGCTTGGTGTTCCGTCAAGTACCAGTCCGATTTCCCACCCCTTTTGAGAATAGGTTGCTTCGGCGCGATTGAACTTCGCTGTGAGTGGTTCTTTCAGACTTGGCGAACTGATTTCGGCCTCGATCGATGACAGGACGAAGTTTCCATTCGAAAAGCGACCAAGGCTTTGATTCGGCAGACTGGGATCGGCAAAGCACTCCAGCAGCAATCCACTGAAGCTGCCTGCATCGATTGGAGCGGTGACCGTATAGACATCATGCTGAGGGTTCTTCCCTGCCACAAGATACGAGCCTTCTGCCTGCCGGGTGATTTTGGCCCCCCCCGCCGACTTGACGGACTTCACCGCAAGCTGCTGCCAGACCGTTGTGCCACTTTCAGCAATTCTGGATTTGAATCCCGGCTCCCACGCAGCGATGAACTGTGGCAGCAGTTTTACTGCTTCAGCGACTCGCTTTTCTGCACGACCGATCTCTTCGTCCAATCGGGCGAGCTCAGCTTCCTGTTCGTCGGTCGGAACGACGATCAACGGGTCGGTATTCTTCGAGTCTCCCTGCAACGTCCCACTTTCGGCGACATTATTGAAGAAGGAAAAGAACTGGTAGAACTCGCGCTGCGTGATGGGATCGTACTTGTGGTCGTGGCAGCGACAGCAGTTAAGTGTCAGCGCCATCCAGGTCATTCCGGTGGTTTCCACACGGTCGATGACGGTTTCGACTCGCCATTCCTCGGCAATGATTCCCCCTTCGCCGTTCAATCGATGATTTCGATTGAAACCCGTCGCGATGTTCTGGGCTCGAGTCGGGTTGGGAACGAGGTCGCCGGCCAGCTGGTCAATCGTGAACTGATCAAACGGCTGATTCCGATTGAAAGCATCAATCACCCAGTCTCGCCAGGGCCATTGAAATCGGCTGCCATCGGTCTGATAGCCGTTACTGTCAGCGTAGCGGGCGAAATCGAGCCATTGCAGGGCCATTCGCTCACCATAGCGTTTTGACTGCAACAGTCGATCAACAACTTTCTCGTAAGCGTCCGGCGATTGATCCGCGAGAAACGCATCCACTTCAGCGGGCGTCGGTGGCAGGCCCGTTAGATCCAGCGAAACGCGCCGAATCAAAGTCTGCCGGGATGCTTCAGCGGATGGTTTCAGCCCTTCCTGAAGCAAACGCGCCAGCACGAACTGGTCGATCGGATTTCGAACCCAGTTCTCATGATTTACGGCGGGTGGGACAGGCCGCTGAACAGGCAGGAATGCCCAGTGTCCCTGGTATTCGGCACCTTCAGAAATCCATTGTTTCAGGAGTTCAATTTGCCGGGCGGTCAGTTTCTTGCCGGAACTCGCAGGCGGCATCTGCAGATCTTTGTCGTTCGTGACAATGCGAGCCACCAGTTCACTGGCGTCGGGCTTCGCAGGAACGATCGCCACGCGACCCGACTCCCCTGCTTTGACGGCGGCATCCTTCAGGTCCAGACGCAACCCGGCCTGACGTTTGTGCTCGTCGGGCCCATGACACTGAAAACAGTTGTCCGACAGGATCGGCCGAATATCGCGATTGAACGAGATTTTCTTGTCGGCCGCGCCAGCCGAGGGCGACGTTGTTGCGTCGACAGCAGCGGAAATCGCCAGAAACAGTACGGTACGAATCGTCAGGCGAGAAACCATGCGAGTCATTTCCCAAGTGTGAATCATCGAGTGCTTCGCTCTTCCTGTCATCGGATCAGCGACGACGAACGATCACATCAGGATACTCTGTTTGAACCGTTTGAAAAACTGTTTCCGTGGAAATGGATGCGTTTACACAGGGCCATCCTGTTTTTCAGGTGGCGTGGCCAAGGCTGGACCGGGTTGGACACCTGGCCGAAGTGAACACGTCACAGAAGTAGGGTGGATGTCTATTCATCCGCAGGGGCTGTGACTCCGTGGCGTCGCCCGTCACCTCGCGGTCGTGATTACGCTGACTGAACGTGTAGCCTTCCCCCTGACAGGACGAGGTCGGCACGCACAAAGTAATGATGTCGGAGCTCAATGGCTGGCCTGAACTTCCCACTGTCAACGCTTCATCTGCCCCCTCACGAGGAACGACGCATGACTCGGGGCCAAACTGGTACGCTCTCACTTGTTTGTACGGCTCTTGCATCCGCTGCCTACCTCCGGCTTTGACCGGCGCTTTCCTTGTCCCCTTTTTCCGAGCCAACTACGGGACTAAACGCGGGACGTTCAGCAGGGGAATTTGTTCAGGGGGCTTTACCCTACTCTCGCCACGATGGTGAGGCTACAATCGCGGCACACCACGGAGCCCCCATGCTGACACCTGCCCTGCAAAATAGCCGACTTCTCAAAGCTGCCCGCCGCGAACCAACTGATACCACTCCCGTCTGGATCATGCGCCAGGCTGGACGATATCTGCCTGAATACATGGCGGTCCGCAGCAAAGTCACATTTATCGAACTCTGCAAACGACCAGACCTCGCTGCGGAGGTGACACTGACCGCACAGCGGGTTCTCGGAGTCGACGCGGCCATTTTGTTTGCCGACCTTCTGCCGATGCTGGAACCGATGGGGATCGATCTGGAATACGCCAAGGGCGAAGGGCCAGTCATCCATAATCGCATTCGCACAGGTGCGGACGTCGATCGATTCCACGAACTGGAATCGGTGGAATCACTGCAATTTGTGTTCGATGCCGTCAAGCTGATCCGGCGGGATCTGCCTGCAGATATTCCCCTGCTGGGATTTGCCGGAGCACCTTTCACGCTGGCGTCGTACGTGATCGAAGGGGGCGGTTCCAAGAATTATCTCGATACGAAGCGAATGATGTATTGCGATGAAGGGGCCTGGCGAACGCTGATGGAGCGATTGGCACGCAGCCTGATCCGTTACATCAATGCACAGATTGATGCTGGCTGCCAGGCGGTTCAGTTGTTTGACAGTTGGGCCGGGTGTTTGTCCCCCGTCGATTATCAACGGTATGTCCTTCCTTACACCCGTCAGGTGATTCAGGGAATTCAACCTGGGACACCGGTCATTAACTTCCTGACTGGCAACCCGGCGTTACTTCCTTTGTTACGTCAAACCGGCGGCGATGTTTTTGGACTGGATTGGCGTGTCGATCTGGCGGATGGATGGCGCACGGTGGGATACGACGTCGGCGTCCAGGGGAATCTCGACCCCGTTTCGCTGATGGCTGACCTACCGACTCTGCGAGCGCGAGCAAAGCAGGTTCTGGACGCCGCTGCAGGAAGACCCGGACACATTTTTAATCTGGGGCATGGTGTGTTTCCCGAAGTTCCACCCGATAGTGTCAAAGCACTGGTGGAGATGGTGCACGAAATGGGACGGAAGTAGTGGCTGGTCGACGCATTGCAGTTATAGGCGGCGGGCTGTCTGGCCTGGCCGCAGCCCATCGATTGATCGAACTGACGCGAGAGACCGCTTCGGTCGAAACGACTCTGTTTGAAGCCAGCCCGCGCCTGGGAGGGATTGTCGGAACGCTTCAGATCGGCGAGTACCTGGTCGATACCGGCGCCGACAGTTTTCTGACGAACAAGCCAGGGGCCGTAGGACTCTGTAAACGACTTGGTCTGGAACATCGGCTGGTTGCAACCGATCCGAGGTATCGCGGAGCACACGTTTTGTATGACGGACGTCCCGTCCGAGTCCCCGATGGTTTTCAACTGGTCAGTCCGTCAGCCGTCTGGCCGATGGTGACCACGCCCCTCTTATCGCCGTGGGGCAAGCTGCGAATGCTGATGGAATGCCTGGTTCCGCGCGGTCATTTCGCCGACGAAAGCCTGGCTCACTTTGTCAGGCGTCGACTGGGACGTGAGGCCCTGGATCGGCTTGTTCAACCGCTGGTCGGAGGGATTTATACGTCTGACCCCGAAAAGTTGAGCATGGCGGCAACGATTCCTCGATTTCTGGAAATGGAAGCTGAATACGGCAGCCTGATCCGGGCGGCCTTTGCTCAGAAGAAACGCGACAAGCAAGCCGCCTCACAAGCCTCAGATTCAACGTCCAGCGGTGCTCGATATGGGCTGTTCGCTGCCCTGGCAGGCGGAATGGAAGAATTAGCCGCGGCACTGCGATCCCGAGTCGAGGCGGGCTGCCGAGTCCGGAAAGAGACCCCCGTCGTATCGATCCATGCTACCAATATTGCAGCAAACAACGAACGACCCGGTTATCGCATCTCGTTGAAGAATGCTCCCGATGAAGACTTCGATGCCGTGATTGTGGCAACGACAGCCCATCAGGCGTCAACGTTGTTGTCAGGGCTCAATCCGCAATTGTCGTCTGAGTTGCAGGGAATTGAGTATGCGTCGAGTGCGATTGTCGTTTCTGCCCACAAGTTATCGAATGTCCGACATCCGCTGAATTCGTTTGGCTTGGTGGTCCCTCACTGCGAACGTCGACGCATCCTGGCGACTTCCTTTTCCAGCCGCAAATTTCCAGTTCGAGCCCCCGCTGATGCAGTCCTGATGCGAACATTCGTTGGTGGAGCCATGCAACCGGAACTGTACGATCTGGATGACGATCAACTGAAGCAACTGGTATCCGAAGAGTTGCGAGACATCTTTGGAGTCCAGGGGGCACCTGAATTCGCACTGGTCGTACGGTATCCCCGTGCGATGCCTCAATATCACATCGGACATCTCGATCGAGTCGCCCGAATTGATGCTCAGGCATTTTTGCACCCAGGGCTGGCATTCGCCGGCAATGCTCTGCGCGGTGTTGGAGTTCCAGACGCGATCTCCAGCGGGGAGTCCGCTGCTGAGTCCGTCTTGAAATGACCGGTCCGTCGTGGCGACTTCTATTTCGGAATGGCGTGAACCGTGTACCAGGCTTCGCGGTGAAGCAGCTTTTCGCCCGTCTCGGAACTCAATTGACCGAGATCCATTTCATAGACCATGCCGTTCGGATGGACTTCAACTGGTAATGTCAGTGTGATTGTTTTGCGATCCGAGGAAAGCTCAGCCTGCTCGACAGGAATGACTTTCTCATCCGTTGGATTCGCACCGTAATTGCTGGTGTATGGAAAATAGTAACGTTTGAAGCGAATTTTTTCGGGCTGAAGTTTTGTCTCGGGTGGCAACGGTTTCGTGAGTTGCACCACGAATCCGGCACCACCTTTGCGTAGGCGCATCGATTCAATAGCCAGCGGCGTCTTTCCGTCAAAGGCGAGGCGGGTAAGCCCTGAAGTTAAAGAAGCCATGTAGAGCTGATGGTCGGGACCGAACTTCATTCGTTCGCAGCCCAGCGGCTGGCCATCAACAAACCGGAAGCAGGCTCCCTGATACTCACCGTTCACCTTTTCCAGGGCGACTCGCAGGATTCCCGGATTGGCACCGTAACCGACATCCCCTATGAACATCTGGTCAACGAATGGACCAAACTTTCCCTGGGTTGTGTCACAGACTGGCCCTGAACTGCTGCGACTCAGGTTGTACGGAAGCCAGACAGTACTCTTGCCGTCGGGATAGGTCTCTTTCGGCAGAGCATCTGCTTTTGTTTCCGGGTGCCCGTAAAATCGACCGGGGACGACATGAGCCAGTTTACAGGCCTGAATCCAGTCCCCCTGATTATCGGTATAGAAAATATCACCATTGGGGCCGCGACCAATCCCGTTGGGGGTACGACAACCTCTGGCGATCTCTTCCAGTTTCTCGGTGTCGTGGGCGACTCGCATCACCGAACCGCGCCAGCGGCCGAGGCTGACCAGCCCTGGATGAGTCCAGAAGTTGCCCGTGTTCAGCGTGAACCACAGATTCTTCTGAGGATCGGTCGCGAGGCCGAAACAGTATTCGTGCCAGCCGGTCGACAGCCCCCAGCCAGTCGCCACGGTTCGGAACTGATCGACCGCTCCATCACCATCGCGATCGATCAATTCGGTGATTTCGGGCTTTTGAGCAACGTACAGCCGGCCATCGACAATGGCGAGGCCAATCGGGTGGTAGAGTCCAGTCGCATAACGTTGCCACTGAACGTGGTTTGGTCGCCCGACAGGTGGAATCCGCGTGCGCCAGATCTGTCCTTCCGTCATGGCGATGGCATACATTGTCCCATCATCATCAAACGCGATATCGGATGGTCGGCAACTGGGGAAGGGAGTCGGAATCGATTCCAGTACATACCCCGGTCCTGCATCCGGCCGGATCGCGCCGATCGCGTTTTCAAATGCGACTCGACCGCTTTCGTCTCCGACCTTAGTCCATGACTGACCGTCGCTCGAGACTTCGATTCGATACGCATTCGGCAGTCGATCACGGCATTGTCCCGTTCGGTCGCGAGCCCAGATAATCTTGCGAAATTCCTGCGGTTCGGTGAATTCGATCTGAGCCCAACCTCCCCCCCGTTCCGCACTGATCCAGCTATGGTTGTTGCCAAGCTTTCCATCGTTCAAGTGAGGGATCTGATGAATTGGGTATCCCGAGATCACTGTCGAGGCACTCGCCTTCCCTTTCAATGCCAGGTTCACATTCGGATCCGCTCCGTACACTTCCAGTTCATCGAGGCCCGGTTCGGAGTCATCGGTGGTATGAGTGACAACGAACCGCAGGAATTTTCCTTTAGCAGGTGAGAATTCGTCGATGTTCTCCTTGGGATTCACCCCGGGTCGCAGGATGGCAACGGGTGCCACAGGCTTGTCGGTGGCCAATGGTGGCAGTGATGCTGGTCCGCGCGGTTGATCGAACGTCGTGTCGAGTACTGGCGGGTTGGAGACGAGAGTTGCTAATTCCTCTGCCTTCGGTTCGGAACGTCGCCCCTGATATTTCCAGTTGTCCACTCGGACGGTCGTTACTTTTTCGGAATTACTTGACGCCTGAACGACCAGTTTACGTTGAGCCTCTTCTACCGTGTTTGGCCAAGTGGCGATTGAGCCCGCATTCGCCCGGACGACCCTCAAAACATCGTCTGACTTGTAACTGATTAGCGGGGCAACTCGCACATCAGTCTCGCTCGTCGTCAAACCTCGGGCGTCGAAGTATCGAACTGCCTCTCTTCCGTTGAGTGGTAATGCCACCTGGGCCGCGGGAGGAAGTCCGCTGAATTGGAACTCACGCACAACACCATGCCATTCCGGACGTGATTCCGCACGGACATTCTCTGTCACACCGATGAGTAACGAACCGACTCGCAGGCGATATCGCAACCGAATTGAACCTCGGCCAATCTGGTACCCTTCGAACCGCGTCCCGGTATTCGTATCACTGGTGATAGCGGGTTCAAATGTTTCCCATGCGGCGCCGCTCGATAACTGAAATTGGATTGGACTGGATGCAACCGCCGTCGTGTCGGCGGGACCTCCATCACGGTGCCAGTAGAGACCAAAATAGTTCTGGGGCGCCTTCTTCACAAACCCACCTTGCCAGGACGCGACCGTCGCGAGTTGGTTCGCATCGAAGACGATGGTGCCACCGACGAAACCTAAGGCGGCGCCATGAGGGTATTTTGCATTCCCATCCACCGTAATCTCACCCCGCTGCACGACCGGTTGCCAGGGGAGAGGATCATCGGGAATCTTCAGGGCGAGCGGATCTGGGGGGGGCTGCAACTGCCGCGCACGTTCCTTGCCACCTTCCTTGATATCGATCAGGTATCGGACCAGATCCAGGAATTGCTGCCGATCGCGTAACAGATTCATCTGCCCAGACGGCATCAGCGATTTTTTCGTGACGAGACGCTCTTCGATCTCTTTCAGTTTGATCGAAATCAAGCGATCCGGCTGCGTGGCATCTCGCAAGACCAGAAGGTCACCGGTTTCCTCAACAGGAAGACCCGTGACGACCTTTCCATCCAAGGTCACAATGGTCACCGTTGCATACGCGGGAGCAATGGTTCTGGAGGGATCAAGCAGGGCCTCGACGAGAGCCGCGTCAGTCGTCTGAGCGGCGATTTTCGTAAGATCAGGGCCAATGGTATCCGGCCGATCTCCCACACTGTGACAGGTGGAGCAGGCCATCGCTCGAGCATAAAAAATCGTCGCACCACGCGCGGAATCACCCGTTCGCCGCGCATCCGCAGCCAGAGCCTGATGAGTCTCAGCAGCCAACCGCTCTTCCAACGACTGTGCGACGGCAACGGCCTCTACTATAACAAAAACAAAAACAGCACAACCGATCTGAAACAGTCGCCAGCGCAATGGTGTCGGTCGGCCTCCCGTACCGTCGTGTTTTCCCTTCGCAGGAATTTCTGCCATGTTTTCAGCTCACATGAGAATCGAGTGCGGTTCAATAAGAATGCAATGTCATCAGTTTGAGGTACGTTCCGTGACTCAAACCGAATCGACGAACGATCGTATCGACGTTCCATATCGACGACCACCAAGGTCGCCACCGACTTGTACGGAATTTCACGGTCACGCGACGTCATTGCGTTTTGACTCGTCACGAATCAAGGTTCTCAATCCAATACTCAAGTTTTCCGTCCTTCATTTGTGCGATCAAAGGAGGTACGACGCAGAGAACCACATGTTTGCCGGAACGATCTTCGACCAGATATCGATTGCAACAATCGTCGTCACCGACGTGAAATCGTCTGGCTAATTCTTGCCTGGTTTCGAAATGCCGAGCCAATCTCGCGCGACCCATCCAAATAACATGGCGACCATGACACCGGCAATTGCCACATCGAATTCGCCTGTGGATAAACAGACAACCGAACTGATACAGAAGGTGACGCAAAGGCCAGCCAGGATCCATCCGAGAAATCGATGAAAAGCGGATGGAGATTCAGAAGCCACAAAGTCCGTAGACTGCAGAACCTTGACGGCTGCTGACTGGAAGCAGTTGGAGTTAAGGCCGGAAAATCTGCCCGCGCTTTCCTGGGCGGCAATCGATCGACGTTGTGCAAAGTAGTTTAGTATTGCCAGCGGCGGAATGAAGAGGGCGCCGGGCGTGACAAGTCCCCAGGTGAGGTTGAATCGAAGCAGTCGTCCGAGCAACTTGCGAGCGTCTGCTGGTGCCAGGAACACGTAATGGTGTGTTTGTGTGAACCATGCAATGAACCCGTGATACGTGTGATACGTTAAAACGACGTCTCCGGGTTGCGGAACGGGATGAATTATCAAATCTGCGTATCTGCGTTCGAGCGCACGACTGGCAAAATGCTCGACGCCGCGAAAAAGCAGCAACGCACTGAATGTGAGGGCAATCACGATCACCGCAATGGCGATGATCGCAAGCGCAGGGGGTTGGTCAGCGAGAATCATCACAAAGCTCTTAGCATATTAACTGCCACGTCACGATTTTGCGAACAAGCTCGCAAATGTCTTGAACTGGCTTGATCTGCATTACGAGGCGATCGCGTCACTCGCTCCGTCAACATCGCAGGCTATTTCGTCGGCTCAACTTTTGTTGGCAGCAGTTCGTTCGCCTTGACCTCGATCTGGGATCGGGTCATTCCATGAATCCCCTTCCATGCGGTATCAATTGAAGTACTTGGCGTCCCCGCGTTCACCTGAAGCAGTTGCGAAACGGCCAGGGCCCGGGCGACAAAGACTTGCTTCTGATCTTCTGTCATCCCGGACGTAATTGCGCCGATTGATTTTGCCGCCGTCGCTGAACTGGTCGCGTCAAATTTGACGTCGGACGCGGCACCGCAACCCATCATACCGACAACCACAAGTAAACCGGTGAACACGCAGGCAAGGACCTTACTCATCAGGAGGCTCCGGAAAGAAACGACGTGGTTCAGGATTCTACGGCTAAGTCGTCGAACAGATTAAGACAGTTCTACGCGAAACCTCGGCCATTGACACGCGTCCCTCTGTTGTGCGCCAAACGTGACCGCAGCATCAGGATGTCTCGCAGGCAAAAAAGCTTTCACAGCGAGTCTCAGTAAGACGCCCACTTCTTGGGGATTGGCGTGATGGCTTTTGAACGATAACCGTCAACATCGCTGAGAAGCGGATGAATACCGCAAGCAACCAGAATCTCAGGGGTTATCGCCGTAAATTGCCTATCGGAACCTGCGGGCCCGAACAAATTGGCGCGATCAGCCGAAACTTTCAGCAGGGACTGGTGTTTCAGACCGGCGTTCACATTTCTAAATATTGGCCCTTTCAGACGCAACTCGTTCAATGTCGCCGCCTGGCTTTTTTGAAACGCGTTGAGAGCGATCATGGTACTGGATGTGGTGGACGTTGGCTGAACGTAGTTATCACAGTTGAGAAAGTTCGCGGGAAACAGTGATGCAAAATGTCATGAGATTCATTCGAGGCTTGGCCTTCGGCGTACTGGCATGTGCTGGGATCGTATCCGCGGCAGATCAGCCCTATAACCCACTGGATGTCTCTACGTCAGTTCGGGCCGAGCCAGTAGACGTTGATGTCAAAGACTCCAAACGCAGCCGAACAATCCCGATTCGAGTCTACCTGCCAGCAGAAAAGGCCGCGGCTCCCGTTGTCCTGTTCAGTCATGGCCTGGGGGGATCGCGAGAAGGGAATCCCTACCTCGGAAAGCACTGGTCCGCTCGTGGGTATGCGGTGGTCTTCCTGCAACATTCGGGAAGTGACGATTCTGTCTGGAAAGAGACTCCGATTGGTCAACGTCTGGCTGCGATGAAACAGGCTGCGAACCTGCAGAACACGCTTTTGCGATTCAAGGATGTTTCGGCAGTGATTGATCAGTTGGAGCAGTGGAATCAATCGAGTGACTCTCCGTTGATGGGACGCATGAACTTGAAGCATCTTGGCATGTCGGGGCATTCGTTTGGTGCAGTCACAACCCAGGGAGTCAGCGGTCAGCGGACTCCCCGAGGCGATGCCTTGTTTACGGACAAGCGGATTAATGCCGCATTGGCGATGAGCCCCAACAGCCCGCGGAACGGAGGCGATCCCAAGCAATTGTTTGGTGGAGTGTCAATTCCCTGGTTGCTGATGACGGGGACAAACGACACGGCAATCGTCGGCGACGCTGATGTAGCGTCACGTCTGGCCGTTTTTCCGGCATTGCCCCCTGGCGGAAAGTACGAACTCGTACTGGACGGGGCCGAGCATGAAGCGTTTGGTGATCGAGACCTGCCGGGGACAAAATCCAAGCGAAATCCCAATCACCACCGTGTCATACTTGCCATCAGTACAGCCTTCTGGGATGCGTATCTACGTGAAGATCCCGCCGCCCGCAAATGGCTCGATGAAAAAGGTCCCTCGACCGTTTTGGAAACAAAGGATCGCTGGCAGTTGAAATGATCTCTTCAGAAATTCACCTGACGCGTTTCTCAGGAAGACAAACTGACTTGACTCCGCCGAATCTCAGGTGACAATCACTGACGCGTCGCACTTTTGTCAGAAATGGATGAATCAATCGGGGATAGATTCCATGGCGGTACGGAGATCGGTCATTGCATTACTGGTGGGCATTGCGGCGACAGGATCGGTCTTCGCCGACGAGGTCGAGAAAATCGAACCGATCGTCAAGAAGCCCGTCAAAAAGTCGGCAAAGGGAGAAAAGCCACCCGCCATCTCCGACGAATCTCCGGAATACGGAAGCAGTCCAACAGCCGTTAAGGGAGCAGTTATCGCTCCTAGCAAGCCTATGCCTCTGCTGCCCAGTTCCGCCCCAGCACAAATCGCGACTCCTTCGACATCATCGACCTCGCTCTCAAATACGTTGTCACGTGAACGGCGCCAGCGACGTCAGAAATGGGAAAGGGCATTGCAGGAACCGGCCAAGCTCACTGTCGACGACCAGAAGTCGATCACACTGGGAGCATTGCTGAACCAGATTCGCAGCAAGCACGGATTGACTGTGCAGATTGACATGCAACATGTCTTGCCGCTGACCGCTGCCTTCGAAATGGGAGGCCAGTCCGCCGCAAAAGGTCAGGCTGCCAAGTATGCGATGCAGATTCCAATCATCGCTCGACCTGGCTCGTCGCCACTTCCATCGAATCGTCTCCGCGTTCACTCGGCAAAGCCGACAACGTATCAACTGCCTGTTGAGCTTCTCGCTACAGATGACAACAATCCCCCGGCGCAAGCTGAACTCGTCATTAAAGGTTTTGAAGAAAACTCGACTCCCAAGTTATACGAAGATGCCGCTGGCGAGACTGAACCCAGCAAGGCAGACCCCAAGAGCGGCCCCGTAAAGAAAAAGGGGAAATCGAAGAACAACGAGAACAAAAAGGGAGACGCAGGAAAAGGTAAAGGTGCTGTCGAGGAGCCAGAATCAGGTGCTCAATGTACGGCCGCCGCGATGAAGAGTTTCCTGGAGACCCCGATTGATGCGGCTCTGGTGACTCGCTCCGACATCACCGTTGAAGATGTACTGCAGAGTGCCATGAATCAGGCGTTTCCGATCCAGTCCATGTTGAATTTATCCATCGCTGAAGAGTTGCCACTGCCAATGTCATTCACTCAGGCCATGGATTGGGATTTGCTCATCCAGGATCACGGCGTCCTGGTCACCACGCGGTTGAATGCCAATCTCCAAAAAGAAACGCGAGTCTATTCGGTACGAGCACTTGAGCAGACGGCGAAACTGAAGTCCGAGGACGTGGCCCGGATTGTGACGCGGACCGTGCGCCCCTGGAGTTGGAAAAAACATTTCCCTGAAGCGAACGTTGAAATGCATGCAGAATCGCCCTCAAAGCGCAAGACCTCTCCTGCCAGGAAACTCACACTGCCCAAAGTAGACCTTAGTCTGCTCAGCCTGTTGCTGTCATCGAATTCGATCGAAGAACCGCAGATTCGCCTGGCCAGCGATGAAGAGACCAAATCGGGAGACAAGTCAGAGACGACTGAATTGACGGAAGAAGACCTGGCGATGCTTGCTCAGGCATGGGAAAGTCTGTTTCAGGGAAGCATTTCGGTCATCCAGGTGATCTACCATGCTGATCCCCCCTCAGGCATCGTGGAAGTTCTGCCTGGGCTGTTGATTATCTCACAGTCACAAGGAGCTCACCGCGAGATTGCGGACTTGTTGGAGCAGTTACAGCATCCTGAAAACTGATCGGTAAGCCAATGACATTGAAATGAATTTTCCTTCACTTCGACAGGGGCAGCGACAAAGGACTACTCGAACTGATTTCCGGCTTCGAAGCCGTCGCGCATTCTTCCGCATTGAGGACTGGTCACAACTCGACTACTCGTTGGTATGATTGCGTGCACCATGCCTGCACCACAAAATGATCGTCGTGAATTTCTGGCGAGCGTTGGATTGCTGCCACTCCTTGGTTCAGCCCTCCTCGCAAGTTCTAATGAGGCTGTGCTGGCACCAGATCCTGTTCGTGAATTGAAACCCTCGACCGCGGATCTCGGAACAAACTTCACGGCGGTCGATCAGATCGCTGAGATGTGCCAGCCCTCCGTATTCCCGCTGAAAAAAGACGCCGCGTTCGATGCGGGATTTCGTGACGAGGCGCGGGCGAGAGTCCGTGATGTCCTCAGTTACGAGCCGCCCCGAGTTGGTCTCAATCCCGAAGTGGTCGAGCGAGTAGACTGCGAGGACTTCTGGCGCGAGCGTGTCCTGATCTCGACGACGCCGTGGTTTCGCATTCCTGCAGTCGTGCTGATTCCGAAGGAGTTGAAAAAAGCTGCCCCGGCAATTGTGGACCTTCATTCGCATGGGGGAATGTTCCTGTTTGGGAAAGAAAAAGTCGTCGACTTCGGGACCAACCATCCGGCGATGGTCAAATACCACCAGCAGAACTACGACGGGCGCCCGACGGCGACCGCACTCGTCCGGCGCGGATACGTCGTGATCACTATCGACGCTTTCATGTTCGGTGAACGTCGCGTGCAACTCGACGAGGATTTGAAGTACGGTTGGGATCGTTCGAAATATTCGCTCGACGACGTCCAGCACCTGAATCAGAAGTGCCGAGCCAAGGAATCGACGATTGCCAAGAGTTTGGTTCTGGCGGGAGCGACGTGGCCGGGCGTCGTCAACTTTGACGATCGTCGCGTCGTCGAATACCTCACAACGCGACCCGAAGTGGACGCTCAGCGAATCGGTTGTATCGGAATCTCGATGGGGGGATATCGATCGGCGTACCTGGCAGCAATGGATGAGCGAATCAAAGCTGCCTGCGTCGTTGGCTTCATGTCAGCGATGCGACCGATGTTGAAGTCGCACGTCGACACACATTCCTGGATTCACTTCCTGCCGGGCCTGCATCGCTTGATGGATCTGCCAGAGTTTGTATCGCTGACCGCGCCGCGAGCCTTGTTTGTCCAGCAATGTTTACAGGATCGCCTCTTTCCTCTGTCTGGAATGCAGTCGTCCATTCAACGAATCACGGAGCTTTACAAGGCGGCAGGCTGTCCCGCGCAATTCATCGGTCGATTCTATGACGAACCCCACCGGTGGTCGATCGCCATGCAGGACGAGGCGTTCCTGTGGCTGGACGAAAAGTTAGGCCACCAGCGTTCGTGACAACAGATCGTGACAATTATTCCGGTGAAGAAAGCCGAGCCAACGCCAACGCGCCATGGACGACGACGCTCTCACCCAAGCCAGCAGGAAGCAGTTGAAATGAATTCGCCAAGGGAGGGAACACGTACTGTTGGACAGCCTGACGAAGCGGTGCAAAGAAGATCTCCTCGCCCACCAGTGAAACCCCACCACCAACGATGATGGCTTCCGGGGCGACAAGCGTAATGACATGTGCAATCGCCCATCCCAGGACCCGTGTAGCCTCGACGTATTCATCCCGAGCAATCTGATTTCCGGCGATCGCAGCTTCACCCACGCTCTTCGTCGTCAGGGTCTCGATCTTTCCCTGACACCGTTCCAGCAGGTCTTGCATCGCCGAGGAAGTTTCCCCGCGACTGAGACGCTCTCGCACATTTCGTTGAGTCGCGGCAGCAATCCCCGGGCCTGCCGATCGCGATTCGACCGTTTGCTTCGACTGGACTGCGTCCAATCCAGGTCGGAGGTGACCAATTTCGGCTGCCGCTGGGCGATCTGTTCCATGGATCCGTCGATCAATGACAAACCCGCCTCCGATCCCGGTCCCAACTGTGACGTAGAACAGGCTTCGAGCGTCGCGTCCCGCACCAAAACAGGCTTCTGCCAGGCACGCTACATCGCAATCGTTTCCCAATGTGGTCGGCACACCTAATTCCTGTTGGGTCCATTCTACAAGTGGAAACCGATCCCAACCGGGTACCTGGTGGCTCGTTTGGACGATCCCCTGCGTTCCCAGGATCGGGCCACCAAAACCGTAACCCGCTCGCTTCACACCATATTTCGAAACGAGTTCGCGGCCAACGGTGCGAATTTGTTCCCGAATCCCCGCCCCACCACGATCGATCTGAACATCGCGTCGCTCAAACGCGACGAAGTCTGAGCCATCACCATGGCCGACACCGAGTTGCAGCTTCGTACCACCGATTTCAATGCCGAGATACATTTGCTTTGTCACACCGTTGCGAAGTTGAATGGAAGGTTGCCGACATCACAATAACCGATTAAAGGCCATTCTGGCATCGAGAAGGTCTGCATTTCGTAGTGCCTGGCAGGTCATGTTCTGGCCGGGTTGGAGCGTCTTCGCGATACCCCGGGGCTTCCTTCGCAAAGCCTCAGTCCAGCCCTGGCCAGCTAACGTAGATGCGACTCAATCCGGCAGTGGTCGTCACAATCGTTCCAGTCGCTACACGCCGAATCGACTTTTCCTGTTGAGTAAAAACGACGGGATGTTGCCGCCACG
The DNA here is from genome assembly GCA_037146815.1 of Planctomycetota bacterium. Classification (GTDB taxonomy): domain Bacteria; phylum Planctomycetota; class Planctomycetia; order Planctomycetales; family Planctomycetaceae; genus Schlesneria. Next base: position 22,644 of record JBAWWJ010000024.1, read on the forward strand.
CGACGTCCTGTGAGCTATGTTTTGCCAACGGCATTGATCCGGGTTACCGTCGAAATTGTCTCGGCGAACCCATATTCGGCGAGTCCGTCTGATGACGAACCGTCGGCAGGATCAGGGCTGGAATACGTGAATTGAGTACCATCATTCGATAACCCCGGAGCCCGATTGTGACCGAATCCACCCTGGAATCCACCGTTGACACGACTGCCGTCCGTGAAGTCCTTGCTCAGCATGGCCGTTTGACTGTTGATATCAGCACGCTGGACGTGGATTTCGACCTGTATGGAGCCGGACTGACGTCGCTGGCGACCGTCGGAATCATGTTGGCTCTGGAAGACCGGTTTGAAGTCGAATTCCCTGAATCCATGTTGAGCCGCAGCACATTCCGTAGCGTCGCTTCGATTGCCGAAGCTGTCGCGAAGCTGGCAGGCTGATTTTATTCGATCGTCCTCTGAGTCGACGCAATTCGCGTGTCGCTTCCATTTGTCCCCCTTCGCGAGTCCTCCCCATGACGACTGCCGTCACAGAACTGCCTGATACCGAGATCACTGCTGCCGCACCCGTGGCTCTCAATTTCGACGAACTGCTGAAACGCGTTCACGCGATCGGTCGCGAGGTGCTGGCTGTCCATGCGAATGACGTTGATCGCCTCGCCCGGTTCCCTGCAGAATCGATCGAAGCGATGAAAGAGGCTCAACTGCTGAGTGCCTATGTTCCCATAGAATATGGGGGGATGGGTCTGAACATCGTTGAAACTTCGCGGATCTGCGAAGCGTTCGGAAACTATTGCGGGTCGTCCGCAATGATCTATGCAATGCACTGTATCCAGGTGGCTTGCGTCGTTCATCATGCACAGCATTCGTCGTACTTTCGTCGTTACCTGAAACAACTGGTGGAAGAGCAGCGTCTGATGGCATCGGCCACGACGGAAATCGGCACCGGCGGTGACCTGCGTTCCAGCATCTGTGCGATCGAAGTCAATGGTGATTGCTTCACCGTCACCAAGAAGGCTCCCGTCATCTCGTACGGTGAATATTCCGACGACCTGCTGCTGACGTGTCGCAGTGGTCCGAATTCTCCAGCAAGTGAACAAGTCCATGTGATGGTCCGGCGTGGCGAATATATCGCCGAACCGCTGTCAACTTGGGATACAATGGGTTTCCGAGGAACGTGCAGTTCCGGATTCACAGTATCGGCCCACGGATCGACCGATCAAATCCTGCCGACTCCGTTCAACGATATTTTGTCATTGACGATGCATCCCTATTCACACATCGTCTGGGGAGCACTCTGGACGGGAATTGCCGCCGATGCCGTCAATCAAGCGCGAGCATTCGTGCGGGCCGAAGCACGAAAAACACCCGGTGAAACGCCGATCTCGGCCATTCGACTGGCGGAAGTCGATCTCGTGTTGCAGGAAATGCGGCACAACGTCTACGGCCTGGCTCGTGAATACAACGAACTTCTGAAGGGGGGCTGCCCCGGTCAGATTCATGGCTTCGGGTTCTCGATCCGAACCAACAATCTGAAACTTTCCTGTTCGCAACGAATCGTCGAGATTGTCGGTCAGGCCCTGCTGATCTGCGGCATCTCCGGTTATCGCAACGATTCGAAGTTCAGCCTGTCTCGTCATCTGCGCGATGCTTACGGTGCCGCTCTGATGGTTAACAACGACCGTATTACCAAGCTTAACGCCACCATGCTGCTGGCCCACAGAGAGGGAAATTGACAATGTGCCTTGCAACGATGAGTCTAACTGAAGCCTACCAGCACTGCCAGGATCAACTGACGCAGGCGGGGTTGCTGATTCCGATGGGCGTTCCTGGACTGTATGGGTTCAGCGGCGTTTTCGAAGACGTGATTGAACGATTTGAGCAGTTGGTGACACAACATGCCCGGCCACTCAAGGCCGAGGTGATGCGTTTCCCGGCTTTCCTGGCCCGCAAGCATTACCTGATGACCACGCATATTGAAAACTTTCCGGACCTGCTCGGTTCCGTTCACAGTTTTACCGGAAACGAGCGCGACCACGCAAAAATGTTGGGCAAGCGTAGTCAAGGTGAAGACTGGACTGAGCACCTGACTCCATCTGAAATCATGTTGACACCAGCGGCCTGTTATCCTCTGTACCCCACGGCCTCTGGGACAACATTGTCTGACGAAGGACGTATGGTCGACCTGCGGTCGTTTGTTTTCCGCCACGAACCATCGCCCGATCCCGCCCGGATGCAGGTCTTCCGTCAACGAGAATTCGTTCGTATGGGAACTGCCGAGCAAGCCCTGGAACACCGAGCCTACTGGCTGAAAACGGGTAAGGAGATTCTGAATTCGGTCGGATTGAACGTCGACTGTGAAGTCGCCAACGATCCATTCTTCGGACGTGGAGGCCGCATGATGGCCGTTGCTCAGAAGGAACAGGACCTGAAGTTCGAATTGCTGCATGCCGTCGCCACTTCGGAAAAGCCGACTGCGATTACATCGTGCAATTATCACCTGGACCATTTCGGTCATACATTTGATATTCGCACGGGCGACGGCGAATACGCCCATACGGCCTGTATCGGCTTCGGCCTCGAACGAATTGCCCTGGCTCTGTTCATGGCACACGGTTTTGACCCGGATCATTGGCCAACTGAAGTGAAGAGTGTACTCGCACTATGACCAAACAGGTTTTTCCACTCAGCCCAGAGAGCTATCAACGGCACGTCATTCACACCCGTGAACGACACTGGGCCGAGACGAATTGCTACGTCGATGTCTGGATTGAGTTACTGCATGCCTGGGGATTCGATCCTGTGGCGGCCTTGCCGTTCACACTGACGATCGATTTCGAAGGGGATCAGTGGACGTTCTTCAAGTTCCCGCACACGGACCTGCGATCCTTGTACGGGTTGGACGTTCAGGAACTGGCGATCTGGCAACCGCTGGTGGAACATGTCGATGAACAGGTTGGCCTCGGCCGACCTGTCCTTGTCGAACTCGATTCGTTTTACCTGCCTGATACGGAAGGGACGGCCTATCGTCGAGCCCATGTGAAATCGACCGTCGCTGCGATCGAAATTGACGTGGCACAACAGCGACTTGGTTATTTCCATGGCCAGGGATACTACGAACTCTACGGCGAAGATTTCGTCAATGTGTTTCGACTGGCGGGCCCAGTCGATCCGGCAATGCTTCCACCCTATGCGGAATTCGTGAAGCGTCGTCACAATCGAACAGTTGATGTCGGCAGCTTAACGAAGACATCCGTGGAACTGCTGAAGGAGCAACTCGAACTGATCCCAGAAGTGAATCCGTTCGAGAAGTTCAAGCCGCGGTTTGCTGCGGACCTGGAATGGCTGACCAACGAGTCACTCGATGTTTTCCATCAGTACTCGTTCGCGACCCTGCGACAGTTCGGGGCCAGCTACGAAATGGCGGCAGTGTACATGGATTGGCTTGGTGCTCATAACGTTGCAGGACTGGAGATCGCACGCGACGCGTTCCTGCAGCTTTCCAATGGGGCGAAGACACTGCAGTTTCAACTGGCACGGGCGATGGCTCGCAAAAAGCCACTCAGCTTGACCCCTGTTGATGATATGGCCGAGACGTGGCAAACGGCGATGACGCATCTGCAGTCAAGAGTTCTGGCGAGTTGATCGAAATGATCTATTGTGAAGTGGGACGCAATGGGTGGAGATTCCCAGGCAGATGCGATCGTTCGTCATGGCACGCTGGGGCCATGGCGATGTTGCTCGCATCCACCTGGGACGATTGCTGATACCGTGCAGTTGCAGGAACCGAATTCAAACTGGCTTCCTGCAACGGTTCCATCGACGGTTGCTTCGACCCTCGCTTCGAACGGCCAGTGGTCATTTGAGCACCCTCCAGAGATTGACGCTCAGGACTGGTGGTTCCAAACCACGTTTGAAGCGACTCCCGGTACAAATCAACACCCGGCTCACCTGGCCTTCGATGGACTGGCGACATTGGCCGAAGTCTGGCTGAACGGCGAACTATTGCTGACGACGGACAATATGTTTCGCAGCCATTGCGCCGACGTATCATCACGACTGCGTCGCGAAAATGAGCTGGTCATTGGATTCCGCTCGGTGACCGAGGCGCTCAAGAAAAAGCGACCACGTCCCCGCTGGAAGACCAACCTCGTCTCAAACCAGCAACTGCGTTGGCACCGAACAACGTTGCAGGGGCGTATTCCCGGATGGTCTCCGCCAGCTCCCGTTATCGGACCTTGGAAAGCGATTCGACTGGAAACAGGGGCTGTCACACCACGGGAGATCCACTTGCGATCCCGCCTTGATGGAACAACCGGAATCATCACGATCGATGCGAACTTTCTGAATGACGGTACTATTCAGCGAGCATCACTGCGCGTCGGCTCACATGTGGCTCCGCTACATGTCGAACGGGAAATCAGCGGATTCTCGCTTCACGGGGAAATACAGATTCCGGAGGCACGTCAATGGTGGCCGCATACTCACGGACAACCCGTTCTGTATGAGTGTGAAGTGATTCTTGAGGCCGAGCACGCTCGTCACGTCGTCGCCTGTAACCCTGTCGGCTTCCGGGTACTAGAGATTATCTCGGCGAGCAACGATGCCTCAGGCAATGAACTGTTTCACGTCCACATCAACGGAGATCAGATCTTCTGTCGTGGAGCATGCTGGACCGTAGCCGACATCCTGTCACTTGTCGGCAGTGAACAGCAGTTGAGACACGACTTGATGCTTGCACGTGATGCAGGCATTAACATGCTGCGCGTTGGCGGCACAATGATCTACGAATCCGACGCTTTCTATCGCATCTGCGACGAACTTGGAATCCTTGTCTGGCAGGACTTCATGTTCGCCAATATGGACTACCCTGTCGATGATGAGGCATACCGATGCAATGTCGTTGCGGAAGTGACTGAGCAACTGAAACGGCTGGCCGCTCACAGTTGCGTGGCTATTTACTGTGGTAACAGTGAAATCGAGCAGCAGGCTGCGATGCTGGGGATGCCGCGCGAGATCTGGCGCAACAACTGGTTTGCTGAACAACTTCCAGAACTCTGCCAGAGACTGCATCCCGGATCGCATTATGTTCCGTCAACGCCTTGCGGTGGTGTCTTGCCGTTCCAGCCGGAAACAGGACTGACACACTATTATGGTGTCGGAGCCTATTTGCGACCGATCACTGATGTACGCCGCTCCAATGTGAAGTTCACCCCGGAATGCCTGGGGTTTTCGAACATCCCCGACACCTCTACCATCGAAGAGATCTGTCAGGGGGCTCACCCTGTCATGCACGATCCACGGTGGAAGCGCCGTGTGCCGCGTGACATCGGGGTGGGCTGGGATTTCGAAGATGTCCGCGATCATTATTTGCGAGAGGTCTTTCAAGTTGATCCTGTCCAGCTTCGCTCATGGGATTCACCCCGCTATCTGGCTCTCAGTCGGCACGTGTCGGGTGAGATGATGTCTCAAGCGTTCTCTGAGTGGCGCAGCTCACACAGCCAGAATGGTGGTGCACTGGTCTGGTTTTACAAGGATCTTTGGCCTGCTGCCGGGTGGGGCATCCTGGACTCAATGGGAACACCCAAAGCCACGTATTATTACCTCAAACGCGTCTGGGGCAGCCGCCAACTGGTTCTGACCGACGAAGGTTTGAACGGGATGCAACTGCACCTGATCAATGAAATGACCGCGCCTTGCAACGGAACGATTGAAGTCACACTGCTCAAGGAACCCAACACGGTCGTCGCCCGGCAGGAACTTGCGGTCCGAGTCGAAAGCCGGGCTCGTCGTGTATTGAGCGCCGACGAGATTCTCGGCGGTTTTTATGATGTCAGTTACAGCTATCGATTTGGCCCCGCTCATCACGATGTCGTCGTCGCGACATGGCTCGATCCTGACCGACGAGTCATCAGCGAGGCCTTTCACTTCATCAGGCGACATGCTCCGATTGCTGACCGAAGTATCAATATTCAAGTTTCAGCCGAACTGGCGGCTTCAGGAAAGTACGAGGTCACGCTCGAGTCGGATCGCCTGCTTCAAGGGGTTCACCTCGCGGCACCCGGCTTCCTGCCGGACGACAATTACTTTCATCTGATGCCGCATCGCAAACGAACTGTGACGTTTCGTCCGGCAACCCAGGCGAGTACGACGACCCTATTCAAAGCCACGGTTGAATCGCTCAGTATGGACGCCAGTCATGTCGTCACCGTGCGACCGAAGTCGAATTGAAGGAGCCAAACATGACGACCGCCGTCGAAGAAATCCCGCTGGCTACGGAATCCGAGTGTTCTCGATCAGTGCGTCGTGCTCCGCTCTATTTGCAGAGTCGCGGCCGATCGTTGTTTGCCTGGTTGCATCGGCCAAACCATCCAAATCTCGGCGGTGATCAGTTCGAACAACCCCGACATGGAGTCGTTGTTTGTCTGCCGCTCGGCTTTGAGCAACTCCACGCCCATCGCGGCATCAGGCATCTCTGCGATCGACTCGCCCAAAACAATCTCTTGACGCTGCGATTTGATTGGGATGGAACAGGCGATTCAACGGGTAATGATACCGATGCCGAACGACTGTCGCACTGGCTGGACAATGTGCGAGATTCTGTCCGGTGGATGAAAGAACATTCTGGATGTGACCACATCAGTGTGATCGGTGTCAGAGCGGGGGCGCTGCTTGCATCGCTCGCTCTGGAAAACATCGAGATCGACAATCTGATCCTGTGGGCTCCCATCAGCGCGGGAAGATCATTTGTCCGCGAACTCAATGTCATCGACATGATGTCCGAAACTCGACCGACGGAAGTCGCGACAGAGGGTAGCATTGAAGCGGCGGGCTTCAGGATAACAGGCGAGACGGCAGCGGAGTTGTCAAAGGTCGCACTCACCAAGACCAAACCGAACTGCAGACGCATGTTCGTTGCAGGCCGTGACGATTCCCCCGCAGATACCAAACTGTTCGATCATTTCGTGAGTCTCGGAATTCCCGTCGAACAGCAGTCGCTTCCTGGAATCGCTGAACTGCTTGTTGAACCCCACAAGGCCCAGATTCCGTCGCAAGCGATCCATGGAATTGTTGACTGGCTGACGCATCAGGCCTCTCTCAACGCACCTGTCTACGGGGGTGATAATCCCCGTAGAGACGTTGTTCCAGTGGCAGAGTCGCATTTCATCGAAGCTGGAATCGGCATCCGCGAGGTTCCATGTCGCATCAGCGAGTTCCCGAATCTCTTCGGAATACTATCAGAACCCGAATCGCCCGTAGCCGAAGAGTTGCCGCTGATCATCGTCCTGAATTCGGGTTCGGCATACCGAATCGGTCCCGGACGAATGAATGTGGAAATGACGCGGCGTTTCGCATCACTGGGCTTTCGATCCCTGCGCCTCGATTTCTGCGGACTGGGTGACAGCATTGCCGCGACAACGGCGATGGAAAACGATTCGTATGCGTCGTCCGTCTTCCACGATATTGAAATCACGCTCGAATGGGTTCGGAAGCAGTTCGGAGTCCGGCGGATTGTCCTGATGGGACTCTGTTCTGGCGCATATGCCTCTTTTCAATCCGCGGCGCAGTGTCGCGACCCCGCTCTGGTGGAATGTGTCTTGATCAATCCGCTCACCTATTACTGGTGCGACGGGATGACACTCGAAAACGCTCCGACTCTGGAACTGATTCGTGAGCACTATTACATGAATTCGGCGTTTCAGCCTTCCAAATGGCTGAAACTCCTTTCAGGCCGCAGCAGTATTGGGTTTGCGGGGGCCTTCCGTCTGGCCAGGCAGCGGTTGCAATCGATTTTGAGAAATAAGAAGCACAGATCACACCCGGAGAATGTTCAATCCCCCCATGTATCTCATCCGACATGCGACGATCTCGCCGCGGACCTCAAAAACGCCGCGGCAGCGAATCGGCAGGTCTCGATGTTCTTTTCAACAACGGATCCCGGTTACAGCATCTTAACCTGCAAGGCGGGGGCTCAAGCCAGGCGAATGGTCCGGCGTCAGCAACTGTCGTTTACGTTCCTCGACGACGCAGATCATACTTTTTCACGACATTCAGCCCGCAATCGCCTGATCGAGTCGTTGTGTCGCCACCTGATCAAGCGGTATTCGAAGTAATCTTGCTTGCTTTCGGCCGAGTCCAGGACACCGCTCGTTTGGAGCAACACACGCTGGCTCGCAATCGGCTTACTTCAGGCGGAGCGTTGCAGGCTACTTTGGCTCCCGGACGTAGCGGTCGAACCAGTCCAGGTTGCGATTCATGCAGTCGAGCATCAGGCGGGGCTCTTCGATTCCGTGCGGGGTACGCGGGTAAACCACCATCGTGGTTTTACACCCTTGTCGTTTGAGAGCGTTGTAAAGCTCCTGCCCCTGGGACAGGGGGACCCGTTCATCGCGTTCGCCGTGCTGGATCAGTGTCGGAGTGGTCACGCCCTTGATCTGGAACATTGCTGAGTGAGAACGGTACTGGTCAAGTTTGTCCCAGTACTCGCCCCCAAAATAGTCGGGCAGGAATCCGGGGATGTCGGCCGTCCCTGTGAAACTCATCAGATTTGTGACCCCGGCACCGACGGACGCGGCGCGGAATCGTTTGGTTTGAGTGATCGTCCAGGATGTCATGAATCCGCCGTAGCTCCAGCCCATCACCCCGAGGCGATCGGGGTCGGCAATCCCTTCCGCGATCACATGATCGACGCCTGACATCACATCGCGAAAATCTCCGCCACCCCAGTCTCCGTAATTAGCGTAGCGAAATTGCTTTCCGTAACCACTGCTGCCACGTGGATTGGGGCGCAGCACGGCGTAACCCTTTGAGGCGAACCCGGCAATCGGGTATGTCCCGGGGCTTCCGTCAAATCCCTCCGTAAAAACCCCCATCGGGCCACCATGGATGACCAGCAGCAAAGGATATCGTTTCCCCTTCTCGTAGTTCACGGGATAGGTTAACAGCCCTTCCACTTCCATGGACTCGGTCGACTTCCAGCGAACGACTTTCGTATGTCCCAGCGGCGGTCTCGGTAACTCAGCGTGAACTGCACTGACGAGTGTTGGTTCAAACTTCGTAACCGGACAGACGAAGGCTTCGGAAGGAAGATCCAGTTGTTCCCATCCGAAGCCGAAATGCGTTCGTGTCGCATTCAGCGAGAATCCACCGGAAGACATCCCCGACCATGATGCTTGAGAGCTGCGGAGTTCAAATGGTACGCCGTTGACGGGAAGTTCGAGAACCTTCAGCCGAGTCCCCTGCACCTCGTTGAAGTACAGGCGATTCCCGTCTGCCGACCAGCCAATCAGTTCTGAATGCCGCCCGAAGCCATCGGATGTGTCAGCCAGTTTCGTAGCAGTTCCCCCGGCGGCAGGAATGATATGGATCGTTCGTGCACCGGCCCACATCGGCGGATCGTCACTCATTGCGAAAGCGATCGATTGGCCATCTGGCGAATAGTGAGGCATCGTTTCTGCCGCCTTCGAATTTGCGAGAGGCCGATGCTTACCGGTCACCACATCGACGAGTGCAAGATCTACAGTGCCCCAGTCGTCTGGTCGCGGTGATGACGTGTGTGCGACCACAATCGTCTTCCCGTCGGGCGACCAGTCATAGCCCGAACGCCCTGCTCTTGCTTCACTGGAGATGCTCAGTTGATCCGACGTCAATTGACGAGAGCGCGGACGAGCGAATGATTTTGGTTCAAAGTCGACGAGATGCAATCGGTTCAGTTTGATGTTGTCGTCGACAACGGTCGCGTCATCTTTTTCACGCGTCCGACGCTTTTCGTCTTCTGTCACGGAATCGAGTGCGGTAAACGCAATTGAATCACCCGAGGGTGACCATCGAAAACTGGAGACATCAGAATCAATGTCCGTGATTTGAATGGCCTCACCACCATCGGGTTTGATCGCCCAGAGATTCTTTTTTCCAACTCGACGCGACACAAACGCAATCCATTGTCCATTCGGAGACCACTGCGGGTCGTCACATGAGGCGTCGCCTTGCGTCAATTGCAAGCGCTGGCTGCCGTCGGTATTGGCAAGGTGGATGTGAGTCCGGTATTCACTGAGGTCCTTTTCCATAACAGACTGCCGCACTGTAAACGCAACGCAGTGACCGTCTGGTGAAACCTGGACACTGCCGACTCGCTTGACCTGCATCATCAGCGACGGGGACCACGCCACAGTCGCGTCTGCTTCGACACGCGTGGTGGCGACCACTATCAGTGCAGTCAAAATCAGTGTTGTGACAGCGTTGCCCCTGACAGCATTTGCTGAATCTCGATCGGTCGTCTTAAACATGGGTGATCGCCTGAAAACGTAGGATCTCGGTCAGTGCAGATGGCTTCCGGACTATTGAATCCATGGCGCCAGTTTTATCACGGTGTCACCGAGATCGCAGGAACCAGTTTCATGCGGTTGGCCGTGACACCTTCGACTTTCGCTCGTGAATAGGCCAACGGGAAATATTTGAATTCGGCCCAGAGCGGCAGTAGGTCATCGTAGTGCGGACTGCCCAGTTGTCCTGATTGGCCCGGTGTACTGGTCGCCATTCCAAGGTCCCAGTCAGCCAGATCGAAGACATGTCGATAGGACGCACCGTGAATCTGTTCAAACTGGTCATTGGCACGTGTGTTGTTAGGGGTACTGCTGTCGCCCGGTCGTGCGAGCGGGCCAAGATTGAACGCTTGTTCGTAGTTTGGTCCCAGCCCCGCCAATGGATGGCGAAACGTCACGGTATGCAACGCCCCCCAATTCCATGAAGTCGGTTCGCGCCCGAGCAACTGTTTTGTGCGAACGACGGCTCGCGACAAGGTCTTTTGCAGCAGTTCGTCACGCGCAGCGTTGGGTTTCTGCCCGAATAGCCACAATTCCGGCTTTGCCAACTGGGAAAACATGACGGGTAGCTTCCGCAGCTCCCCGCGATCGGCCGCATTCTCCTTGGGCAGTCGCAATGCATAGAAGTCGGATTGGAGTTCCTGCATCCAGACCGCATACAGTGCTGCTGCGGCGGATTCTCTCGATAATTCACCGTTCCAGTCTGTCAAAAGTTTGACGAACGGTGACAACTCGGCCGACAAATGCACCGCTTTCAGAATCTCGATCAACTGCTGTGCGGCGAGTGATCGGTTCTCGTGCTGAATCGACTGGAAGTCAGCGAGTGTGAACTTCGTGGATACGCCGATCCGTTCATTGAGTCGCTGCTCGATCCGCTGTTGCCGATATGGAGACTCCCAGTCGTAAGCAATTTCATGCGTGTACCCGGGCGGCAGAATATTATGATTGGCGGTCGCCACAAAATGATGATCGGGATTAAATGACTGTGGAAGTTCACTCACCTTGAGAAATCGTTGCCATTCAAACTTCCCCTCGGCACCGGGGACGGGGAGCAGTCCGTTCCATCCCTGACGGACTGGCGTCAATGCGGCTGCGACCCAGCCGATGTTTCCCTGCCGATCTGCAAACACGAAGTTGAGGCAGGGAATCTTCCAGGCCTCCAGTCGCTGCACAAGATCCTTGGCGTCGCGTGCCCTGGCCACAGAGAGACTGCCGAGATATGCCGCTCCCCCGGGTTCACTTCCTGCCCAACGCAGTGCGACGGCGATGTTCTTTTCGTCGTCATGATAAATCACCGGACCGTGCCTTGTGAATCGCATTTCAAGATTCACCTGCTCCGGGCGACCTTTGACAGTAATGGTTTCCTTTACAATCTGCATCGGTTCCCAGCGATCACCCACTTTGTATTCGAGATTCGCAGCAGGATTCGTCTGTTCAACGTAGAGATCCGCCTGATCGGTCCCAACGATCGTAAAGCCCCAGGCCACGTTTTCATTGTGGCCGATCGCGACACCTGGCAATCCCGGTTCACCACTGCCAATCACGTTCCATCCGGGGGCATGCAAATGGACCAGATATCGCAGCGAGGGGACTGCTATCGTTCGATGTGGGTCGGCAGCCAGCATCGGTTTTCCTGAGGCCGAAAGAGAACCATCGACCACCCAGTTATTGCTCTCGGACGCACCCGGTGTGAATTTCATCGGGCGTGTTGCGGCTTGGTAGCCACGAAGGATTTGCGGTTGAATTGTGGCCAGATCCAGACCCGGAACAGGGGCAAAGTCTTGTGGCGGATCGGTCGGTGCGAGACGACGTGCCTCTTCAACACCGACCGTTGCAATCATTCGTGCTCGCGCCACTTCGCGTTGGAAGTTTCCAGACATGACAATTCCCGACATCCGTGTCAGCACATCTTCCGGTTGCCACTTTTTCGGCTTGTAGCCCATCACCTGAAACTCAATCGGCAACTGGTCCCCAAACTGATCGATTCCTGCATTGATTCCCTGGGTGAATGACGTTGCGATCTCGCGAGTGTCAGACGAATAGCTTTGCCACTCGGCCTGCATGTCACCTCGATAGCGGATCAGTCGCGCAAATCGATCACCTTCTATTGCTTCCTCGCCAAAAATCTCGGCGGTCTCTCCGCAGCCGATTCGCCGCCAAAGGTCGATCTGGAACAGGCGATCCTGCGCCACCACAAAACCCTGAGCAAAAAACAGGTCATGGTTGTTTTGAGCATAGATGTGCGGAATTCCCCACCGATCACGCAGCACCTCCACTCTGTCTTTTAACCCGGTCAGTTTTAATTCGCCGCTGATCGGTGCCAGCAGCGATTGCGAGCGAGCTTTGATCTGTTCGGGCTTTTCGTGGTTCTTCAGCCAGTATTCCAGGAACGCAAGTTCCAATTCAAGGGCCTCAGCAGTTGGAATATGACCGGCACGAGCGGTCATACAAACGCGATGTTCGTAGCCGAGTAATTTGTTCAGCGCCACAAGATGATTCAGCGCCTGCCAGTTACGCGGCGGATCTTCTGTCCCGCCCGAGACCAGAACCGGACGCGGTGCCATCAACGCGTGGAGATCCACCAGATCCTCGCCCGCTTCCACCATTTCTTTGTATAGACCCGTCCGAGGCCGCTCATCATTCGGAATGCCGGGCTTCCGCTGAACCTTGGGATCAAACCCAAGGTACCAGGGTTCCCAGTAGTTCACGTTTCCGTTCTTCTCGTCAAATACGATTCCTGGATCGGACCAGACCGCACAGGCAAACTTTTCGTGAAGGCAGGAGGCGAACATCGACCATTTGCCGCCATATGACAGTCCAATCACCCCAATGCGATCTGGGTCGACATTGGGCATCTGAGCCAGTGCGGTATGACAGTTGGCAGCCGCATAGGCCAACAGGGTCAGTGGCTGCCGTCGCTGCTCGACACCTGCTGCTGTCAGAAGCTGCCGAGTGTCCGATCCGATTTTCTCAAGGGAGCCTGGCGTTCCGATCGACAGAGTCACAAATCCCCGCTTGACCAGTTGCAGCCCATAATCATGCGTCCCGCGTCCTTTCGCTCCCTGACCGATGCTGGTGATCGGTTCATAAAACGGCACCAGCACCGCGGGAAATGGACCGTTCCCTTTGGGGATCAGCAGATACCCATCAACCAATTGACCTTCCGGCGAGATCTGAACATGGACGTGATGTTGAGTGTGATCGTCCCTTTCAATGGTCTCGATCTTTTTGACAGTCGGACGCTCAACCAGTGGCGGCCATGCGCCGAGTCGCTGATGCCAGCGTTTCTGAATTTCCTGTCGGCGGCGAGTCCAATCCGAGGCTGATTGGACCCGAGTCCCATCCTCAAATTCCAGCGGCGATCGGTAATCGCCGAACTTCCCGACCCATTCTGCCGGGGGCTGAGCAAACTTGTCGAGCTTTCGCCAGAGAGATTGAGATTCCTTCGGTTCGTCGCCGTGGACCGTGGAAACGAAGCTGATCAGGCAGGTCACGCAGAGCGCGCAATTAAATCTCTTCGACATGGATCGACATCCCGTTTTCATGGGGCATTGTTCGAAGCGAATCTGTCAATCTGCGTCCGGTCAGAGCATCCGTGCGACCCCGACTGACGAAGTAACACGGACGACGATGACATAAACGCCCTGCGAAATCGCACTCATTGCTGAGGGGCCAATTCGAAGTGCAGCTTTTGAGGCTTGGCTGCTTCGCGAATCTTGTCGTCTGCTTCCATCACCTTTTTCGTCATTTCGGCCAACTGGTCTTTGAGTTCCGGTGCCGCGCCGGCGGCGTGTGCACGTTGTGACAGACTGCGCCATTGCCCCACAAGCCCTTCCTTGGTGGCGACTGCATTGAGGACATTTTTCGCCTGCAGAACGATAGCACTGGCGGGAATGTTCGCCGTTCGTGGAGCGTAAGCGAGTCCCGTCAGATTGACCCCTTCTGCCAGGTTCTGCGCAGAAAGCAGCGATGGCAATTGCACTCCATTGATCTTTAGACTGTACATCCCTGGCTTGAGAGACTTCACCTGCAATGTGTACTGGCTCAGTTCAGTCAGAGCCGGGAACAGTGACAGCACCGCAGCAGCCTCTTCCGGAATCGGAAATGGCAGTGATTCGTCAATACGTTCAAAACTCAACACGCCGTTTTCTGCTTTCAAGTTCTCAACAAGGCACCCCTTCGATGTTGCCATCGCTCCCTCAATCGTCACGCTGCTGACGAACGGGTTTGCACCGAGTTCCTTAAGCAGGGCCGCAGCCATCATCAATTGGCCAGGAGCGCCGGGATGGACGGGGTCGCCCTGCATCGAGACTGGCTTCACGGCAGACTTCGACTGTTCCAGCAGGAAGGCTCGCAAGTGCTCAACCCCGGCGACATCGTTGTTTTGAGCGATGTTCTGCAGATTGGGGATTGCGTTGGCGAGATTTTCACGAGGCTTATTGGTCCCCCAGACATCGATCAACAGATGGAATTGATCTGCAAACGGCAGCTTTTCCTTTTGGCTGAATTCCTTCAGAGTTTCGGCGTATTCATGCAACCGCCGATTACCGGCGAGGTTTGCCATCGTATTCCCGTTGTTGATCGGGCTGGCGGTGAGCATCACGGGTAGTGCGTTACCGGTGCGGATCCGGGTAACCATCTTGGCCATATTGGAAATGTACTGTTCCGGAGTGTTGCCACCCTGATCGTTCATTCCCAATTCGACGGAGACCACAGTCGGTTTCCAGGCGTCGATGTCGTAATCGTAGCGAGCCAGCGTACTGGTGATGGTGTGACCGCCGACTCCCGAATTGCGAAACGCGAATTTAATTTGTGGATACCGGGCAAAGCAAAAGGCTTCGAAGTAGTTCGAATGCAGATGCTGAGCGGTAATGCTGTCCCCCGCCATGACCCAGATGTCACCCTGTTTGAGCGGAAATTCCGCTGCCGAAACAATGGTCGCAGTGAACAGCGACAGGACCATCAATGCGATACGCAACTGAGTCATCAATGAATCTCCGGATAGCGGGCGGGTTCCCAACGGATTTGCCAGAGTTTTTCCAGGCAAATGCTCGACGCGAGGTTATCCCGCGCACTTCCGTGTATTCTGGGCGGAAGATCTGCGATGAACAAGCGACTTGGCGCTATCGCTACCGAACGGCGGCGATCATTCGTTGATGGCGAGAGAATTTGGAGAGTCGTGGCTCGCTGTGCGAACTAACGCCGCAATTTCTTATACCCACTCAAATAGTCGCCTCGTCCTCAGACGTCTTGTCAACCAGGAAGCGTTGGTTCGCGGAGCGAACCACGACTATCTCACGGGTTACGAATTCACGGTTTCCAAGGCATTTCCGATCTCTCACGAGTTCGGCTACGCAAATGTTGCTATTCAAAATATCGTTTCTCGCATTGCGTGGCACTCAACGGATCATATTCCGAATCATGCCAAGGCACGCAATCGCCAACACTGCCAGCAATGGAATCACAGCCACCAACCAAATCAGAAAACGATCTCGGCCAGTCTTCATTGCCCGCCCCGCTGGTCAGTACCCGAATTACGATCAAGGCTTCTCTGTCGACTTTAAGCCAATGGGGTTGAGATCCCATCCCTCAGAATGATTTGACTAATAGCTCGTGGAAAACCGATAGCGACTGTCCCCAGTTTTGGCATCAAATGCCTCAAGATACATCGAATAAACTGCTGCACCAAAGACAAATAATGTACCGTCGTTTTCGGCAATCTCAATGTTGTGTCTGTCGTGACGGCCGAACAGAATGCCACCGCCCCAGACTTCTGCTACCCATTTTGGTGTTTTTTCTCCTGTCTGAAATGCCGCCAACTGATAGCCAGATCCTGCGTAAGATTTGAAACCGGCGATAATTGATTGTGCCTTGCCGAGATGTCCTGCATACGCGTTGGGTAGGTAACTCTGAAAAAGAGATTCAGGAAACTCGAATTTCATTCCGTCGCAAGAGTAATGAAGGACATCGCCCGATCGCTCCAATTCCGCCGGAAAGTAGACATAAGGTCCTGCCATCGATTTCCTGAGCAATTTCAATTCAGCGGAATTGCTCCCGACAAATCCGTGGCGAGTGTCGCCCAAATCGACTTCCAGAATCTGCCGAGACCACCAATTTGGAATTGGTGCTTTCGTTCGAGCCTTAACGAATTCGCGAAACTTGGCCAGTTCATCTGGACTGTAAATTGTTTCCGTCCGCCCTGCGATTTTCTCCGTGCGCCTGATGGGCTTCTTGAATGCCTCCCACGCAGCCTGCAATGCGATTCCCGTATTCTCATCTGCCATTAACCGTCGAAATGAGTCAGTACCTACGTAACAGAAGTACTTCTCATATGCCTCTCGGGCCTCGTAATCAGTTTCTGCCCGACAAACGTCCGCACGCAGGTCCGCTTCCCGGTCAGGCGGTGCCGCCAGTAATCGACTGGAGGTGAGAATCAATAAGGCAAGAAAAGATGTCCGGATCAATTCCATTTTCACGTCCACTTGCCGTAATTTTTGAATTTCTTCGGTAGCAGAGACGGACCGATTCGCATGAGCCATATCGGAAAGGTCGGATTACTTCAAGATGGCGTCAGCGTGAGGGGGGGGCAGAAACCGAGTTTTCCAAATGGGTTGGATCAGAGACCAGAGGAATGTTCGGCCCTTCAGGCCTCAGATCCTGCTATTACATCGATTTCCAGGGCCGCAGGGCCCTGGCTGGGTGAACTGCTGGCCCACTTGGGCCGCAGGACTGCAACCTCCCGAGTTTCTGAAAAACACTCCGCGTCGGCCGATTTGGCACCGGTACCGGCGCGATGTTCCTCAGGAGCCTTCACGCTCCGCGTGAAGATAGCCGTCTGCAGTTGGGCGCCTGATGTTCATCGCATGTACGACGGCCACGTCGTAAACAAAAGAAGACTGAAGAAGAGACCTGCGGTCACCGTTTCGGCGGGGTCGGGAGACCCGCGCCGAACAAAGGCGCGATTCGGTGGCGGCGCCCGAAGTCTGTTCGCCATGCGAACCATCTTCGGGCGTCGATCACGATTTCAAATCAGCCGGCGGTCGATTCTTGCAGTGACACATCGGATGTCCCGAAACATTCCGGGCGCGAGACCCGAACATTTGTCGGTGCTTCGATCCCCAGTTTGACGGAACCACCAGCGGTACGCAGGACGGTGATCTTGATATCGTCACCGAGTGTAATGACCTGCATTGCCTTACGAGTGAGAATCAGCATGGAAAGAATCCTTCCAGATTCGCTGCGATCTCGGGCAGGGCTACTTCAAGCCCCGGCGCAGCACCCGTGAATCATTCACGGTTCAAATCACAACCTAAGAATACCCAATTCGATTCAGATGTCAACACCTCGTTCGCATAAAATAATTTGCGTTCACCTTAATTCGCGACAACTGCGGGCGACCGAAAATCAATGTTCAATCGAGTCCCTCTGATGCACCAAACGCTGGAAATTACGTCAAAAACCATGCGGATCACGGAACTTCTCGGTGTGCTACATGATGCGAGAAAAAAAAGTTTGGAGACCTTCGGTCGTCGGTTTTGGCGGGGTCGGGAGACCAGCGCCCAACAATGGGAGCCCCGTGCCGAACTCTCGTCGATCACACGCGAGGTTTCTTTGGGAACTTTCGCAACGCGAGTGCGTCTGTGCATGAATCAAGTGCAGTTCAGACGAGACGTCGGTGCATCACAGAAGATTCAAGAATCGTTGCCGGTTGACTCTAATTTCATCGAAATGCCGTTATACTGGACCACAGGGCCGGAACGGCCTGCATATCTATCTGACGCAAGGAATGGGTTTTCATCATGCGCACGCGAGTGATTCTGGCGAGTCTGCTGTCTTTTGTTGTGGCATCATGGTGGCTGATCGCTGAAGAAGCTGACAAGCCCGTGAATCGTGATGAGGTCAAGAAGCAATTCGACGCGGGTAACTTCAAGGTGGCCTACGACGGCTATCGAAAACTCGCCCTTGATCCCAAGACTGAACCGAAAAAAGTCTCAGAAGACCTCGCGATGGCAGTTCAGGCCCTGCGAAACTTGGGGCGAACCAACGAATTCGACGAACTCGTCGAATCGACGATCAAGGCCCACAGTACGAACTGGCGACTGCTTCGCGGTGCTGCTCTGCAGTACGTTTCCATTGATCAATGGGGGTTTATCGTTGCCGGGAAATTCGAACGAGGCTCCCACCGTGGTGGCGGGAAATATGTCACGACGACTCCACGCGACCGTGTCCGAGCTTTGCAACTGCTGCAGCAGGCAGTGCCACTCGCCGCTAAAGATGACTCGAAGTCCGAAGTTGGCCGATTCTATCTGGAATTCGGGTCGATCCTGCAATCTGTCGAAGCGTGGCGTCTGCAATCGCTGACCGATCTGGCAGGCCTTCCTGATTACGAAGAGGGGAATCAAGGCTGGGGCGGTCGAGGCCGATTCCGCGGTGGATTTGCCCCAGGAGGCGAGAACAAAGGAGCTCCAGTCGATGCGGACGGGCAACCCGTATTTCATCGAATCCCAAAATCATGGGATGCCGCCACTTCTGATGGCGAACGCTGGCGCTGGATGCTGACTCAGGCGGTGGAATTTGACAATTCGTTGCGAAACGAAGTCGATTTCGGCTGGGCTCAGTTCCTCCACGGTCAGTTTGGCGTGCAAACCATGGCTTGGTTGCGAAACAGCGGTGGACGGGATGATGACAAGGATGACAGTGGTCCCTATGCCGTCCATACATTGAGTGACGACGAAACAATTTCCAAACTGGCAACCGGTGTGAAGCGGCTAAAGCTTCCCGAAGAGTTCAATTCACTCAGGATTTATCGACAGATTTTTGAGCGTGGCAATGACAACTTCGCCAAGTCGGCTGGCGACATGGTCGCACAGACGTATGAAGATCGTCGGCAATTCGTCAAAGCTGGAAATGCCTGGAACTTGGCCCTTGGAAAGTTTGGTGACGAAAACCATCGACAGCAGCGACTGGATCAGATCGTCAAGAACTGGGGCCGATTCGAAAACCTGCAAGTTCAGGCCGCGGGAAAAGGGGCAACAATTGATCTGCGGTACCGCAACGGAAAGCAGATTGCACTGGAAGCCCACGCGATCAACATCGATAAACTGCTGGCCGACGTGAAGGCTTACTTGAAGGCAGCCCCGGGCCAACTTGACTGGCAGTCGATCAATATTCAGGACATCGGTTATCGATTGGTAGCGCAGGGTCAAACTCAATATCTCGGCGAAAAGGTCGCGAGTTGGTCGCTTGATCTTCAACCGAAGGCCGATCACTACGACAGCGTCATGAAGATTGCGACTCCGCTGCAGAAAGCGGGAGCCTATCTGGTGACCGGGACCATGAAGGATGGCAACGTCAGCCGAGTCATTGTCTGGCTGGCCGACACCGCTATCGTCCGTAAGCCACTCGACAATCAATCGCTGTATTTCGTCGCCGACGCTGTCACCGGTCAACCGATTGCAAAGGCAAACGTCGAGTTTTTCGGCTGGAAACAGGAACAGATTGCCCCCGGTAAGCCGCAATGGAAGATTCTGACCACAAACTTCGCGGAATTCACGGGAGCCGATGGCCAGTTGATGATGTCCTCGGAAAAAGTGAGTCACAACTACCAGTGGCTGGTGATGGCGCGAACCCCTGAAGGGCGACTGGCGTATACCGGATTCACGCACGCCTGGTGGGGGCAGCGCCATGATGCAGACTATCAGGCAACCCGGGTCTTCACGATCACCGACCGACCTGTCTATCGCCCGGAACAAACTGTCAAATTTAAATTCTGGATTGAGAAGTCTCAATACGATCAACCCGACGCTACCGCGTTTGGCAACCAGGACTTTACGGTTCAGATCAACAACCCTCAGGGCGAAAAAGTCTTCGAAAAGGTCTACAAGACCGACAAATTTGGAGGGATCGAAGGAGAATTCCCGCTGGTTAAGGGGGCAATGCTCGGTAATTACAGCCTGATGGTGATGAACCAGTTCCAGCAGGGTGGCAGCTTCCGCGTTGAAGAATACAAAAAGCCAGAATACGAAGTCACGATTGATGCCCCGTCAGAACCCGTGGCATTGGGCGAAAAGGTGACGGCATCCATTCAAGCGAAGTATTTCTTCGGAGCTCCTGTCACCAAGGCACGCGTGAAATACAAGATCCTGCGATCGGCTCATGACAGCCACTGGTACCCCACTGCTCGCTGGGACTGGTTCTATGGCAAGGGATACTGGTGGTTTGCCTCCGATTACACGTGGTATCCGGGTTGGAATAACTGGGGCTGCATGCGGCCGCTTGGCTGGTGGATCGGACGCAACAACGCGCCTCCAGAAGTTGTCGCGGAACAGGAAGTCGATATCGGTGAAGATGGAACCGTTAAGGTCGAAATCGACACTCTTCCGGCAAAACAAGTTCACGGTGATGAAGACCATTCGTACTCCATTACGGCGGAAGTGGTCGATGAATCGCGCCGGACTATCGTTGGAACTGGCAACGTCCTCGTCAGCCGTTCACCGTTCCGAGTCTTCGCGTGGGTTGATCGGGGACACTACAACGTCGGCGATTCCGTGACTGCGAACTTCGATGCACACACGCTCGACAACAAGTCGGTTACTGGCAAAGGAGAATTGACCCTCTTCAAGATCAGCTACGACGACAAGCAGCAACCGGTCGAAGAAGCTGTGCAGTCTTGGAAGCTCGATACTGACGCAACCGGGCATGCTCGCCAGCAACTGGCAGCAAGCAAGGCGGGGCAGTACCGACTTTCGTACAAAGTTACGGATGCGAAGAACCATACGATCGAAGGGGGATATGTCTTCGTCGTCCGTGGCGAAGGATTTGACGGCCGCGAATTCCGCTTTAACGACCTGGAGCTGGTGACTGACAAGGCTGAATACGCCCCAGGCGAAAAGGTCCGGCTGATGGTGACGACAAACAAAGCCGATGGCTGTGTCGTGCTGTTCATCCGGCCGACTAACGGAATCTATCTGCCTCCGAAAGTGATCCGCCTGAAAGGAAAGAATACTGTTGAAGAAATCGCGGTTGTCCAGAAGGACATGCCGAACTTCTTTATCGAAGCCTTCACGATTGCGGATGGCAGGTACTATCAGGAAATGCGTGAAGTCGTTGTCCCTCCTGAAAAGCGAGTGATCAATGTCGAAGTTCTTCCGTCGCAGGAAGAATACAAACCAGGTGCTGAAGCCAAGATCAAAATCAAGTTGACAGACGCGGCAGGCAAGCCATTTGTCGGCTCGACGGTGCTGACCGTTTACGACAAGAGTGTGGAATACATCTCGGGTGGCTCCAATGTCCCCGAGATCAAAGAATTCTTCTGGAAATGGCGCAGGCAGCATCATCCGCAACGAGATTGTACGCTGGACCGCATCTTCTCGAATCTCGGGAAGAATGGTGAAATTGGCATGGCCGACCTGGGGGCATTCGGTGGAATGTTGTTTGGTGAAGGGTTTGGTGGCGGTCCTGGAATGGGAGGTGGAGGTGGCGGCGGAATGATGCGAGCGCGAGGCTCGAATCGTGCCATGGCGATGTCGGCCCCAGCAATGGCCGCTCCGCAAGCAGCAGCGTTCGACGGAGCAAAACGCGAGAGTCAGAATGGTCTGGCACTCGCCGACGCCAAGGCCGGGGAACCTGGGGGAGGCGAAGGGGCAGCAGACGTTCCGTCGCCGACCATCCGTTCCAACTTTGCCGATACAGCGTTCTGGGCTGGTGGTATCACAACCGATGACGGGGGACTCGCCGAAGTCAGCTTCAAGATGCCAGAAAGCCTGACAGGCTGGAAGATCAAGACCTGGGCCATGGGACTGGGAACGAAAGTCGGCCAGGGAGAAACGACGGTCACCACGAAGAAGAATCTGCTCGTTCGTTTGCAGGCTCCACGGTTCTTCGTCGACAAGGACGAGGTCGTGATTTCGGCAAACGTTCACAGCTATCTGAAGGGCAAGAAGTCCGTCAGCGTCTCACTGGGCGTTGACGGAGACCTACTGTCAGTCATGGCAGGAGAAAAGAATGCTGCGTCACAGACAATCATGCTCGACGCAGGGGGCGAACAACGCGTTGACTGGCGCGTCAAAGTTGCTTCACAGGGAAGCACGACCGTCACGATTAAGGCGATTACTGATGAAGAATCTGACGCTATGCAGATGACTTTCCCGGTTTATGTCCACGGCATGCTGAAGACAGAATCGTTCAGCGGAGCAATTCGTCCGACAGAGGATAAGGGAAGCGTCAAGTTCACTGTTCCTGCAGAACGTCGCCAGAACGATTCACGATTGGAAGCCCGGTACTCGCCAACGCTCGCAGGCGCAATGGTCGACGCACTGCCTTACATGGTCGACTTCCCGTACGGTTGTACCGAGCAGACTTTGAATCGCTTCCTGCCAACGGTGATCACTCAACGCGTTCTGCAGAATATGAAGTTGAACCTGAAGGAGATTCAGGCGAAACGAACAAACCTGAATGCTCAAGAGATCGGCGATGATGTTCAGCGTGCGAAACAATGGAAGCGGTTTGATCGCAATCCTGTCTTTGACGAAGACGAAGTGAAGTCAATGGTCAAGGATGGACTTGAACGACTCACGTCGATGCAATGTGGAGACGGCGGTTGGGGTTGGTTCAGCGGTTGGGGCGAACGATCATGGCCTCACACGACAGCCGTCGTCGTACACGGATTGCAGGTGGGTCGAGCCAACGATGTCGCTATTGTCCCCGGAGTCCTGGAAAAGGGGATCGAATGGCTGAAACGCTATCAGGACGAACAGGTCGTATTGATCAAGAACTGGGGCAAGAAAGACGTCCCTCAAAAGCAACATGCTGATGCACTGGACGCCTTGGTCTACATGATTCTCATCGATGCGGATATTGCCAATGCCGACATGAACGAGTTCCTGTATCGCGACCGGGTACAGCTTCCGGTTTACGCCAAGGCTCTCTTCGGGCTGGCACTGCACAAGCAGAACCAGGCCGACAAGTTGAAAATGATTCTCGAAAACATCGAACAATTTGTGGTTCAGGACGAGGAAAACCAGACGGCCTACCTGAAGTTGCCAAACGATGGTTGGTGGTATTGGTACGGCAGCGATATCGAAGCCAATGCCTACTATTTGAAACTGCTGTCGAAGGTGAATCCCCAGGATGTCCGTGCCTCACGTCTGGTGAAGTACATCCTGAACAATCGCAAGCACGCCACGTATTGGAGCAGTACACGTGACACCGCCCTGTGCGTGGAAGCTCTCGCGGACTATATGAAGGCGAGCGGCGAAGATCAGCCAAACATGACGATTGAAGTCTGGCTGGATGGCAAGAAGCAGAAGGAAGTGAAGGTCGATGCGTCCAACCTGTTCACATTCGACAACAAATTTGTGCTCGAAGGTGATGCCGTCACAACCGGAGTTCACACGCTGGAACTACGAAAGAGCGGAACGGGCCCGGTCTACTTCAACGTCTATCAGACCAATTTCACGCTGGAAGACTCCATTACGAAGGCTGGCCTGGAAATTAAGGTTCAGCGAAAGTTCTACAAGCTGACCAAGTCGGACAAGCAGATCGACGCACAAGGCTCGCGAGGACAGTCGGTCAAGCAAAAGGTTGAAAAGTACGTACGAACCGAACTGGAAAATCTGAGCACCCTGAAAAGCGGTGATCTGGTTGAAGTGGAACTCGAAATCGACAGCAAGAACGACTACGAATACCTGATGTTTGAAGACATGAAAGCATCGGGATTTGAGGCCGTTGAGGTTCGCAGTGGCTATAATGGGAATGAGATAGGGGCGTTTGTCGAATTCCGTGACGAACGCGTCGCCTTCTTCGTCCGTCAGTTGATGCGTGGTAAACACAGCATCAGCTATCGGTTACGAGCTGAAATCCCTGGAAAATTCAGCGCATTACCGACTCGGGCCAGTGCGATGTACGCTCCAGAACTGAAAGCCAACAGCGACGAAATGAAAGTTGGAATTACAGACTGAAATCATGTGTGCAGATCTTCGCCGAGGCTGTTTCGGCGAGGATCTTACGAATTCATTTCGCGTCAGTACTCCGCAAGACTCCATCAACAAAATACGCATCAGTGAGAACTAAAAATGGAAGGTGAAGGGACCGAGGGAGTGGGAGCTGGTGATGAGCTGAAGCATGCTCTCAAGGCGTTTAAGAAGCGACTGAAGTTGACTCGGCTGGATCACGAATCGAAGCTGGGATATGGTCCCATGACGAAGGGGAGCCAGAAGAACTCGGGTATCATCGGGATCACACCACCAAACCAGTTTCCGGCGGCGGTCTGGGAAGAACTGGCTCGACTTGGCAAACTCAAACATATCGGCCAGGGTTTGTACGAACTGACGAACGGATCGTAGGACTTTGTTCTGAGGTGCGTTGACTGTGGCGGGACTGAGGCTTCGCGAAGGAAGCCCCAGGGGTTCGCGAAGGGACTCCAACCACAACCGACATCAGTCCCACGATCAAGACCCGACTGGACAGTAGGCGAAAAATTCATGCAACGCGTGGTAGTGGCGGTTCTTGTCTGTTTCGTGGCTTCATTGCCGATTGCGGGGGACCAGGCCCCGTCTGCAGCCCGCGGATATGAAAATCTGCGGACACATCAGTATCTTCCGCCGGACTTCGACAATGCTGTATTCGACGCGTTATGGACAGTCTGGCCTGAACCCGAACGAAGCGAGGCTGAAAAGGCTGACGGCAGGGCTCGGCGAAAACTGACGTTTTCCTATTACGGCCTGATATCCGAAGGAGACGCATCAAAGGAATCGCTTCCACTGGGATATGTGGTCGACGGAAGAGGAAACTGGGTGATGAATTGCCTGGCCTGTCACGGAGGTAAAGTGGCTGGCAAGTTGATTCCCGGCCTTCCCAATTCACACACCGCACTCCAGACGCTGACTGAAGATGTGCGACGGATCAAGCTTTCTCAGGGAAAGGCATTGTCACATCTGGATCTCGGCTCGTTCAAGATGCCGTTGAATGTCACCAACGGGACGACAAACGCGGTCATTTTTGGCATTGCTCTGGGGGCTTATCGTAACCCTGACATGTCGGTCAATCTCGCCAGAAAGCTGCCACCGCTGTTACACCATGACGTCGATGCCCCGCCCTTTTGGAACGTCAGAAAGAAACGTTCGTTGTACGCGGATGGACACGCTCCTAAGACGCCGCGGCCATTAATGCAGTTCATTCTGCTCCCGACAGTCTCGGTGGAAACCTTGAACCGTTGGGAACCGGAGTTCGCTGATCTTTTGACCTGGATCGAATCGCTCGAACCTCCGAAGTACCCGTTTCCGATCGACTCTCAACTCGCAAAACGAGGCGAAGCTGTGTTCAACGAAAATTGCTCACGTTGTCACGGAACATACGGTCCAAACGGGAAATACGAACAGCAGACAATCGCTCTCGATGAAATCGGTACGGATCCGCTGCGCTGGAAGGCGTTGACTCCAAAGTTCCGCCAGTGGATGAAGGATGGCTGGATCAGTCGCAATGGTGAAGACCCCGTGGAAGTGGACCCGGCGGGATACGTTGCGCCTCCGCTCGATGGGATCTGGGCAAGTGCGCCGTATTTCCACAATGGGTCTGTCCCGACGCTGTGGGATGTCCTGCATCCGAGCGACCGACCGACTGTCTGGAAGCGAACGGAAGACGGCTACGATCAGAGGAAAGTCGGATTGGAAGTGCAAGCCTTCGATCAGGTGCCCAATACGGTAAAGGCCGTCCAACATCGGCGGAGGTACTTTGACACGAAGTTGCCGGGAAAAAGTTCTGCAGGACACACGTTTCCCAACGTTCTCGACGAAGATCAACGGCAGTCGCTACTGGAGTATCTGAAGACGCTCTGAGTAGCATCGTGGCGACGACTTGTGCAGCGGTCAGTGATCGGTCAACGGGCTTCCTTCCTGCAACCGATGC
Source organism: Planctomycetota bacterium (assembly GCA_037146815.1). Taxonomy (GTDB): domain Bacteria; phylum Planctomycetota; class Planctomycetia; order Planctomycetales; family Planctomycetaceae; genus Schlesneria. Next base: position 48,862 of record JBAWWJ010000024.1, read on the forward strand.
AGCACGATCTCGGCCATCAGGGGGTGCAGGCCGAGGTGTGGGCAGAGTCGAAATTCCACACCAGGAAACTGATCGCCCAGATCCTTGCGATGTGCTTCGAGATCATTCACGACATGGACACCGGCGGAAAGAAAATAAGGCAGCATCAGAACTTGCCTGGCACCGCGTGCGACACACGTTCGACCTCCCTCGGGAATCGTCGGTGATGTCAGTTCGAGATACGAAACCTCGACGATAGAATACTGGCTCCGCTGCATGACCAGTTGGGCGAGTTGCACCAGATCATCATTGGCTGCGGCACGTCGACTGCCGTGTGCAATGAGCAAAACGGCTGTTTCTGAAGGAGGAATCTCAGTCAATGGAAGGTCCGAATCGTACGAGCAGGATTGATCAGTTGGAGCGACGAATCTGGGCTTGTTTTTTGTATTGTTTGGTGGTGGCCGAGGTTGGATCGCATGAACTTACCCACAAGCCTGATGCATAAAACAAAGTGAATTATTGTCGTACCAAAGGCCTTTCGGCTCAGCGGCCTAACGGGCCAGCAGTTCTCCCAGCCCGGTCCCTTCGGGCCGGGAACATGGTGCCAATGTACCGAAGGCCTAACGGGCCGACCATTCCATCTGATTTTTCATGTGACACGATAATCGGGGCCATGACGGTTGGTGAAGGGCGACACTGATCCGATGAATACGGCGTGCTGTCATTCCAATTATCGAACGACCGGTCCGTTCGGCCTCTGAAAACTCTTGATAATGCGACGGATTCCCGTCCCCGCAGGGGCCGGGCTGGGGGAACAGATGGCCCCTTGGGCTGGAAACCGGAAGGAAATGCGCTGTTCCAGCGTCGAATGATACCGCACCAGAGGAAATTGCCACTGGCCGGCCAGTGGCAATGTGTATCCTGGAAACGGCCATCTAAGCCTTTTTCGCCGGAGCGAGGACGCCAATGTTGATATAGGCATGCACGTGTGGTGCACCGCGGAAGTGCCAGACGAACGCCGGGCCTTCCACTCGCCAGATATCCCAGACTTTGTCGTTCTGCAGATCCCCTTGCTGATAGAACGCCATGTGCAGCTTGTCTGTTCCACCATTCGCCTTCAGAATTTCCATCGCCTCGTCGGCGTCTTCCTTGCGATACGGGGCCAGCAGGACCCCCAGTGTTTTCAGGACGAGTCCCTTCTGGTCAGCCGTCAGTTCGCTGACAGCAATCCCCGAGAACTTGCCGGCATCTCCCTGCAAGGCTACTGCTGCTTCCGCTGGTGCCTTTTCGACAAGAGCCTGCTTCGCCTGTTTCGCATCCAGCGCCTTGAAGACTTCGTTCACCTGAATTGTCTGATAGTAGTAGAGGTTCTTTTTGTGGTCTTCTTCGCCATGCCCGTAGACGATCGGACCGCCGAATGCTGCCTGATCGACACTGTTGCCATCCGCCCGTAGCGTTAGATGGCGGCCGGTCAATTCCCATTCGAACGCCGATTTTCCTGGTTCGCCAAACATCGCGATGCTGTAGTCATTGATCCCTCCAGCGTCGAATTCCATTTGCTGCTTCAAACGTTCATACCCGTCTGGCGATGTCACGTTTTTCACGATTTCATCGATGATTTTACGTTGATCGGCGTTATAGAAATTGTTTCCGATCGTTGGTTTGGTGATGTGCCAGTTCGCATTGATCTTCTGACGCAAAGGATCGGCGAATGGAAAACAGATCGCTTTCTTTTGCTCTTCAGACAGCGAAGTATAGAACCGGCCGACGGCAGTTTCCGCAGCACTGGTCGGACTTGGGGCCGCATACGCTCCGGGAAGGTTCCAGAGTCCCGTGGTTGCAGCACCAGCGAGAGCAATTCCCCCGACATTCCGCAGGAAGTCACGACGATCAAGCGAATCACAGTCAGAACAGGCTTGCACAGGACGCTTCATGGACAATCTCCTGAACGCAGAAGGATGGGGAGTCGAACGGAGCGGCGTATCAATCGCCGCGGTTCGACTCTGGTAGTGACGTGATCTTGGCAAATGCGATTTCATGTGTCCAGACCCACCTCGATGGAATTCATCTTGCAAACAGGAAGTTGCATGGTCCGTGCGGTTGGCGGTTGATTTCCGCATTTCAAATTCACATGATCTTGTGCCAAAACTAAATAGCATACGACATCGCCGGATCAGCAGATGATCGCTGATATTTACCAAGGTGCCTTGATCAAGGAATTCATAATGGGGCGGACGGTAATATTACTTTTTGCCTCGTTAGCAGAATCTATGGGTGGATTTCGGTTCTGGTAGGCGACCGAG
>JBAWWJ010000025.1:0-50047 GCA_037146815.1 Planctomycetota bacterium
ATGCCAACTTCGGCGTCGTAATAGTTTCCGACGCGGCCCAAGACCATTCCCAATTTTCCAGTTTGCTCTCCGGATCCGATCATCTGGACCAGAGTCTTGGGGAACAGCGGATTGGATTCCAGGACCTCGTGGATCTGGCGGCCCGTCATGACCTTATCGGCCAAATCTTTCCAGGCTCGCTCGTAGAAGACGTTTTCCGATACGGCGGCACACAACTGGATACCATCCAGAACCGGAACACCGGCATTCAGCATTGCGGCAAACGTCCGTGTGGTTCGGGCCAGAATCGATTTTCTCATCAGCGGGCCAAGGACCGGAAGACGCAGGATCATCCAGTCATAAGCCAATTGACCCCACCATTGTTTCCTGGCATACCACCAGAATCCGATCAAACCTCCCATTCCCAGCAGGCAGGCCCACCAGTAGTGAGTCAAGATGTGCGAGGCGGACATCATCACGATCGTGGGGGTCGGCAATTCAATTCCACGAGCGACGAACATCGGAGAGATCTTCGGCAACACGAACGTTAGCAGAAACGCACATGCCCCCAGGCACATCGCCATCATCACGCCGGGGTACATCAGTGCACCACGAACCTTCTGACGCTGCTCCAGATCGTTTCGCATTTGAGTCGCGATGCGTTCCAGCAGAGCACCGAGCAAGCCGCTGACCTCACCCGCCTTGACCAGGTTGACATAGACGCCGTCGAAATATCTCGGGAATTTGGCGAGTGCCGCAGAAAAATCAACACCGCTTTCAACATCCTGCTGAATTCGTTCCAGCATTGATTGCAGCGTCGGATTGTCTGACTGCTTTGCCAAGCCACCAAGAGCGGATGCGATCGGAATTCCGGCATCGACCATCACGGCGAGTTGACTGCTGAGGTACACGATATCGCTATGGGAAATACGTTTGGCAAATATGGAAGTTGCAGGACTGCGTGTGACCGGTCGGGCTTCGTTAATCGTCAGTGTGTAAAGTCCGTCATTTCGCAGTTTACGCGCCGCTTCGTTCGCTGTTTCTGCGGAGATGACTCCCGACTGCATCTTTCCTGAACTGTCGCGGGCCAGGTATTCGAACTGCATGATGATTGCCGACTCAATAATTTCTTACGTGAACAAAACTCGGCTTTCGACCATTGACCGGATTGCGCCCTTTAACGAAGGCCCCGCTCAGCTCTTCTGAATGTTCGCGGGAATCCAGCCTTCGTCGCTGGCTTGCAGGACTTCTTCAATCGTCGTCAAACCTTCTTTGACCTTTCTCAACCCATCGTATCTAAGCGGGATCATTCCGTTCCGACGGGCGTGATCTGTGACCGATTGCAGCGTTGCACTGACGTTGATCGTTTCTCGCAATGCATCGTCGACAACGAGTAACTCATGAATTGCGATTCGTCCGGTGAAACCTGTATTCCGGCAGCGGGCACACCCTGCACCGCGGAAGAACTCGTTGATTTCCAGTCCCATCTGCTGGACGATCAACTTCATGGCTTTCGGCGGTTCGTAGGACTGTTTGCACTTCGCACAGATTCTGCGACAGAGGCGTTGTGCGAGCACTGCGTTCAGCGACGCGCCGATCAAATAGCCTTCGACTCCCATGTTGACCAGTCGTGTCACCGCACTGCAGGCGTCATTCGTATGCAACGTGCTGAAGACAAGATGACCTGTCAGGGCCGCCTGGATCGCGATTCGGGCGGTTTCTGCATCGCGGATTTCACCCACCATCAGGATATCGGGGTCCTGCCGCAGCAGACTTCGTAACACGCCAGCAAACGTCAATCCGACCTTTTCGTTCACTTGGAACTGGTTGACGAGTTGCAGTTGAAATTCGACGGGATCTTCAACGGTACAGATATTCTTTTCGATCGTGCTGACCGTGTTGAGTGCCGCGTATAGCGTCGTGCTCTTTCCGCTTCCCGTGGGACCTGTCACCAGCACAATGCCATTCGGGCGATTAATGTTCTGCTGGAACCGTTCCAGATTTTCACTACTGAAGCCAAGCTGCGCCAGCGACAGCGGGATATTACGGTTGTCCAGAATTCGGATGACTGTCTTTTCGCCGTGTGCCATCGGCAGTGTGCTGACACGCAGGTCGATCGATCGCCCTTCCATCATTACGTGGATGCGACCATCCTGCGGCAAGCGGCGTTCGCTGATGTCCAGCGAGGCCATGATCTTGATTCGGGATGCGACCGCGGGTGAGATGTGACCCGGTAATTCCAAAGCCTTGTGAAGTGCCCCGTCCACACGGAACCGAACGCGAATCTGACGTTCCGTTGGTTCGATATGGATATCGCTGGCACCTTCCTTGACCGCCGAGTAGATAATGAAGTTCACCAGGCGAATGATCGGGCTTTGCCCAGCCAGTTCATTGACGCTGACGATATCTTCAATCGATTCTTCGATCAGTTCGACGGCGTCCCCCTGGACATCGTCGATAATGTCATCAATCACGAAGACCTGCGAATCGGGCAGGTACGTCTGCAACGTCCGGCGAATATCTCGAGCCGACGCGATTGCCAACTGGACTTCGCAATGTGCAGCGGCTTTCAGGCGATCGAGCAGGAATACGTCGGAAGGTTCTGCCACTGCGACAGTCAGTGTGTCGCGAACCTTGAATAGCGGCAGAACAACATGCTTTTCAATGAATTCCCGAGGGAGCAGTTCCACCACCTTGGGATCGAACAACCGGGCGTCCAGTCGCACGAAAGGAAGTTGGAATTCCACCGCCAGGCATTCGAGGATCTGTTCTTCGGAACAGAACTCGCGATCGATCAGTAGTTCTCCCAGCAGCTTCGTCTGTTCGCCTTCCTTCTGCAGACGCAATGCTTCCTGCAACCGTTCGGCTGTCAGGAAGCCACGGCGCACAAGCAGATCACCCAACCGCGGCCGAGACTGCAGCGAAGGGCGAGTCGATGGTGGCGAAGCTATAGACATCAGCGGAAACTCGCTACGGCATCAATGACCGATTCAAAAAGGTCGAATCGCTGGTCCAGTCGAGTCAATTCAAAAATCTTGCGTCCAGGATCTGCCAAACCACTGATCTTTACACCTCCGCCAGCCTGCCGAGCCTGATCCTGCAGGTCCAACAGTGACGTCAATCCGACACTGTCGTAACTGTCGGTACGGTCCATCTGTAACACGATCGAGGAACTCCCTTTGCGCAGGTGCCCCTCAATCGCATCGACCAGCAACCGTGACGTCTCATCCACCAGATCGTCTGGTGTATGGACGACAACGACGTCTCCAAAGGTTTCGGTGGTGATTTGCATGGTTCATCAGATCGAAGAAAAGCTGTCGCGATAGGCTGCCGTGGAAGGTTCGGCTTCATAGCCCAGGATCTCGTAAACCTTCACCACCAGTTCTCGAGGGCTGAATGGCTTTGAAACCATTGCCGCAAGGTTCAAGTCATCAAGTTCGCCGGTCTGCTCGGCCAATTCAAAACCACGGGCGGTCAACATGATGACCGGAATGTCAGACAAGGCTTCGTCTGCGCGGATCCGTCTGACAAGTTGGGCCCCGTTCATCCCAGGCATTGTGTAATCCGTGATCAGCAGTGCGGGAGGATGGCGTCTCATCAGTTCCCAGCACGATTCAGCGTCCGCAGCCCCATGCACGTCAAAACCCGCCCGGGCGAATTTCAACGAGATGGCTCGAACAATGTGAGGTTCGTCGTCGCAGACAATGATGCGTTGTGACATGTTCAAGGTTCCTGTTCTGAAGGGGACTACAGCCAGTGGAGTTCGATCGTCGTCATCCGGAACGCACAGGCGACCGGCTTTTCTCGTAAACTTCAGGAAGCACATGCTTCCGAAGATCTCATTTATTTGGCGGATTGATGTGCCGACTGTCGGATACCGCGATCGCGATGTCCAAGTGGGATTCGAATTGCGAAATTGCTTCCCTTGTTGACTTGTGAGGTGACGGAAATCGATCCGTCGTGAATATTCGTGACGATGTATTTAACGAGTGCCAGCCCCAGACCTGTCCCCGGTGCGGCCTTCGAATTCTGCGGGACGCGATAGAACCGTTCGAACAGCCGCGACAGGGATTCCGACGGAATCCCCATTCCGTTGTCCTGCACTTCGATGATGGCTTCAGTTTCCAGCATCCGCGTGCGGATCCGGACTTCACCACCGCTGGGAGTGTATTTGATCGCATTTGACAGCAGATTGATGATCGCCTGACCGAACAGGTCGTGATCCAGATGAGCGGGAAGATAGAGATCACTCAGTTCATCAATGACGGTAATGTTCTTTTCTTTCGCGGCCGTCGCAACAACTTCCAGCGACTTCCTTGCGATGCGATTGACGTCGGTATCTTCGCGCTGAACTTTGATCACGCCACTTTCGACTCGTGAGAAATTCAACAGGTTGTTGACCAGTCGAGTCAGCCGATCGACCTGCTCATCGATGAATTGCAGGAATTCCATCCGCTCATCAGGGTCGTCGACATCGTCCATCAGCAATTCCGTATAGGCACGAATGCTTGCCAGTGGTGTTTTCAATTCATGGCTGACAGAAGAGACGAATTGCGATTGTTTCGCCGTCTCATTCACCTGCACGCGAATATCAGTTAGCACGAGCGAGATCGCGGACTGAGCCCCCTTCTCGTCATAGATATTGGCAGCGTCGCCACGATAGGTAATGAACTCGCCATTACATTTCAGGACCATTTCACCTGATCGCTTGTCAGCAGCAGCGGAACGAGTTCGAACCGATTCCACCAGGCCTTTTGCGTCTGGCAACTGATTCCAGGCAGTTGACGCAGGAAGTGTCGGATCACCCGTGACGGCATTGAGCAGTGCCCCACCGGCAGCATTCCGGAACACCAGCGTATTCGAGGTATCGACGAGAAAAACAGGGTGCTCGATCTGGTCCAGCACGAGAATCAGACGGCGGGCTTGATTCTTCAGCAGGTGAGCCCGTGCTTCCAGACGAGACCGTTGTTCTGTGACATTCTTGATCTTCGATTCGTGCCGCTCAACCCGATGCAACATTTCGCCGAGGAGTGAGCGGAAGACGCCGGTACCGGCAAGGTCACCGGTTCGTAGTTCCGGGCGACTGAGTGTTGCGATGGCGGCAGCTTCCTGCCGGCGGAAGAGGGCGATCGTGGTGAGCAGGCCGACCAGACATCCCGCATAAGAAATCATCGCCGCACTCGGCGTCTTGAATATCCATGACGACGCGACGACTGCGACTAATCCGAACAGAATCGATGGCAAACAAAGCGGCAGCAATAACGTCCCGCTGAGAGCAGGTGGCATTGGTAAGACGGCGGAATCTGAGACGCTGGCCGATTCCACATGAGCGGATTCTGGCGGCAGCAAGCTCCGGTCAAACCCGCCACTCAGAGAAGCGTCAAAAATATCAGCCATGTTCCACCTGCAAAGGCCACGACGAGAATTCCCGATGCGGATCTCGCCAAATGACGCTCCGCACAAGGAAACCTAGGTCGAGTTCGGAAGTTGTCCAATTGCAACATGGGATGCAAAACAACAACAGCCGTTTTCCGGGAACCGGTTGTAACGGTCGTGCAGAACAGACAGGCCGCCGCGCCCGTCAGGAAGCGGATAGTCGTGGTGCGCTCCGCGAACCAACGCCGCATTTTCTCATGGCAACTCAAATATTCGCCTCGTCCTCAGATGTCTTGTCTACTAAGAAGCGTTGGTTCGCGGATAGGCTGTGAATTTATTCGGCGGGGTGGCAGGGTCAGGAGCGAAGCGGATGGCCCTGAAAGCTTGGGCGTGCCCTCCGTTTCGAGGCCTTCCCGTTGGTCAAACCCCGCCACCCCGCCACCCCGCCACCCCGTCGCCTCGTCCTCTGACGTCTTGTCAATCAGGAAGCGTTGGTTCGCGGAGCGAACCATGACTATCGCACGCCTCACGAACTCAGGGGTTTTATGCGGTATCCCACAGAGACGCAGAGACACAAAGTCTGAAAGCACAGTATCGCGCGAGGCATATTTCCCTGTACCGGCCGGACTCTGTGGATTCATATTGCGAAAAGGCGAGGGCGAACCAGGTTGGATCACACACTGTAGTGGACTCGACAAGTTGATGCTTGCCGTTCACGGGTTCGTTGCCATGCAGCTGACTTGTGGGTAAGTTCAAGGGTTGGACTGAGGCTTCGCGAAGGAAGCCCCGAGTACGCGAAGTTCAACCACGTTCTATCCCCGACCACCCAACCGTGATTCATCAGGAGAGAACGTTGCGGCACACAAATCGAAGGCATCTGCTTCCCAATATCTGGAAGCCTTGGTTGATTGTGCTGGCTGGCCTAGCTGTGACGTCGATCGGTTGTTCTGACAAAGCCGTGGCCCCCCCTGAAGGCGTCATTAAACCTGAACCACGGCGATATCTCGGCGATAGCACAGACGAAAGTGCGACTCCGGAATCTGGTCGCAGTTGGTGGGTCGACGGAACAGAAGCTTCAGGAATCAAGTTCACCTACCAAAACGGGCGCGATGGAGGTCACTTCACGATCCTGGAATCCGTCGGTGGCGGGGCCGCACTGCTCGACTTCGATCAGGATGGTGACCTCGACCTATTCATTCCGGGTGGCGGGAGCATTTCTACGTCGAAACCCTTGGAAATATCAGGAGTCCCCGCTGGGCTGTTTCGAAATCAAGGTGACGGTAAGTTTACAGACGTCTCGGATCTTGTTGAATCAAACAAAAAAACTCTCTATTCGCACGGAGCGTTCGTTGCCGATTACAACCGTGACGGGTATCCCGACATCCTCGTCACCGGCTATGGCGGTTGTCGCCTGCTGAGAAATCACGAGGGACAACGGTTTGTCGACGTCACATCGTCTGCCAAACTCGAATTATCTGATTGGACCACTGCGGCGGCCTGGGCTGATGTCGACCGCGACGGATGGGCCGACCTCATGATCGTCGGCTATGTTCAGTGGAATGGCGACGTTGATTCGTTCTGTGGTGATACTCAAACAAAAACATGTGACGTTTGCCCTCCGCAAAACTATCCCGGTACGCGGCAACACCTGTTTCGAAACAATCGGGATGGGACGTTTTCCGAAATTTCCAATGCGTTTGGTTCCGACGCAACAGGGAAAGGCCTGGGAGTAGTTGCGACAGACCTGAACGACGATGGCTGGGTCGACTTCTATGTCGCCAACGATCAAGTTGCGAACCAGTTGTATCTGGGTGGTCCGAGCTTTCCCTGGCTGGACGTCGGAATCGCAGCAGGTGTCTCGGGCAGCGAATTTGGTGCGCCGGAAGGGAGTATGGGAGTTGATGCCGCCGATTACGATGGTGACGGACGCCCCGACCTGTGGGTGACAAACTACGAACTCGAAGACAATTCTCTCTATCAGAACCGTGGCCAGAACCAGTTTTCTCATGCGACAGTCCGAGCAGGTTTAGGAGGAAATGGCCGCCCTTACGTTGGATTTGGGACCGGGTTTGTCGACTTCGACATGGATGGCTGGCTGGATCTGTTCGTGATCAACGGTCACGTTCTGTATACCACGGGTCGCAGCGCCTATCTGGAGCCCCCGATCCTGCTTCATAACGTTTCGTCACGAAGTCAGCGGCGATTCAAGGATGTTTCACTCGAAAATGGGGGGCCGTGGTTTCAACAACGGATCGCCGGTCGAGGTGCTGCCGTTGGTGATCTCGACAACGATGGGGATCTCGATCTAGTTGTTGTCCGCCAGAACGAACCTGTCAGTATTCTGATGAACCTGCTTCAGCCGACGAACTGGGTGAGACTGGAACTGTGGGGAACGACCAGTGACCCCGATGCGATCGGGGCTGTTGTGAGGTCTCAATTGGACGGTCGTGAAATTGTCCGGCACATTCGGTCAGGGAGTGGCTATCTCTCTCAGTTTGATCAGCGGATCCTGTTGCCTGCGAAAGAAGCCGTCGATATCACGGTGACCTGGCCCGCTGGAAAGATAGAACGATTTCGAAGTCTCAAACCTCGCGCCACGCATCGGATTCAGGAGGGAATGGGTGAGTCACCGTAAATCGTCGCCGCCGAAGCCCCCGAAATCGGCGGGTGCGCCCACCAGTGCCCCCTCGCGTCGATCGGGGCGGCGAAAATGGATCGTCCTCTGCCTGGTGATCACCGTTGTCGTGGCCGGTTGGGTCTGGACGTCCATGTCGTCGCATGCCGATCTCGCCCAAGCACGACGATTGCTGCCCACCGATCCCGCCGCGGCGGAACAATTGGCCGAACGCGCCGTTACCAATGCGGGGGGCAATTTTCCCGATGCCCAACTGGTTCAAATCCGAGCCTTGGCCGCGATGGGGCAATGGGATGCCGCACTGGGGGGAATGTCACTCATCAAGAAGCCCTCACTCTGCAATCCTGGCGAACTGCTCGACCTGGGTCGTCAGGCGATGCAGGCGGGACAATGGCAACTGGCCGAGGTTTCCCTTCAATCGGCTGCTGCCCGGAAAAGCGGGGCTCAGTCGGGAGCATTCGAATTGCTGGTCCAGTTACAACTACGTTTCCAGCGGCCAGCGGAAGCCCTGGAACTCTGTCGTGAATGGCAACGTCGAGTTCCCGACGCCGCCACGCCATGGGCTATCACAGGCGACATGGCAATGGCCTCGGTCGACTTTGGAGCCAGCATCGCCGATTACCGCGAGGCATTACGTCTTCATCCACCACAAGATCTGGAGAACCAGATTCGCTCGTCATTAGCGCAGGTCCTGGTACTCTCCGGTGATGTCCCGGGGGGGCGTCGGGAGTTCGATCTGCTGATGCAGTCGAAACCATTGGCTGGCAAAATCCAACTGGCCTATGTCCAACTCTTGAGGCTGCAAGGCCGTTTCGATGAGGGACTCGCAGAAATCGAACAATACCTCGCAAAATCTGGCAGCAATTCCGAATCACTCAGGCTACGGGGGATCCTGCTGCTTGATGTCGGCAAACCTGACCTGGCCGTCGCCGATCTGAAGCAGTCTATCGCACTCAATCCCTACGACATCGGAGCCCAGCATAAGCTGGCGCAAGCCTATCTGCAGACCGGCGCCCCGGAATCAGCCAAGCCTCATTTAGAGCGTGCTCAAAAAATGACAGATGCAACCTATCGGATCTCTGAAGTTCAGCAGCGAGTCCGCACTGAACCCGGCAATGCTGCAGCTCTTCGAGAATTGAAAGAACTCAACGCTATTCTGGGGCGATGAGGTGTCTTCACACTTCACCACCTCGCTTCACGCGGTGTCGACCACGTTGGGCCTCAGGAAACACCTTGTTATGCGACTGATTCCCGGCCCGAAGGGGCCTGAAGGGGCCGGGCTGGGTGAACGGATGGCCCCTTGGGCCGGAAACTGGAAGAGACCTCGCCTATTTTTCTGTCGACAGAAATGGCGGGATGAATACTCTGTCCAGCCGCGTCGAGCCGAGCCACTACCTACCCCAAACGACTATTGTCCCGACCCATCTCCATTCCGGATCAGTTCAGGATGCTTCGCTCGCACATGGGTTGCTTTGGGGACCGCATGGTTCTGGATGTACGGCAGAAATGGATTTCTGCGAGCGAAGTCCTGGTGATAATCTTCGGCGGGATAGAACTCGGTGAGCGTTTCAAGCTTTGTCACGATCCGTCGTTTGTGAACACGTTTTGCATCCAGATCGGCGATCTTGGCTTCGGCCTGCTTTTTCTGATCGTCATCGGCGAAGAAGATCGCAGATCGGTATTGCCGACCGACATCGTCTTTTCCCTGGCGATTCAATTGAGTCGGGTCGTGTGAGTCGAAAAAGACATCGAGCAAATCGTCGAATGTGACTTTTTCGGGATCATACGTGATCCGGATCGCTTCCGCATGGCCGGTCGTGCCGCGGTGAACCATGTTGTAATTGGCCGAAGCTTTCGTCCCGCCACAGTAGCCACTCTCGACATTGATGACACCAGCCACGTGTTCAAATGCAAATTCTGTACACCAGAAACATCCGCCAGCAAACACCGCAACTTCGGTGTTTTTTCCTGCTGGAACCGCTGGACGCGCCACGCCAGGCAATGGAACCTCAGCCGCGGGACGAGGTGTTGCCCGCGGCGGTACCTTGTCAGCCGCATTGATGGGGAACGGAATGGCCAGGCCAATCACAAGACTCATCGTGGCCAGAAAGAATGCTCGCATCGTGATTCAGCCAATCGATTTGGATTGAAATAACAGCACAGCAGTCGTCGGCGAATTTAACACTGTTCCCAACTATTGTCAAATTCTGAGGATCGCAGGCGATCGCAGGCCACGGTTCCGTAGGCGGTTTATGTTGTCGTGAAAAAGTAGGGTGGGACCAGCGGCGCTTCGCCGCGCCGGTCCACCACGGTCAGATCTGCAAACCCATCGACACTGGCAAAGATGGTGGGCCGGCGTTCGAAGCGCCGCTTGTCTCCACCCTACGGTTATCGACTTTGGCCCCATGAATCCGGGATTGGCAGAGCGTTAAAACCGCGTCGGACTTGAGAACGCCTTGGCGACACGGGTACAGTGGACAGTTGTAAAGTATCCCACCCGGGACCGATTCGGTCGGGACCGTGACCTGCCTCTTTGATTTCCGTTGCTGGAGACTGACGAAATGCTCCGTTGGACGACTTGCCTGACTTTGGTTTTCTCGCTCTGCTCGGCCCCAATCTTTGCGGCTGATGTGGAATTCCCGGATGCCAACCTGGATACCGTGATCCGGGAAATCCTGAAGCAAAAGCAGATTGATAAGACCGACAAGGCCAAGAAGATCACCGACGAAGACGTTGCCACCATCTATTTTCTCAAGGCTCCCAATCGCGGGATCGAAAATCTGGCAGGTCTGGAAAAATGTCGGAATCTGGCGGAAGTTCGCCTGACGGGCAACAAGATTAAGGACGTCAAACCGCTCGAAGAGTGCGTCAACATTCAGTCGCTGGATCTGGCCAAGAACCAGATTGCCGATGTCACGCCGCTCGGAAAGCTGGCAAAGCTGCAGTACCTGCAACTGGATGACAACCAGATTCAGAAGATTGACGGATTGGCGAGTTTGAAGGCGCTCCAGGCACTGTATCTCAGCCGCAACCAGATCGAATCCGTCGCCCCACTGGCAGAACTTCCCAAGGTCTACGCGATTTATCTCGAAAAGAACAAGCTGACTGATATCTCGCCGTTGAAGTCATTGAAGTGGCTGGAACGGCTTGATCTGAAGGAAAATCAGTTGAAGGACGTTTCGGCACTCAAAGACATGACCGAACTTCGGTATACGTTCCTGGAACGGAACCAGATTGCCGACTTCGCGCCCTTGGTTGAAATGGCGAAAAAAGATGCCAGTGCTGAGAAGCGATTCGCCCCCTACTGGAATCTTTACGTCGCTGGTAATCCTGTCACCGATGCCTCGAAGGCTCAACTCGCCGAACTTGCGAAAATCGGGGTTCGCGTTAAGGCTGAATAGTGATCAGTGAGATTTCGGCATACAGGACCGGTCGCCACATGGAAATTGTCTTTTCCAATCCTGGAGCGGCCGGGTTGGATCGATTAGTGCCGAGGTTTTAGCTGAGATCGAGATTCCGGGGCTTCGCGAAGTCGCTTCTGTCCCGGTCGCCGGTCATTGAAGTCCTGTTGCAGAATTGCAACATCACTTCGAATTTGTGCGACAAAAAAATAGGTTGACGCCGTTTGACTCGTCCCGGTTCGTGGCATAGGTTTGCTGAGAAGTCACTTGATGGTGATTGTGTCGGAAGCATGTTCCGCCAGTTGAGCAATCAGAAGGGCCAAGCCATGCAGCGGTTTGCGAAATTTGTTCGTGACGAATCCGCGACAACAGCCGTCGAATATTCGATTATGCTTGGATTCATCATGCTCGTGCTGATCGGTGCCGTGGCAATATTTGGCGTCGGTCAGGGTGGCAAGTGGAACGGGATCTGGGGACAGATGAATGCACACGGGATGTGACAGGTGCCGCCGGGCGATAGCCAACGGTTAAAACGGGACGCTAGCGCGCTCCAGCTGATGATCAAACCTGAAAAAGCCGTGACGCGGTAATTGTTCGCAAATCTGCAACGCGTTCTTCCATGGAGGGAGTGATGCCAGTCTGTTGGGTTGGAATCGGTGCCAACATTGGCGAGCCTCGTGCCGCCTTCGAACTCGCGTGGCGACTCCTCGCGGAAGACCCTCGCATCAAACTTCTCCAACGCAGCGGCCTCTATTCTACAAGTCCGGTCGGTCAACACGCTGGTGGCACCTTTACCAATGGTGTCTTTTCAGTGCAGACGGACCTGCTTCCACTCGCCCTGCTGGACATTCTCCAGGGGATTGAATCCGAGATCGGTCGAACTCGCACCGTTCGCTGGGGGCCACGAACGATCGATCTCGACTTGTTGTATGTCGATCAGCAAATCGTGAATGAGCCGCGTCTGACCCTTCCGCACCCGGCGGCCTGGTACCGAAAATTTGTGGTCGAACCGCTCGTAGAAATCGCCTCTGAACTTCAGCATCCCGTTCTGCATGAATCCGTCCGACAGTTACGAGATCGCCTGAACCATCGTCCGTTAATGATTGCACACCTGGGACCGCTTCCCGATGGAACGACATCGGCGGAATTTCGCCAACGTTTTCCAGTCGTTCACGTTTTCGATGGAACGAAGGAGCCCACCATTCCCGCAGTCTACGTACGACTTCAAACGGACAGTATGGTGGGGGCAACCAAAAAAGGCGTTCCTGTCGCGGATCTCACACAAACTCCGGGAGAACCGCTTCAGCGCCTGACAGACTTTCTCGTTTCTGTACTCGACACGCCAAACCGGATTGAAAGCTGGTGATCACAGACCTTGCTGCTTACGCCGTAGTCGGCTGAACAGATTTCGGAACGGTCGGCCAGACGTTGCGTCCTCCGACGGATGAGGCTGTTCGACGCCGTCCTGGCGAGAGGCCGTATGCGATTTCGATTCGAAGCCAATTTCCATGCTGATCATGGCGTCAGGCTTTTCGATTTCCAGGAATCCCTGCAGTCGTTCCAGAGCCGATGTCCCATCGGTTTGAGGTGGAATTTCTGAATGAATTTCCTTTGCGATCGCGCAGACGGCAACACCGAGTTCCGCTTCAATCGAATCCCAATCATCCTGCTCCGATGTGTCTTGTCGTTTGGCGTCTGCCACAGGAACAGTCGCTTCGACTTCGAAGTTCAGAGCCGTCGTATCCCAGGCAGAATTTTCCACAACCTTCGGAAGTCGGTCCTCCAACCGCGAACAGACTGCATCAAAGTTTTCGACCAGTGCGTCTTCGCTGACCGAATTCACGCATTCTGCAGCGTCGCACGAGATTTCAATTTCGGTCGATGGCTCGGTTGATGCCGTCGAAAGCGTACTTTCGATCGATTCCTCAGGACCGGAGACTACGGGTGAAACATTCGCTTGTGGGATCGGGAACCCACCGTCGATCGCAGCATATCGGTCGCAAACCATCTCTTCGACGACTTCGTTCGAGCGTACTGGTACGACGATCTCAACGGTCTTCGGCACCTGAACGACCAATGGAAAAAGAGGCCGTGGAGGTCGAGTGTTTACGACAGGCGGTTCGAAATCGACTGTATCGTCCATCTCATCTGCGTCAAATTCGTCGCCGTTTGCGAAGCTTTCTTCGTCCTCGTCGGCTGACATCTCTTCCACATCATCCATCGGGTCAAAACTGGTGTATTCGACGGGCTTGCTCATTGGCAGGTCCGCGCCAAACTCAAAAGTCTGTACGTCCCCGACAAGACCTTGTTCAAGACGCGGAGCAATCTCGCGTGTCGACTCTTCAATGCGACGTTGACTTGCGGGGTCCGGTTCAAATGCCGTGTCGGAATCTGCAGAGTCCCCGATCAGACTCTCATTCCAATGCAGAGGGAGTTGTCGCAGATCCTGGAGTGCTTCACGGATCGTTGACGCGGGAACCGGCTTCTGTTCGGCAACGTAGGCCAACAGGAGCGCGTGATCACAGAGTTGGTTGATGCACCGTGGAACCCCTTCACTGGCACGTACAACCATTTCGATGGCTTCTGGTGAGAAGATCTCCCCAGTCCTGCCGCCGGCCCACGTCAGGCGATAATCGATATAGTCCTGTGACGTCGTACGATCAAAGGATTCCAGGCAGACATGCGCCCGAATCCGTTGGTTCAACGCTTCCAGCCCGGGCCTCGCGAGCGTTTCCTCCAACGAAGGTTGACCGACAAGGACCAGCCGAACGAGTGGTCGGCCATGCTCGGACAAATCTGAAAGCATCCGCAATTCTTCGAGCAGATCTTCGCTCAACATATGCGATTCATCGCAGAGCAGAACGAGTGCTTCATGACGGGGGCTCAGCGCACGAATCGCTGGAATCAATTCCAACCGCAATTCCTGCTCATCCTGCCGATGGTAGGAATGATTCAAGTCGGCAAGGATCGTCTGCAATAGGGCGCGTCGTGTCAGGAAACTGGCATGGCGCAGAAATACTGTTTCAAAACGATCCGCCAATTCGACTCTCAGTCGCTCGCAGAGGAGTGTTTTGCCGGTTCCTGCAGGAGCGGAAACAACGGCAACCCCCTGGCCCTGTTCGACACAGACGACCAGTTCATCCAGTGCGGCCTGAATGGGCCCCGAGGCGAGGAAGCACTTAGGATCGGGAGTGGCTGCGAATGGGCGACGCTTTAACAAAAACTGCGATTCGTACATGAAATCTGCTTCCTGCGAGATCAAACGGTTCCCGGTCCAACCGGGGAATCGAGCACCCCTCACATCGATCCCATACCACCCGCGACTTGAACACAATCGCTACCTCCGACACCACCGGTACGACCCGAATCTTTTACTTCGGGATTTCGCGAGAATTGCGTTCGGAATTGAGGTTCCTGATACCGGTGATTCAGCCTGATTTCCACTCACACTCAGGAATGTTGCTGGGGCGCAAACTCGCACAACAAGGTTGACTTTGCAGGTTGTAACGATTGTAGGAGGCTGCGTGTTGGCGTGACGATGGGACGTTCAGCAGCTGGTCGTTTGCCCACGGCTTGAACCGGACGCTGGCGCGTACCGGCTGAACGATTGAACAAAAAAGACTTCATGGCTCTGTAGGATGCAAAATTTGAAATCAACGATTACCGACACGATCCCGCCTCATCAATCGCATCAGCATGCTCGTCTTGGTAATCTGACAGGTGTCGGTAGCACTGAAAATCACACTCACCCTGATGTAAGGACTGCAACGATGATGAGTTTGAAGGGAATTCGCCTGGCGCTGGTGGCAATGGTCACCGCGATGGGATCGGCCGGGATTGCTTTCGCGGAAGACCAGTGGATCAAGTTTGAAGGGGGCGAAGGCCCAGGAAAAGGGAAGCATGTCGTCCTGGTGAGCGGCGATGAAGAATATCGCTCCGAAGAAGCACTGCCTCAACTTGCCAAGATCCTCTCCAAACATCACGGATTCACAACGACGGTGCTGTTTGCGATTGATCCCGCTTCTGGTGTGATCGATCCTAAGAAAGGCGACAATATTCCGGGGCTCGAAGCACTGGGTACCGCCGACCTGATGATCATTGCCACGCGATTTCGGCATTTGCCGGACGCGCAAATGAAACATATCGCTGACTATGTCGAAGCTGGGAAGCCAGTCATCGGCTTGCGTACCGCCACTCACGCGTTCAACGGTGGTGGAACATATGCCCGTTACAGCAATGGATCGAACGCTCCCGGCTGGGCAGGCGGCTTCGGCAAGCAGGTTCTTGGGGAACAATGGGTTAACCATCATGGACACCACGGCAAAGAGGGAACCCGAGGCATCGTCGTCGCCGGACAGGAAAAGAACCCAATCCTGCGCGGGATTGAGCCCGGCAGCGTATTTGGTCCGACCGACGTCTACACAGTCGTGATCCCTGATCTGGCCAAGTCGAGTACTCCGCTGCTGCTCGGCGAAGTCACAGAAACACTTGAACCGACGTCAAAGGGTGTGACGGGTAAAAAGAACGATCCGATGATGCCCGTGGCCTGGATCAAGTCGTTTAAGAGCCCCTCGGGGAAAGAAGCACGCGTCTTCTGCACGACGATGGGTGCCGCCACAGATCTCGAAGCCGAAGGAACACGTCGTCTGGTGATCAACGCCACGTACTGGGCTGTGGGCCTGGATGAAAAAATCCCCGCGAAGTCGAACGTTGAAATCGTTGGCGAATTCAAACCGACTCGATTTGGTTTCGACGGATTTGTCAAAGGGAAAAAGCCTGCTGATTACATCCGGTAGTCGCAGGCATGGTTCCACTGACTGCGATTCGCGAATATTGAAGAAGCCCGGATGACTCGGGCGTCCGCAGTTCGCTCAGGTTCCTCCTGCAGATCTTGCAGGAGGAATCGGAGTGCATCGTCCCGGTGCTGTCGGGACGAAATTGATCGGATTAACAAGGACGTGAAACGTGCGACAGATTGGCTCGATCACTGAAACGCCTCTCGCTGCCAGGTTTGGGGCTTATCTGGCAACGCAGGGAATTTCCTGCTCGATTGATGAAACCCCATCTGGCAATGTGATCTGGGTTCGCGAAGAGGATCAGGTCGCACAGGCGAAGGAAGAGTTGGCTCGCTTCCGATTGGAACCAGATCACGAGCGATACCAGTTGGTGGAACAACGGGCAAAGATCGTTTCAAGCGAGCAACAAAAGAAGGCGGAAGCGATCCGCAGTCAGACGATTGATCTGAAGGCCCGCTGGGTACGCCCGACGCTCGATCAGTGTCCTGCAGCGTTTGGCATGATGGCCCTGATGGTGTTTGTTGCCATCATGATGGAAAGCGATCCGAATCGGCGTGCGATGTTTGTCGCTCGCATGCTGTTTTCGATGAGTGCAATCTGGTCGGGCGAAGTGTGGCGACTGGTCACCCCGATCTTCGTGCACGGTGACCATCTTCATCTGCTGTTCAACATGATGGTGATGTACACTTTCGGACTGAAAGTGGAATCACGACTGGGCACGCCGCGATTCTGTGGCTTGGTCCTGTTTGTGACTCTCGCATCGAACTTCGCCCAGTACTACTTTGCGGGCAGTAATTTTGTCGGGATGTCCGGAGTGAATTATGGTCTGTTCGGCTATGCGTGGATTCGTAGTCGGATGGACTCCAATTCTGGTATGGACGTTCCCCACGAAACCGTCGTGATGATGCTCGGGTGGGCGATCATTTGTGTGTTGATTGTTCCCGGCGTCGCCAACTGGGCTCATGGTGGCGGATTGGCTGCGGGAGCTGCTCTGGCCGCGGCAACTTCGATGATTAATCGCAATCGGCGCTGAAGTCTGGGCGACGCATGTTCGATTCAGGTCGCTCAGTCACACCGGCTGAAGTCACTGAAGTTGTCGACCATAATGCGACGTTGCCAAACGACCTCGCGTGATGCCGTTTGGCCTCGTGCGGATTTCTCGTTCTAAGCTGGCGAACTCCCGATCCATGGGACGTTTCTCGCCAAGTGCTGGAAACCTTACGAACTTGCAATGTTACGGCCGGCAATATTACGAACTCGCAAGCTTTCGGGTGCGAATCAATGGTGACTGATCGTTCCGATCGGACAAATCGTCACGCGTGCCACGAGGAAAATTCACTTGGCGGATTCGTCTCCTGATGGCGAATGTTTGGCCTGCTCCGTGCAGTAGGTTTCAGCGTTGTCATCCTGTTGTCGGAGTAATTCAGGCGATGAATCAGTTGTCTACCCTGCTGGAACCAGTTGAGCAGAGCGAATCGGGATTGAACCAATCCTCTCGTTCACCCGCTGCACCTCCCATGGTTTTGCCCCCACCCGATTGGTTGGATCGAGGCCAGATCCCGTGTCTGGATGGTCTGCGGGCGATCGCTGTGAGCCTCGTTCTTTTCGTTCATGCGATGCAATCACCGGGGTTTCCGGAATCACCTGTCATCCGTCACCTGGCGGACCATGGACACATCGGCGTTGACATCTTTTTTGTGATCAGTGGATTTCTGATCACAACGCTGCTCGCCCGAGAACTGGAACGAACCGGAACAGTGAATCTGAAGCGATTTTACGTTCGCCGTTTCCTGCGAATCATCCCCGCGTATCTCGTGCTTCTGCTTGTTGTCGCAGCTTGCCAGATGGCAGGAAAATTCGATTTGAAAACGCGTGACTGGGTTGCGGCCCTGACGTACACGACGAATTTTCTCTACCACCCTTCCTGGGAACTTGGCCATACGTGGTCATTGTCGGTGGAAGAGCATTTTTACTTCTTGTGGCCATTCGCCTTGTTCGTCGCCGGTCTCGCTGGCGGCTGGCGAATGGCACTCAGTTGCATCGTCGGTTGCTGGGGAATTCGCTGTTTCATCGTGCTGGGTCTTCCGATCCTCGCAAACCGCGAAACAGCGTCGTACTACTCCGCTTTAGCAGAGAATTGCACGTTCACGCGTCTGGACACCATCTCGATGGGATGCCTGCTCGCTCTTGCTTCCCGCTCCGATTACTGGCGTGGGTGGCTCGATCGCCTGACGCGTCCTGCGATGATGTTCGGATACTTCGCCACCATCTGCGCGGCGCTGGAATTGGGAGCGATCTCGAAATTTCACCACTGCGTCTACTACAGTTTGTCGGCTGCATGTATCGCCATGCTGATGTGGGGACTCATCCGTTCTGAAGGCCTGGCCCGCAGAATCCTGAGTAACCGAGTACTGATGACGATGGGGATCGGATCCTACAGCATCTACCTGTGGCAGCAACTGTTGATTCATCCCAAGCAGGCAGGCTGGATTCACGCGTTCCCGCAAAATATTGCACTATCGCTAGTCGCTGCCTGTCTGTCGTTCTGGATCATTGAACGCCCCTGTAACCGCTTGAAAGACCGAGTTGCCAACTGATGGACTGGCAATATTCTGATGAGGGAATTCCAACGGTTTCCAACCTAATCGCCAATCGCTGTCCAATGAGTTGCCAAGTTCACGTCACTTTCAGGTCCAGAACCGGGACTTTTCCGGTCATGTCTGAAGTTCAACGTCTGACGGAAGTACCTGTCATGACGGACATCTCGAATCGCCGATCAGAATGTTTACGTTTTCGTAATGTTTAGGTTGAAAGTTCCGTCACCACGTCAATCGGCATGTAAGAGTTGGGGACAGCATGCTCCTGACTGCCTCCAACCACCTTCTCCTACAGACTTGGCGATAATGTTGCTCGACTTTTCCAAACGAGCGTTGTTCTCACGAGCCCTCGACCTGACCGGTTGTGGCCGTGCGCTCCGTGCCAGTCGAGCCTGGGAAGGTGTGTTGATCCTGAACTACCATCGGATCGGCGAACCCCACCGCTCGCTGCTGGATCGGAACCTTTGGAGTGCTTCGCAGGATACCTTTGATTATCAGGTCTCCCTCGCCGCGAAGAACTTTGACATCATCGGACTGGATGACCTTGAGCAAGCTCTGAAGGAACCCCGTGGCCGTTACGTGATGTTTACGTTCGACGATGGATATCGAGACAACTATACCCAGGCGTACCCAGTCCTGAAGGGACATGGAGTCCCCTGCACATTCTTTTTGACGACGGGGTTCATCGACGCCGCTCAGGTTCCATGGTGGGATGAGATTGCCTGGATGGTTCGCACCAGCCCTCTGTCGGCCCTGGATGTCAACCGCTGGACTTCGACTCCTGTTCCATTTGAAGAGCCGCATCGTGAAACGGCGATTCGTCGTTTGCTGAACGTGTATAAGGGCTTGCCGACGGAAACCACAGCCGATTACATGGAATTCCTTTCGCAGGCGCTGAAGAGTGGTCGCTGTCCGAGAGCAATCTCCAACGAGTTGTGGATGACCTGGGATATGATCCGCGAAATGCGACAGGGGGGGATGACGTTCGGTGGCCACACCGTGACCCATCCGATCCTGGCCAATCAATCTGCGGCCGAGCAGGATTGGCAAATCTCCGAGTGTAAGCGGCGACTGGTCGAAGAAATCGGCGAACCAATCTACGCGTTCAGCTTTCCCGTCGGGGGACGATCGAGTTTCAACGCGTTCACGCGTGCCTCACTGCAGCAGCACGGCTTCCGCCTGGCTTTCACCTATCACGGCAACTTTTGTCGGCCAGGTCATTCCGATCTGCACGCGATCAGCCGAACGGCGATCGAAACCGATATCACCCCGACCCAATTCCGAGCGGTCGTGACGTTGCCGCAGTTATTCGCCTGAACGGTTTCGCATTCGGCGCGATTCGCGCTGTTCGGCGCGGGTCTCCCGACCCCGCCGAAACGCTCGACCGAAGGTCTCCCTTTTCTTTCTTCACAATCCGGCAGTCGTACGTGCCATAAAGCTCATGCGCCCGATTGCAAACGGCTATCTTCACGCAGGAACGTGAAGGCTACTTTCAGAATCGTCCGTTCACCCGTCGTTTGTTCAGTACGAGTAGAATGATAGAAGAAATCACAATCGTGAATCTCCATCGTTCTGCCCCACGTCGTTCTGCCAACGGTCTCTCTAAAAGAGAGGAGACCTGCGGTCGGCCGTTCCGGCGGGGTCGGGAGTCCCGCGCCGAACTCGCTTCTCGGCCGCACGTGCGTCGAGGCTCACCCGCGGTTTACCGGAGCAATCTCATTTGGCACGGATGCCGCTCCCTTGCTCCGTAAGTAAATTCCCCAGTTCGACTTTGACCAAATCCCGCAACTGGCTAACATACCTACGGGCGGCAACGCCGTGAACGATTGTTTTATGACCAGAGACCATGGGCCATCTCAAACTGGTCACCAAAACAATGGTTCGTGGTGTTGCTGATACGGGCTCGTGGGTCGCATAAGCTCAATTCACACGTCCTTGACCGGGCGTGATGAATGCTGCGGGGGTACCCCGCGGTCGCTTCATTGTCCGTGATTCGTGGTGTGAATTGTCGGTCGGTGTGACTTTTACACCGAACGACAATTCGCTACGGGATCGGTTGTGCGGCCCACGAGCCGGTTATTTCGGGCCGCGTTTTGATATTGAATCGTTCTTGCCAGGATGGATTGAGGACCAGTCGGGTTCGGATGGAGTGCGAGAGTTCGCGCCTCTGATGGAATTCATTGCGTGTCTCGGGATGTCACTTCATGGGGCTTTTTTCGTGGTTCATGCAATGGTTTCGCGGTTCAGGCGACCGTTGGGACGATGTTTCCAAGGCGACAACCAATACGCCTGAACGGTCTGCAGAAACTGAAACACTTCGCGAATCGTCGACCAGTGCAAGCCCGCCTGACGCTCCTGCCAAACGAGTGAAAGAACGCCGACCGCGTCCGTTGATTCGAATTCGGCCACGTCTGGTTTCATTCAGAAATGATCGCCGAAAAGCACGCCTGCACAAGCCAAAAGTTGTCGAAGTCAAAGGGGCCTCGCCCTATCGTTTTGCTCGTTTCGGCTCGCAGACCGGCCGCTATCTGGACCTCAGTTGTGATGGTGACGACAGCAAGCTTCAATCGCGAGGATTGCCCGTCTTCCATACGCCCGAAGGTCTGGCAGAATGGATCGGCCTGCCGCTGAACAAGCTCGCCTGGCTCGTCCATCGTTTCTCGTCGGGACGTCCCGATTCGGTCGAGCAGGCCCATTACCATTTCACCTGGCGGAAAAAACGCTCGGGTGGAATGCGGTTGATCGAATCCCCCAAGCAGACGTTAAAGCAGGTCCAAGTCAAAATTCTGCGAGAAATCCTGGATCGAATCCCGGCTCACCCTGCCGCTCATGGATTTGTCACGGGACGCTCCATTCTGACGAATGCGGTCCCGCATGTTGGTCAGGCGGTTGTTGTCAAATTCGACCTGTCAAACTTCTACACGACTGTCGGGTTTTCTCGAGTCACCGCGATCTTTCGCGCCCTGGGATATTCCCGCGAAGCAGCAATCTGGCTCAGCCTGCTGACGACATCTGCAATTCCGGGAAATATGCCGATCGACAGAAAGAATCTCTATTCCCTGACTCCGTATCTCAGGCGTCATCTGCCGCAGGGGGCACCAACGTCACCGGCACTCGCAAATCTTTCGGCGTACATGCTGGATGTCCGCTTGCTGGGAATGGCAAAGTCATTCGGTGCAAATTTCACACGATATGCCGATGATTTGGCGCTCTCCGGTCCCGAAGATTTATCACGCGGGTTGCGAACGCTGATCCCGCTTGTCCAGCAGATCATTCGCCAGGAGCGATTTCAGTCCAACGCGTCGAAACGTCGCGTCTTGCGAGCCCATCAGCGGCAATCGATCGCGGGAGTTGTCGTCAACACACGGACCAATGTTGCTCGTGTCGATTACGACCGCCTTAAGGCGATCCTGACAAACTGTGTTCGGACAGGGCCATTGCAGCAGAACCGTGATCAGGTCGAAGACTTTGCCGCACATCTCCGCGGACGGATCGCGCATGTGCTACAACTCAATCCCGCTCGTGGGCAGCGACTGATGGCGATTTTCGAAAAGATTGACTGGCACCGGTAGCCAGCGTGCTCTGCAATTACTCGTGACAAGGATGACACCACGGTGAATGAACTGCTGCAACTCTTGCTGCCGACGCGGCTGTTGCAACCGCTTCTGAAGCCGATTGTGCGCCTGTTTCTCGGATTCGTTGCGATCCCGATTTTCCGGTTGTTTGTTCGTCGCGTTGTGCGGGTCCAGGACCTGGACGATGAACTTGAAAAAGACTTGGAATTGTGGTTTCGCGGGGCACTTCTCTTGCTCATCGCGACTGAGAACATGGAATCGACCATGTTTGGCTGGATACGTCCGGAAACGCGAAACAGTGTCCTGTTCATGGCCGGTCGACTGCTCCTGGCGATCGGTGTGATCGAAGGGATGCCTGATCAGGCTCTGTTTGCATTAATCTATCCAGGCCCGCAGCCTCCCAAGATTGAAAAAGGGAAGGTCCTGTCGAGCCTGATTCGATATATCCCCCAATTTCTGAAGGGGGCGATCTGTCAGCACTTGAATCGTTCATCCCCGGTGCTGGCGATTCTTGCGGTCATCTGGCCTGGAAATATTGGCTGGATCGGTTACGGCATGGCCATCGGACAATACCTGCTGATTGGTCTGGTCGCATCAAAAGACAAAGCGCTGGGAGTGCTGCAGAAATTCGACGAGGCGGTTGCACGGCAGCGAAACGAAATTGAGCATGAACTGCATTTGCTGGCATCTGCACGACAGAATGCCGCGGGCAAGTATCACGAATCCAGCCATCATGCGGATATGTGATGGCTTTTTTGTCACGACGCTTTCAATGTCTCGGCTTTCAGAATTTCGGTGACAATTCGAGGATGCGTCACGCCGGTCAGCCGTTCATTCAAGCCATTGCGTTCAATGAACAGCTTGTCATGATGCAGGCCGAGCAAGTGAAGAATCGTCGAGTGCCAGTCTTCGACACTGACTCGATTTTCCACGGCGGCAAATCCCAGTTCGTCGGTGCTTCCCAGCACAAATCCCTGCTTCACGCCCCCCCCGGCCATCCATGAACAAATGGCGTTCTTGTTGTGATCGCGTCCTGCCTTGGCGGGATCTTTGTCACCCGGTAACTGCGAAATTGGCAGTCGTCCCATCTCGCCGCCCCAGAGCACCAGTGTTTCATCCAGCAGTCCACGCTGACGCAGGTCTGTCAGCAACCCGGCGACAGGTTTGTCGGTTCGATTGCAGGCGTCCAGCAGAGCCGTACCGATATTGTTGTGATTGTCCCAGATCTGGCTGTTGATGAAGAGTTGCACAAACCGGACTCCACGCTCGATCAGTCGGCGCGCGATCAGACAGCGCCGGCCATAAGACTCGGTCATCGGCTGATCAATGCCGTACAGCTTCAATGTTGCTTCGGTCTCCTGAGTCAAATCGAGTGCATCAGTGGCGGCAATCTGCATTCGTGCCGCGAGTTCATACGAAGAGATACGCGCCGCGAGTTGCGGGCGGTCAGGACGCCGACTCTGATGGACTCGATCCAGCCTCGCAATGAGTTCGCGTTCCAGTTGCGTCACTGCGGTCGGTTCGCTGAAGTCGGGTTTCAGATCCAGAACAGGTGCCCCTGAAGCACGGAATCGCGTTCCTTGATAGAGCGGCGGCAGGTAGCCCGAAGTCCAGTTGTCGATCCCGTTCACGGGCAGCCCCTGCGGATCGTCGAGAACCACATAGGCAGGCAGATTCTGATTCTCGGTCCCCAAACCGTACGAAACCCAGGCCCCCAATGAGGGACGACCGATAAATTCGCTGCCAGAGTGAATCTTGTACAGCGCCGGTTCATGCGTCAGATTCGTCGTGAACATCGATCGAATCATCGTGACGTTGTCGACCTGCGTCGCGAAGTGAGGCATGGCGTCGGAGACCCACATCCCACATTCTCCGCGCTGCGCAAACCGGAACGGGCTTTTCATCAACGCCCCGGCCGCCTCGGGAAATTCGACTTCACCAGCGATTTTTCCGAAGTAATCCTCGCCGTGGCGCTTCGTCAATTCTTCCTTGGGATCAAACAGATCCATCTGACTGGGGCCACCATTCATAAACAGATGAATCACGCCGCGTGCGGTCGGTTCGAGATCTGTCGTTCGCGGCTGCAGATCATGGATCTGACGGCGAGTCGTTTCCGCGCTATACAGATCCCGCCCCAACAATCGCGTCAGAGCGGCAACATACATCGTTGAACCGACTGTCCGAAACAGACTTCGCCGAGACAGCGGTTCTTGTTCATTTGTCCAGAGACCTGACATTCCAATCTCCCACGATCCGTTCGAAGCCGTGATTCAGGATACGCGATCAAGCGCTGAGTTGAAACGGTTTGTGGCGAAGATATGAACGACGGGGTGGTCAGTGACATTAATCCGACCGGCTGGATTTTCAAAGGACTGCTGATATCCTCAATCACACTTCTGACAACTTTCTTTACCACTGTGATTTGATTCGAGGTTTCGATGAGCAAGTTGCGTATCCCTCTGACGGCATTGATTACCATCACATTGGCTTTTGATCTCGTGTACGGCACCGTTTCCGCACAGGGAGCGGAAGTCATTACGATCGCCGGGAACGGCAAGGACGAATACTCGGGTGATGGCGGTCCCGCATTGCAGGCGGGGTTTGGACAGCCGTTTGGTCTGGAAATCGGTCCGGATGGAGCGTTGTACATTTGTGAGTACTCCAGCCATATCATTCGCCGAATGGACTTGAAGACGAATGTTGTCGCGACGGTCGCAGGTACGGGGCGTAAGTCTGGATTTCGAGGTGACGGTGGTCCAGCGACGGCGGCTCAATTGAACCTTCCGCACGAACTTCGCTTCGACGAAAAGGGGAATTACTACATTTCAGACATGTCGAACCATGCGATTCGACGCGTCGACGGAGCAACCGGTGTGATTACAACATTGGCGGGGACAGGCAAGCCGGGCTTCAGTGGAGACGGAGGGCCTGCCACCAAGGCGGATCTCGATCAGCCGCACTCTGTCATCCTCGACCAGAATCACGGAGTGTTAATCTGCGACATCAAGAATCATCGCATTCGCCGCGTTGACCTCAGCACAGGAATCATCTCGACGTTCGCCGGGACGGGAGAGAAAAAGACGACGCCGGATGGTGCACCCGTGGCTGGCACGCCACTGAATGGCCCACGGACACTGGCCATCGACGCGGATGGCAATCTGATCATCGTGTTGCGAGAAGGAAATGCGGTCTTTCGAGCCAATCTGAAGACGAACAAGCTTCAGCATCTGACAGGCACTGGCAAACCGGGCTTCACAGGCGATGGAGGAGACGCCCGTCAGGCTCAACTGGCGGGACCCAAGGGAGCAGCATTTGACCGCGACGGGAATCTGCTGCTGGTCGACACAGAAAACCACGCGATCCGAATCATCGACAAGAACGGGCGAATCGACACGCTGGTTGGCGACGGAAAAGCAGGAGATGGACCAGACGGCGATCCTCGTAAATGTCGACTCAACCGACCACACGGAGTCTTCGTGGATGCCGCTGGCAATATCTACATCGGCGACAGCAGTAACAACAAGGTTCGGAAGCTGATCAAGTAAGGCAGGGCAAAAAAACTTGTACAGATTGCAGGGCACGCCATAAGCCTCACGCCCGCTTCGCTCAAGACGCTAAGACGCCACGTTTTCTGGCCCACGCTCCCAAGTCCATCGTCCATGCGACATACTCTGCGCACGTTTGATAGAAAGCAACTTCCCAACCCGAGAGTATTCGTGTGATGAACAAGATTCTGGTCCTCTTCGATTCTCGATCCGGCCATACCTCACAGATGGCGACGCTCGTGGCAGAAGGGGCGAACAGCATTGCCGACACAGAAGTTCGATTGCGGTCCGTTGACGAAGCGACCGCCGACGATGTCGTCTGGTGTGACGGTCTCGCTGTCGGCAGTCCAACAAACATGGGCCTGCTCAGTTGGAAAATGAAGCGGTTCTGGGACGAGACCATGATGCCGCAGTGGGCGAAAGTGGATGGCAAAATCGCCTGTGCCTTTAGTTCCTCCGGCGGATGGGGTGGCGGTTCTGAAATGGCCTGCCAGAGTTTACTGACCGTACTGATGAATTTCGGGTTCCTCGTATTCGGTGTCACTGATTACGTAAGCAGCGACCTGACGCTGCACTACGGCGCCATCGCCGCGAAGGAACCACGCGACGAAGAAACCCAGGCCGCCTGCCGCAAACTGGGCCGCCGTCTGGCTGAATGGACTGCGGTCTATTGCCATACACGTCTCGACGAACATCCCAATCGAAAGATGTCTGAACGGATGATGCCAGAGGCATAGTCGTATGGCGATGAACACTCGCCCCATGACGGAAAGACAAGCACAGGACGCGGACTACACAGAAGCCGCGGAGGCATTCAAGTGAGATGCCCATCCTGTCCGGGCTTTGAAGAAGCCCCCGAAATGGAATGCGTTTCTACGGGGGCTTCCCCGAAGCGGGTGCGCCCCACCCTGCCGGCGATGTCGCAATCGTCGGCCGTTTGTGGGCTGAAGGCCCACCAGAACAAAGCACAGGGCTTCAGCCCTGTGGCTACGGACGGCGCAGGCTAAGCGACCTGAAAGGTCGCGAGAAATTCAGTCATAGAGATCAACTCCGACCGGTCGCGTCTCGCGACCTTTCAGGTCGCAATTTTGCTTTAATTCTGTTCACAGGGCTGGAGCCCTGTGCTTTGTTCTCGTGGGCCTTCAGCCCACAGGGAATGACAAGTTTCGATAAAACCGAAATGGCAATGACGCCAGGGCAATCGGCTTTTTCAATGTAGGGTGGGACCAGCTCGCTTCGAGCGCCGGCCCACCATCAGGAAGCGTCGAGAATTGATGGTGGGCCGGCGCGGCGAAGCGCCTCTGGTCCCACCCTACATCCTGCCATCCTATCGCCTTTCGTCCGGCGAAAGGCGATTTTCATTGACCGAGTACAAGTACGCGTTCCCCGATTTGCGAAACTCGATTCCACCGCTCGTTCTCAGATGAGCGAGTTCGCATGTTGTCAGGTGCAGAATCCTTCTGACTTCCTGGCTGCGAAGCCAGACTTTGGTCGTCGGGGTCGATTCTTCTGCATCGTGCGAATTCACTTGGAAGCCTTCGCCAGGGAAACCAGATCGCTGATCGAGCGGATTTTGTTGGGGGTTGCCAAATAGCCAATTCCCCGATGCAGATGCAATCTGAACTGGCGTAACAGCGATTCGGGCGAGGTCTCGATTCCATCGTGCAGACAGCGTTCCAGCAGAATCGAGTAATAAAGTTCATGCAAGTCGCCGCCGAAGACTTCCCAGGTCATTTCGACATTGCTGTCAGATGGAATCTCAATCCGCGTCGGTGGCGTCGGTTCGGCCAATGACAGGCAAAATGCCCAGCGGCAGATGGTATTCCAGTTCTGAATGCCGGTCCGTGTCTTCAACCGGATCGACTGTTCTTTTCCTTGCGTCGACAGGCGAAACTGCTTCAGACTCATGCTGTCACCTCGTCAGACTTGCGCACGCCGTTGGCATCCCAGAAATAGCCTTCACTCGCAACGGTACTGCGAGTCGCCTCGTCGTAATTCAAATAGTACGCATGAGCGATATGCGGTTGTAATTTCTGGAAGTAGTCCCATTCGATTTCTGTATCTATCGACAGGATAATCACCTGATGACTGGCTCGCGGGAAATACAGTTCGACCAGCTGATCACGATGCCCGACGTCCAGTCGGGCCATGGGGGTGTCGATGATCGCGGGAAGCTGGCGAGCCGAAGCCTGCGACAAACCCCACAGGACCGAGATCGCAAAGATCTGTTTCTCACCTTCCGATAACCGCTCTTTGGGGACTCGATTTCCCTCGTGATCGAGCAGGCTGATGGCGAACGAATCGGGATCGATCAGGACCTTTTCGACTAATGTCTTCTTGCGCAGCAGGTACCTGAATGAGTTAGAGACAAGTTCCGACAGTCGGTCGATCTTTCGAGTGGTCGACAGTCGCAGAAACTGCTTCATCGTTTCCTGCGTCCGCTGCAGTAGAGTCGCCACGCGTCCCTCTTCCTCCGAGCGAATCTGCTCATCAACCACTTTGCGCCGCAATCGCTTGGCAAGAGTATCGAGTTCCGTATGCTCGGTCCTCAACCCGTCCAACTCGGCTTCCAGCTTCTGAATCTTTGAGGTCAATTCCTTCAATTCACCAGCCGCAGACTGCAGTTCTTCTGAAATCCCCCGAATCGATTCTTCGTCCGGTGTTGCTGCCAGCGTTCGATGAACTTGTTCCAGAGCCCGTCGGCTTTTGTCGAGTTCCTTCAATGATTTGGCGGCCGTCGCCAGTCGTTCCGTCAGCCCTCGCGAGGTCAGATGATCGAGCAATTGGCTACTGGCGTCCGTCAGCTTCAGATGCAACCCCGACTCCGTTGTACTGACTCGCTCCGTACGGTCGGTCTCAAGAAAACTGCGGATCTGCTTCAGAGTTTCCGCCTTTACTTTTTCCGTTTTCAGCAACTTCAAGACAGATTCATCACGATCATTCAGCAGTTTGACAACCACCTGATTCTCGGCGGCCGCTTTTTCGGTCCGCGCCCGCCTGGAAACATCGGCCAGCAGATTTGGGACCAGAGCCAATGGCAGCTCGCTGGCCGAGAGCGAAACTAATTCCTCTTCGCCTTGCTTAACGCGAGCTTCCAATTCCCCCCGCCGCCTCAGTTGCTCTTCACGCTCGGCCCAGTGCTTGCCACCCATTTTGGCGAATTTATCTTCAGCAACGGTGACTCGACGTGCTGCGAGCAGCCGCGGATTCTCAAGTGCCGCGATCGCCTGATGGCTGACTTCGATCTGAGATTGCTTTTTGGCAAGTTCTGCGTCGAGTCGCTCCAGTTCTTCCAGATCAGGTGACTTGCGGCCCCGCTTGGCTTGACGAGCCTGTAATGACGCGGCATCGGTGATCAGCCTTTCGGCCAGATCCAGTCCGAGTAACGACTTGATCGCCACGCCAAGTGCCTCGGAACTTGTTTCGTCTTCCGCCAGAAACCGGATCTTCTCAGCGTCGAAAAAGCAAAGTTGCGCAATCCCGAATGGAATCAGTTCTTCGACAACTTGATTCCAGTTTTCTGACAACCATTCGTCGTGATCGCCATCCTTACTGACTTCAACCCGTTCGCGCAGTTTATCCCGTACGACACTCCATGACCGGCTCACTTCGTACAGATGCTCTTCCCCTTCGACCGCGAATCGGAAGGCGAGTTGCACGGCGGCACCCGTTGCTGGATCGACGCCATGATGGATCGATTCACGCAAAAACGTGTCATACGATGTTTCGGCCCGCTTGGAACAGCGGGCTCGATTGCCATAGAGCACGAGTTGAATCGCATCAAGGATCGTCGTCTTGCCGCCACCATTAACGCCACCAAACAAGATGATCGGTGCCTGCCGATTCCGCTTGCGAGACGGTGCGAGGTCGAGCACATTGTCGCCGACGTACAATCCAAAATTACGCAGCGTCAGTTGTTGAAGGATCATGAGTCTCTAACAATTCTTTAAGGTCGCTCGGGCAAAACAGACTCACTCTTCGATCCCGTCGACATCAAACAACGACCGCTGGACAATGCTCGGTGCATCGTGGTTGCTTTCTGCCTCTTTACGCCGGTCTTCTTCGTCCTGGCGGATGGCGAGTGCTTCTTCCTCGCTGCTGTACTGTCCGGCCCTGAGACGCTCGTCAATCGCTTCATAGATTCCCGCGCGACGTGACATCCCCCGATATTCCCGCTCGATGTCCAGCAGGCTGGTCTGTAGTTGGAAGAATTCCGCATCGTCGCCGCAAACTTCCTGCAGGATCGTCCAGTCTTCGGATCGCAGCAGGTTGTCGTCGAATTCCGTGATCGGAAATGGCTGCTTGACAATCTCTTCGTAGATCTTGGGAAGGCTGTCGTCGAATTCATGCTTCTCGTACAGCCAGATTCTGCGAATCTCGTGCAGTTCCGGAACCGAAATCAGTTCCAGATCACGAAAGTCCTCGGGCCCCACTTCGCGAACCATCGCTTGAGCCTGCAGGACCTGACGCAGCCAGTGTTCACGAGCCTGCTTCATATATGGTCCGCGTACCAAGCCGTCGTGAAACAACTGAACCCGACCACTCATCCTGCGATAATCCCGCCGCTGCGGTTCCAGATCGAAATCGGCGAGATCATTTCTCAAATCCAGCAGAGGCTGCATCCAGACTTTCTCATCGTCGTTCTTGATCATCGCCTCCATCGAGCGGTCTTTGTCGACCAGCGTACAGACCCAGCATCCAAAACGGCTGTTTCCGCAACTGGGGGTCGTCGTGTCCACGACCAGCGGACATTCTCCATCGGCCGATGCCCCCTGATACATCCCGAGCAACGACTTATTGTTGTGCCCCCAGGGGTTTTTCACCTGCATCAGGAACAACCAGACATCGTCGTTCGTCCAGTCCTCGATCGGGGTATAAACCAGCGAATTCGGCAGACTCTTGTTGGGAGTCAATCGCTCGCGCACTCGTTTGGCGTCATGCTGTGCCATCGCGATGCCGCGCCGCTGACTTTCGAGCTTGCGAGTCCCCAGGACCAGGATCGCCTCTCCGCTTTCCCGGACAACGCTGCGAATAAAGTTGTTCGATGGATTGATCTTCATCCGGCTGGTACACCAGCGAAACAGTTTCCGAGGAGCCGGGTACCCTTTACCGATCAGGTTCACCCAGAATGTATCCTTGACGTCTGGCGTCAGCTTATGAGGCGTGATCGGCAACCCTTGCTCTTCCGCCGCTGTTTGCATCCGCTTATGCGATGCATTGACCCAGGCCGCGACGACAGGCTGCTCGACCAGCGTGTCTGTCGAAATCACATGGACCGGCTTTTGCCGCTTTTCTGGAGGCAGCTCTTTGAGTGCCAGCCAGATCAATTGCAGCACGGCACTGGAATCCTTGCCGCCGCTGTAGCCAACAACCCAGGGAATCTGATCCCAAAGATAGAGTTCGCGGATCTCTTCACAGACCCCTTTCACTGTCTTCGCCAGGCCAAGCTGAGCGAACGCGGAATCCTTATTGGCAACTGTCGCCATACTCATTTCACTTTCCTCCGGAGCTTCGCGTCGATGGCCTGTTCGTCTGCCGTGAGGGCCAGCCCCAGGTGGCGCTTGATCAGATTCGCGGTCAATGTGACGTTGATGTTTCGTTTGGAAAGGCGTCCGGCATTCATCGCCCGACCTTCCCACAGCTCATTATTGGTACGGGACCAGTCCAGCGAATTCAGCTTTTTCAAGCGGGCCTTCCAGTCGGCGCGGTGAGCCCCCAGCAAGGCATTTCCCACTCGAGCCAGTGCTGCGAGTGCCAGTGTGTGGGCATGGACGAAATCACGGCGCAAGTCAGCGGCACTGATCTTCCGATCCTTGGCCAGGCCCCAATCGGGGATCTGTCGAGCCACCTCGGTCCAGTACTCCGCCGCCAGAATTGTTTGTTCTTCCCGCGATTTCAGATCCAAACCTTGCAGCAGCGCGTGAGTCGCATTGTGAATCCCGCTGAGCGTGAACAGCTTGATCGACCGATTCGAAATCGTACTCCGTTCGACTTCGGTCAGGCCGTTAAAGATCGGGACGCGTTCGACAACATCTTTGGCCAGTTGAGCCCCCTCATCCCGATGATCGTAAAGCAGGCCGAGTGACGGTGTGGGACGGACCGCGTGCCGATTCAGATCGGCAAACATCTGCTGACACCGCTTCAGCCCCACATCGAGAAAGAAAACGACGGCGATCGTTTCGTCACCCAGGTCCGGGTTCTCGTGCAATGCAGCCTCAATGGCCGCCTGACGATGCTGGCCGTCGTTAATGACAAACCGGGCACTCATGGGGACTCGCAACGTCCCGACACTCCGCTCGGTCGTTTCTGCTCCAAGTGGTTCGAATTTGACTTTGCCATCGACCGAAGCGGTCAGAGCAGAAAATGTATAATCTTTGGCGTTAGAAACGATGTAACGCGCCATTTCAGGAATGCGTTGTTTGTTCAGCACACGCTGAGCCCTCAGTTCCGGCCGCAGTTCTTCTTCATCGAACAGAAATATGCGGGGAATCAGCCGCAGCGGGCACATCGAGACGTAATACTCGCGTTCGGCCTGAACCCCACGGATCGACGGAAACAGATATTCAAAACTCGCCACGACACCCGCGCCCCAGATGGAAGTGAAGAACCTGACTTCCACAGTATGTCAATTGACTTCCACCGCGCCAACCGATTGGGTAGTCTGCTGGTGTCCAGTACGCCGCTCATGCTTGTCATCAACCAACATCGCGGTCGTTCGCAGTACAAGCGAAAGGACACAAACATGTGTTGTCAGAAAAGAGGAGACCTGATCAAGAAAGTGGAGACCTGCGGTCGGTCGTTTCGGCGGGGTCGGGAGACCCGCGCCGAACATTCGTAGACATTAACGCTCCACGTGAAGAGCCGTTTGCAAGTCATCCTGCAGACGAGAAACATTGATCCAGAGTTTGTACCACATGCCGAAACCCCTCAATTACGACGAAGCACTGGATCGAATCCAGAGAATGTTCCCCGACCACGAGGTCGTCGTCTACGACGGCGATCACGGTCAGGAATCGGGAATTATCGAAGCGTCGGACGGCACTGCAGTTGCCTCGTTCCGCCTTACGTTGAAAGAACGGTCTGACAGTGCGATTCCAACGGTCAAAAAGGTACGCATCGGGGCGGTCGGTCAATTCTGTGGGATGCCTGGCGATATCCAGGCGTTCGAGCAGTCACAATCTGATCCCGTCTATCTCGACTACAACGCAACAACGCCGATGGACCCGCGTGTCTTGCAGGCGATGATCCCCTGGTTCCTCGCCCCCTCCAACGCTGGCAGTCGGACTCACATTTACGGGCAGCGTGCGAAAGAGGCGGTGGAAACGGCCCGACGACAGATTGCCGACCTGCTGAATGCCCCGCCGGAAGAAGTTTTCTTCACGAGTGGTGCAACGGAAAGCAACAATCTGGCAATTCTCGGTCTGGCCGAACATGGCCTGAAAACAGGCCGAAAGCACGTGATCTCCACTGCTATTGAACACAAAGCTGTGTTGGAACCCCTGGATCGACTGAGACAGCTTGGGTTTGAGGTGGATCTGGCACCAGTGACACGTGGCGGCTTCGTGGAACCGGAAACAATCCAGCGACTGTTGCGGCCCGAGACGTTGCTGGTGAGTGTCATGCACGCCAATAACGAAACCGGCATTCTGCAACCAGTCCACGAGATCCAGCAACTGGTGGCGGGAACCGACACACTCTTTCATACGGACGCCGCACAAACATTCGGCAAAGAAGTCCCCGCGCTGCGGTCCTTGAAGGCCGACATGGTCTCTGTCAGCAGCCACAAAATTTACGGGCCTCAAGGAGTGGGAGCCCTGCTGGTCCGCCGCCGCGGCATTCAAAAGCGTCCGGTCCAGCCTTTGTTTTACGGAGGAGGCCAGGAGCGAGGCCTGCGTCCCGGTACAGTCCCCGTCGCTCTGACCGTCGGCTTCGGCGAAGCGGCCCGCCTGGCCGGCGAAGAATGGCAGTCCAACCGCGCCGCCGCGCTCCAGATCCGACAGCAACTCCTGAACGACCTGAACGGGATCGAATATCAAATCAACGGTGACCCGGAACGAAGTTTACCGCATGTGATGAATGTCAGTTTCACGTGTGTCGACAGTGAAGCGCTGATGCTGACATTGCGCGATCAAATTGCGATCAGCAACGGATCTGCGTGCAATACCACACAACATCAACAAAGCTACGTACTGAAAATGATGGGGTTTGAAGATGAGCGAATCTGCAATTCGATTCGGTTATCGTGGAACCACGACGAATCGGCCAAAGTCGCGTTTCACTGCCTTCAATCGCTGACAACGTATTTTTCCTCATTCGCAGACAGATAACATGAGCGTCATCGAATTCAGTATTCCAGTTGTTCAAGGAAGACAGGGGGGGCGTCCGTTTTACACGGGAATGTGCCCAATTAAATTGTTACCAAAGTTCTTCCCGATTGGGACAAATCCGGAGTTGGCCGACACACACCAATCGTTTCGTTCGGTAAATCTGGCGCGAGTCCGCGAAATTGCGAAGGAGATTGTTGCCCATCATGAGAACTTTAATTTGGCCGCAGTCACGATCAGCATCGAACAGTCAGTGCGGTTCGTTGCGGCGGCTGGATCGACTTCAAAGTCACTTGCAACAGGCGAATTGCGCATCCCGTTAGATGCGCGGATGACGATCATTGACGGTATCCATCGGATCTATGGCCTCCAGCAAGCTCTTAAAGTACACCGCGACTTGGGTGAGGAGTGCCTCGCTGTCGTGATTCATGTCGATCCTGATGGCGTGCGACGTGGCCAGATCTTCAGCGATGTTAAACGGTACGAGCGTTCCTCGGCGCAATCGCTCCGCATTGGTCTCGACGACCGTGATGAAACAGCCAAGCTGACCCGTGACGTTATTTGTCACGTCCCCGTTTTCTCGAATGCCATCGAGATGGAAAAGACGGCAATTTCCAATCGATCGAGAAACCTGTTCACGCTGAGCGCTTTGTACCATGCGAACCAGATATTGCTGGCAGATCACAAAGGGCTACCTTACGCGGATCGATTGAAAATTGCCGTAGAATTCTGGGTGGCCGTGGCCGAGCAAATTCCCGATTGGAAAGAGATCGTCGCTGGCCCAAAATCGGCGGCAGAAATTCGATCGGAGTATGTTCATTGCCACGCCATCGGAATTGCGGCACTCGCCCGTGCCGGACGTGCTCTGCTCGCTGAATCCCCCAAGGACTGGAAGAAGCGGATTTCGAAGCTGAAATCGTTTGATTGGGCTCGATCCAATACACAACTTTGGGAAGGTCGAGCAATGATCGGTGGCCGACTTTCAAAATCGAGTTCCGCAGTCGCCCGGGCCGGGAATGCGGTCAAACTTCATCTGGGCCTCAAGTTGTCGCGCGAAGAATCTGCCATGGAGACTTGATGTGCTATGCCAATCGGGCGAAACGCCCAAATTTCTTCGAACGATGCCAGGCGAGATGCTCTTTGTCAGGCCAGACAGATTCGTTTTTTGGAAGGAGCAACCGCTGACCATTCATTTCAGCCAGTGGCATCTGATTGGGGCTGGATTCCGAGAAATGGTCGGTGGCAATGACAATGCGATAATCGTCATCGATCGTCCAAAGTCCCGCGTCGAACAACCAATGAGCGTTCTTGCAAAGTGCGATTCCATTCGTCGGGTAATTGTTTCGCGAGTCTGCAAACTGATGAATATGTGCGGCGTCAACAATCGCCCCGGCAGAAATCGTGGTAACGCGATAACCAGTCAGTGCGCATGTGTAGCGGTACGCAGACACAATATCCAAGCGAAATCGAGCGGATCGCCCCGAGGTCTCGGCGTCGTTGGGCTTTTCAAAGCACGCGTCACGCACTGCGATATTCGACGGTGTAATTTCGATTCCGACGAGATGCGACAACGCATTCTGCTCGGCAGGCTCAAAGTGAGTTGCAATCAAAATCTCGCGAGCCTGTCGACGAAATTCCGGATCGCGACACGCCGCGACGAAGTCAGGATTCGGGACAACAGAGACGGTGATTGCCCGGTGTTTCGAGTCCTCACCTGTTTGAGTCTTGGGAACCCAGAAATCTTGACTGGCGAGATGATGAAACGGAAGCCGAATATCGGGACGAGCACTCCTGCGATGTTTGGCGACTTCGAAATAGGTATCGAACCGATACCCCATTTCTGGCGTCAGAAAGAGCTGGCTCCCATCAAATTCGCCATTTTCAATCATGTCCAGAAAAACGAGGAGCAAGAGAGGCTTGTGAGGCGCATTCCCTGTTCCTTTTTTCAGATGAGCCATGCGGCTCAGCCATTCCGCGTTGGACATGCGTTTGCCTCGATAACTGCTGTAATCAAGTGTTGATCAATCAATCCGCGATTCATTGAAGTACAGAATGTAGCGTCATCCGTCGGAACCACCAACTGACTTCGGTACTGGTTTACGTCCATTTCAATTCGGCAAACTCAGCATGTTATACCGAAAGAGTCCCAATGCAGAAAATTTATGAGTATCAATGCATTACCTATCGGCAGCGCCCGCACAATTCCAACACGCCAGAGTTTTGCCTTTTTCATGCGCCGGTCTGCGACATCATCAAATGGGCCGATGTTTGCCGATTCGACACAATTTCCTGCGATATGCAGATGTCGAGAAACGAATCGAAGATCCGTGCTGTACGACGATTTCTCGGTCCAATTGAAAATATTATTCCGACTGCAGTCGTGATTTCGCTTTCCCTGCCCGCGGACGCGAGAATTCAGGAAGGAGGAGTAACAAAGCTTAGCTTCGAACACGCCCCTAATGCCGAGCCGATCGGATTGGTGATCGATGGGCAACATCGTCTTCTTGGAATTGAGTCTTTCAACCCGGAGATGCATGTTAACGTCGTGGCACTTCTGACTTCGGATCTGGAGGAAGCTGCATTCCAATTCATCGTGATTAACCAGAAGGCCAGCCGTGTCGCTACCGATCACATTAACAACCTGCTTGCCCAAAGAAACGAGGTGAGGTTTCGCGCGAGGCTTGCGTCCGCTCGCCTCACAATCGACCGTCGATATGACCTGGTCGAATTGGCGAATGAAGATCCTGAAAGTCCATTTCACCGTGAGATTGACTGGCCGACCACTCCGCAAGAAACGCGATTGGTAAAGCCCGCAGCCGTTCAAATTGCGCTTCGTGAGCTAGAGGAGCGAGAAGGGGTGCGCGAATTTCAAGACGAGGATACGCTACTTGATTTCTTCTTCGCAGTCTGGGAAGAGGTAAAGCGTGAGTGGGAAGACCTTTGGATTGCCGACTCGAAACTGATTAGTAAAGTTGGCATTGCAGCGATGACACGGTATGTCGCCGATTCTGCGGTGAACTCTTTTCAGCTTGGCGAATTGGAAATCACCGAACCTGGTGCCGTCAAAGCTCGCGTAAGGGCACTGCTGGCATTTCAGACCCCCGATTTCTGGACAGCGGAATGGTCATTGACCGGAAAAGACAATCCGGCTGGACGTAAGTCTGTTGCGGATGCACTCGTACAAATCAATCTCAATCTCCGACGCGGGCGTGAATGGAGTACCGACATCCAGCTCTTGAATACGTCTCAAGATGATTTGATCGAATCGCTTTAGCACGGATACGGCATGTCGGCAATGCCATTACTTCGCAGCACGTTCCTTGTCGCTGAGGATGCCTCGGAAGACGATGTCGAGGATGTTGACTTCTTGTTCGCCGGCCGATTTCTTGCCCAGGAAGTGGTTCGTGAACATGGTGCCGTAGACCAGGTTGCCGATCGTGTCTAACAGGGCATCGACCTGGATGTCGGGACGCAGGCGGCCCTGGTCGATCAGGTTTTTGTAGAATTCGCGCCAGTAGATACGGGCTGTGTCGCGGTGCTCGAAGTATGTCGGGCGTTTGCGATTCTTGAAAATTGCCCGTTCCTGAATCAGCAGTTCGACGTACTGGGGATGTTCTGCAAAAAAGGTCAGGTACGTACGGATCGCCTTCGCAATTTTGTCGAACGGGTCCGCAGTGCTTTCTTCCGCCGCGCGAATGGCCAGTTGCATCTGGCTCATTCCCCAGTCGACACAGGCCAGAAAAAGCTGCTCCTTGCTGGGGAAGTACAGGTAAATGGTCCCTTTGGCGATCCGGACACGCGTGGCCACGCGGTCCATATCGCATTCCGAGTAACCCAGTTGAGCAAACAACCGCGACGCGGCGTCCACGATCTTCTGACGACGCTGAAGCCGCTGTGTGGCTGCCTTGTCTTGCGACGCTTTTGATGGGACTTTCACAAGTCTGAACCCTGAACTGAAGAACGAATCTGATGAACCGGCTTCCAACGTGAGGAATGGGTGCCACGGTCTTGGAGTCTGCGACAAGGCCGTGTCTTCGATGGATCTTGAGAATAGGCGAAATTCATGGGGGCGGCCAAGAGATCGGTTGTGAAATGAGCTGGTAACCAGATTTCGCACGACCTTGTCGAAGACTCCAAGATCGTAGCACCCCTCCCGGCGCAAACGTCTGGCCGATAACCGCCGAACTCTTGCGAATCCGGCAGCAAACATGGTCGCTAAATTTGAGTGGCAAAACAATATTCACGGCTTGATGACCTGATTCAACGACCGATTGCCAACATTCGCTGGACACGCTCATGCTATACCGCAATACTATGACTGACCAGTCAGTCAGTTTGAAATTCAAAACGGCTGGCGCCGCAATGCCCAGTCGGATTGGGGCCTGTCCCTGTCGGCTCGCAAACGGAATTGATGAGGGCAACTATTGTGAAATGCTACGCAGTTGAAGTCACTGACTTCGTACCTCCTGCGCCCAGGTCTGGCACCGCCGTATATCGACTGTTGTGTGTCGCAGCGCTCATGCTGGCCGCAGCAGGCTGCCAGCCGAAGGCATCGACCGGAGCCGCGAAGACTGCGCCGCCGCCGGAAGTCGTGATTACTGTTCCTGTCGAGCGGGAATTTGCACCGTTTGAAGAATTCACCGGTCGCCTGGAAGCCTCGGAAGTCATCGAGATTCGCGCGCGTGTCGGGGGATATCTGGATAAAGTCCTGTTCCATGACGGTGCTGACGTTGCAGAGGGCGAACTGCTGGCTGTCATCGATCCTCGCACTTACAAAGCCGAACTGGCTCGCGCGACAGCTTCAGTCCAGCAGGCCAAATCGCGGCAGGACCGGACGCTTAAGGAACTCGAACGGGCCAAGCAACTGCTGGCCAATAAAGTCGTCACGCAGGAAGATTTCGATCGGCTGCAATTCGATCATACGGAAGCACAGGCCGCATTGCAGATCGCAGAAGCCACCGAATCGCTGGCTCAACTGAACCTGGGGTTCACCGAAATTCGCTCGCCCGTCAAAGGGAAGATCAGTCGCCGTCTGATCGACGAGGGGAACCTCGTCAAAGCCAATGACAGTCTGCTGGCAACGATCGGCTCGGTCGATCCAATTCGTGCCTACTTCGAAATCGACGAGCGAACCGTACTGCGTCTGCGGCAATTGATCCTGGGTGGCCAGATGCGACTGCCAACCGAACAGAAACTGGAAGTGCAGTTGTCGCTGGCCAATGAAAAATATTTCTCGCTGAGAGGTGTGATCGACTTCACCGACAACGCTCTCGATCCGCACACCGGGACATTGCGAGCCCGAGCCACGATCGAAAACGGCAGCCTGTTGCTATTGCCCGGTCTGATTGTCCGCTGCCGGATGCCGATCGGCAACGCACGTAGCGGACTATTCATTCCTGAGGAAGCTCTTGGTTCGGATCAGGGACAGCGCTACATCTATGTATTGAACGACAAGGATGAAGTCGTCTACCGCAGTGTTTCAGTGGGGATGCAGATGTCAGGCTGGCGCTGTGTCGAAGGGGAACTCACCACATCCGACCGCGTGATTGTCACCGGATTACAACGCGTTCGACCGGGACTGAAAGTCGCCCCCAAGGTGGGGACGCAATACGCAGACGCACTCCCCGTGACCAACAAGCCGAAGCCAGCCGTTGAGGCTGATCCCGCCAAAAGTCCGTCGACTCCGGCGAGTTAGTGTTTCGGAGTTTGGGTGGCCGGGGCTGGACTGAGGCTTTGCGAAGGAAGCCCCGGGGTTTCGCGATCGGAGTGGGCTATGAATGAAGTTGGGGCGTGGGCTGCGAATCAGTCGCATAACCAAGTGTTTCCCGAGGCCCAACGTGTCCTTTGGGCCGCGAACATTACAT
Source organism: Planctomycetota bacterium (assembly GCA_037146815.1). GTDB lineage: Bacteria > Planctomycetota > Planctomycetia > Planctomycetales > Planctomycetaceae > Schlesneria. The sequence continues at coordinate 40,093 of JBAWWJ010000025.1, forward strand.
CGAGAAAGAGTGCGAAGGCCCAACCGTTTCTGGCATCCCTTCAGGATGCGTTTTTGAAAGATAGACCTGTTCCGGGGGTTTCCGCTTCGCTGCAACCCCCGGCTACGTTCTTTGATCGCTTCGCGATCATAAATCCTCTCGCTGATCCACTCGCTGCAGTCCCGGCCATCCTGCTGCAACCGACTTCGGAAAATGGCCTGCAATCGGGCGTCTGGTGCTCATCGCATGTACGACTGCCAAGTCATAAAGAAAAGAGGAGACCTTCGGTCGTTGGTTTCGGCGGGGTCGGGAGACCCGCGCCGAACAACGTCGAATTCGTGACAGGCTTGAATTGACAACGAAGGGAAGAAAGACGCCCGATGTTCTCGCGGTTTTTTATTGATCGACCAATCTTCGCGGCCGTGATCTCACTGTTGATCACGCTGGCGGGAGCCATTGCGCTCCAGCGATTGCCGATTGCGCAGTACCCTCCCGTCGCACCTCCGACGGTGCAGGTCGACTGCAACTACCCCGGGGCCAGCTCTGCAGTGGTTAGCCAAACCGTCGCCGCGCCGATCGAACAGCAGGTGAATGGTGTCGAGAATATGCTCTACATGGCGTCGCAGAGCACTAATGACGGCTCATACACGTTAACGGTCACATTCAAGCCGGGGGTCGACCTGAACCTGGCACAGGTCCTCGTCCAGAACCGCGTCAGTCTGGCGCTGCCGATGCTTCCTGATGTCGTGCGGCAAACGGGAGTCGTCACGAAGAAGCGAGCTCCCGACATTTTGCTCACAGTCAGCCTGAATTCCCCTACGGAACGATACGACCAGCTCTACCTGAGCAATTACGCTCTGATGCACATCCGGGACGAACTGTCCCGTTTACCGGGGATCAGTGAGGTACTCGTTTTCGGTCAGCGCGATTACAGCATGCGAGTCTGGCTGCAGCCTGACATGCTTGCCGAGCGCAATCTGACTGTTCTGGATGTTCAGGCGGCGCTGCGTGAACAGAATTTTCAGCTCGCCACCGGGCAGTTTGGTCAGCCTCCGTCGAGTACCGGGCAGGCCTGGCAGATTCCCCTGGCAACGATGGGACGACTGCAAACCGCCGAGGAATTTGGCGAGATCATCTTGCGCGTGACCCCGGATCAACGGATCATTCGACTCAAGGATGTTGCACGGGTTGAACTGGGCCCACGAAGTCAGGATGTGGCCAATCGCTTCGACGGGAAGCCGACTGTGGGCCTGGCAATTTTTCAGTTGCCGACCGCGAACGCTCTGGAAACGGCCGATGAGATCAAAGCCAAGATGAAAGAACTGTCCGCCGATTTTCCAGACGGCGTGCAGTACAAAATCGGTTACGACACCACCCCGTTTATCCGCGAATCCATTCACGAAGTCTTCATTGCACTCCGCGATGCCATCTTGCTGGTGGCAATGGTCGTCCTCGTGTTTCTCAAGGGATGGCGAGCGGCCATTATTCCTCTGATTGCCGTTCCCGTCGCCATTATCGGGACGTTTGCCGCGATGGCGATCGCTGGTTTCAGCCTGAACAATCTCACCTTGTTCGGGCTGGTCCTGGCGATCGGGATCGTGGTCGACGATGCGATTGTGGTGGTCGAAGCGGTCGAGCATCACATCCGGAAGGGTCTTGCCCCGCGCGACGCCGCGATCGCCGCGATGGGGGAAGTTTCAGGCCCCGTGATCGCCGTCGGTTTTGTTCTGTCGGCAGTGTTTGTCCCCTGCATGTTTATTTCCGGGATCGTCGGCCAGTTCTTTCGGCAGTTCGCTCTGACGATCGCGGTCTCAACAATTCTTTCGACGATCAATTCGCTGACACTCAGCCCTGCTCTGGCTGCGCTGTTGTTGCGAGGACCAAATTCACGACGCGACCCGCTGACGTGGTTGATCGACATGCTGCTTGGCTGGTTCTTCTGGTTGTTTGACCGAGGCTTTCATTTCTCGGAACGAGTCTACATTTACATCATTGGACGCCTGTTGAGGATTCCGGCGCTGGTGCTGATGGTCTACGGTGGGCTGCTGGTGCTGACGTGGTGGGGCTATGTGCAGCTTCCAACGGGCTTCATCCCCGCACAGGACAAGGGTTACCTGATCGCCAGCATTCAGTTGCCGGATGCTTCTGCGGCTCTGCGGACGCGAGCAACGATGGCCAGGATTGAACGGATTGCGTTGGACACTCCAGGCGTTCGCAACGTCAATTCGGTCGCCGGCAATTCATTCGTGCTGAGTGCCTATGGGTCGAGTTTCGGTTCGATGTTCATCATTCTCCATGAATTCGAGCACCGACGTGAACCGGCGATGCGCAGTGATGCCATCGTTGCCAACCTGAGGAAGCGGATGCAGGCCGAAATTCCTGAAGCCCTCGTGATGATCTTTCCCCCTCCTGCCGTCAGCGGACTGGGCCGTGCCGGTGGCTTCAAGGTGATGATCGAAAGCCGTGGTGAAGTCAGCCTGACGGAACTGCAGAAGTACACGGACCTGATGGTCAAAGAAGGAAACTCGCAGCCCGGTCTGGTTGGGCTTTCGACCGTTTACAAGGCGAACTCCCCCCAGTTGTATGTCGATGTGGACCGCGATGCTGCTCAGAAACACGGCCTGAGTTTGACAGACGTTTTCGGGACTCTGCAAGGGTACCTCGGCTCGCGCTATGTCAACGATTTCAATCGCTTCGGCCGGACTTGGCAGGTCATTGTGCAGGCCGATTCCGAGTCCCGAAATCAGATCGAAGATGTCCAGAACTTGAAGGCACGGAACGTCCAGGGGCAGATGGTTCCACTGGGGACTGTGGCGAATGTCACGGAAACAAGTGGTCCGCAGGTACTGACTCGCTACAACATGTATCCAGCAGCCGCGATCACCGGCAACGTCGCGGCGGGTTACAGTACTGGGCAGGCGATTGCGATTGTTGAAGAGCTGGCGCGGCGCGAACTTCCCGACTCGATGGCCTTCGAATGGTCCGAAATCACGTTCCTGGAACGGCAGGCCGCCAATACGGGGATGATTGTTTTCGGATTGTCAGTGGTATTCGTCTTTCTGGTCCTGGCGGCGTTGTACGAGAGCTGGTCGCTGCCGCTGGCCGTGATCCTGGTCGTTCCATTGTGCGTCCTGAGTTCAATCACAGGCGTGGCCTATGCCGGGCAGGATATCAATATCTTCACGCAGGTCGGTTTCGTGGTGCTGATCGGATTGGCGTGCAAGAACGCCATTCTGATTGTGGAATTCGCGAAGTACCGACGTAAGGCGGGTGTGGATCGAAGGCAAGCGACATTAGAAGCCTGCGAGCTACGGTTGCGACCCATCGTGATGACGTCGTTCGCGTTTATCCTGGGGGTTGCTCCGCTGGTGTTTGCCCGAGGTGCGGGTGCGGAAATGCGGCAGGCGCTGGGGATTGCTGTCTTCAGTGGAATGCTGGGGGTGACCTTTTTCGGGATTTTCCTGACTCCCGTGTTCTTTTACGTGATTGATCACGCTGCGGGCTGGTCCCCTTTCCGGCTTTCGAATTGGCAGCAGGTTGGAATTGTTGTTGCTGATGTTGCCACGCTCGGGTTTGTGCGCCGCGGGTTGTGGGCTGGATGCATTCGAACCGCGTTGTTGGTCCGTTCAATCGTGTCGTTTGTGCACGGTCTGTTCGCGCGTCGCCCTCCCACACCTGGGTCGAAGTGAAGTCTTGAGAAAGTTGACGTCATGTTTGCTCGCTTCTTCATCGATCGCCCGATTTTCGCCGCAGTGTTGTCCATCATCATCACGCTGGCGGGTGGCATTGCTCTGTTTGCACTGCCAGTGACGCAGTATCCCGAGATCACGCCCCCCACCGTTGAAGTTTCCGCGAGCTATCCCGGGGCGAATGCTCAGGTTCTGGCAGATACGGTGGCTTCGCCCATCGAACAGCAGGTCAACGGTGTTGAAGATATGCTCTACATGAATTCGCAATGTACGAACGACGGACGCTACACACTGACCGTCACGTTTCGGCCCGGGACCGACTTGAATCTGGCGCAGGTGCTGGTTCAGAACCGCGTCAATCTGGCACAGCCTGTCCTGCCGGAACTGGTGCGCCGCCGAGGAGTGACCGTCAAGAAAAAGTCGCCGACCGTGCTGATGATCATCAATCTGGTCTCGCCCGATAACAGCCGCGACAGCTTGTACTTGAGCAACTACGCGACCATTCAATTGCGTGATGAACTGTCGCGTCTGCCCGGCGTGGGTGATATTTCATTTCTCGGCCAGCGTGACTACAGCATGCGTGTCTGGCTCGATCCGCAGCAACTGGCGGCCCGCAATCTGTCGACCACAGACGTTGTGCGGGCGATCGAGCAACAGAATGTCCAGGTCGCGGCAGGGCAGATCGGACAGCCTCCCGCTCCACCGGATCAGGTTTTTCAGTACACGATGACAACACTGGGACGTCTGACGGACAACAATCAGTTTGCCGACATGGTGCTGAGAACGGATGCAACTGGCCGAGTCATCCGGCTGCGTGACGTGGCCCGCGTGGAACTCGGGGCACTCGACTACGATCAGATCTGCACGCTCGACCAGCATCCCTCTGTTGCCTTGTCGGTTTATCAACTTCCGGGCTCCAATGCCCTGGAAACCGCGCGACAGGTCCGGGCAAAGATGGACGAACTACAGACCCGATTTCCACAGGGTGTGAAATACGAAATCGCATATGACACAACGCCGTTTGTGGACGAGTCGATTCGTGAAGTCTTCGTAACCCTGCGCGATGCCGTGATTCTCGTTGCGGCTGTGGTCCTGATCTTCCTGCAGGGGTGGCGAGCGGCCGTCATTCCGCTGATCGCCGTCCCTGTCGCCATTGTCGGTACATTTGCTGCGATGGCGGCTTGCGGTTTCAGCCTGAACACTCTGACGCTGTTTGGTCTCGTGCTGGCGATCGGTATCGTCGTCGATGATGCCATCGTGGTTGTCGAGGCGATCGAACATCACATCGAAAAGGGAGCCGCGCCGCGTGAAGCAGCCATTCTTGCTATGGACGAAGTTTCAGGCCCTGTCATTGCAGTGGGACTGGTCCTCACCGCAGTCTTCGTCCCGTGCATTTTTATTACAGGAATCGTCGGTCAGTTCTTCCGGCAGTTCGCTGTAACCATCGCCGTTTCGACGCTGATCTCGACGTTCAACTCGCTGACACTCAGTCCGGCACTGGCAGTGTTGTTGCTGCGACCAAGGCAACAGGGCGCCATTGAACCGTTGCCCCGCGCTGGCATTCTGCTGGCGGCAGGTTGGGCGGCGTACACATTCCTGCCAGCGATGCTCGCAACATGGGTCAGTGGCCTGGTACCGGAAGAGTTCCGAGGGTATGTCCCGGAAATGTTGCCCGTTGCTTGTGGACTGGCCGGTTTGCTGGCGATGTGGCCGCTCGCCCAGTGGTTGAATCGTTTTCTGGGAGTCTGCTTCTCGCTGTTTAACGTCGTGTTCCAGTTCATCACCAACGGCTATGTGCTGTCGGTCCGAGTGCTGCTGCGATGCTCGCTGATCGTGCTGCTGCTGTACGGAGGGCTATTGTATGCAACGTGGCAGCAGTTTGAATCGGCTCCCACAGGGTTCATTCCGTCACAGGACAAGGGCTATCTGCTGGTCAATATTCAGTTGCCGGATTCGGCATCTTTGGAACGAACGACGCGAGTCATGCAGCAGATCGAAGAGATTGCGGGAAAGGCGGCAGGCGTAAAACATACGCTGGCGATCGCTGGCCAGTCGCTGATCATGAATGCCAAGGCTCCCAACTTCGGGACGCTTTATGTCATGCTCAAGGACTTTGAACACCGATCTCCGATCGGGCTGTCGGCAGATGTGATCGGGCGCACGTTGGAAGTCGAATTGAACCAGGCCGTTTCCAATGCCGTCGTGAACATCTTCGGTGCACCAGCGATTGACGGGTTGGGGACCTCAGGCGGTTTCCGCCTCGTCATCGAAGACCGCAATGACCTGGGACTGGCCGAATTGCAATCGGTCAGTAACCGCGTTTTGAGTGAAGGGAGTAAGACTCCGGGACTGACGGACCTGTTCACCAGTTTTCGAGGAGACACACCCTGGCTGTACATCGATATCGACCGTGACGCCGCCAAACTGCGGCATGTATCGCTGGCGGAAGTCTTCGGGGCACTTCAAGTCAATTTCGGTTCGCTGTATGTCAACGACTTCAATCGTTTTGGACGGACATGGCAGGTGAATGTGCAGGCCGATGCGAAGTACCGCATGACCGAAGACGATCTGAAGCATCTGTATGTGCGTAGCGACATCGGGGGCATGGTTCCACTCGCTGCGGTAGCGGATGTTCGAGAATCGAGCGGGCCGATGATGCTGACTCGGTACAATCTGTATTCGTCGGCGATCGTTTCGGCGAATCCCGCCATCGGAACAAGTTCTGGCCAGGCCCTGGAACTGCTCGAACGAGTTGCCAGGGAAAACATCAGCCCCTCCATGCGAACGGAATGGACGGAGTTGGCACTGCTGCAGCAGAATGTCAGTCAGACGGCGCTCTTTGCCTTCCTCCTGGCGGTCGTCCTTGTCTTCCTGGTGTTGGCCGCGCAGTACGAAAGCTGGACACTGCCGCTGGCAGTCATTCTGGTCGTACCGATGTGCCTGTTGTGCTCGATTGTCGGAGTGCAGTGGGCGGGACTCGACATCAACATCTTTACGCAGATCGGCTTCGTGGTGCTGTTCGGCCTCGCCTGTAAAAACGCGATTCTGATCGTCGAATTCGCTCGCGCCCGTCACAATCGAGGCGTTCCGCGTCGCGAAGCAACACTGGAAGCCTGCCAGTTGCGACTTCGGCCGATCGTGATGACATCTCTGGCTTTTATCATTGGTGTCGTACCTCTGATGCTTGGTGAAGGTGCCGGTGCGGAAATGCGTTACACATTGGGGACCGCCGTCTTCTACGGCATGTTGGGTGTGACTCTATTCGGCATCTTCCTGACGCCGGTCTTCTTTTATGTCATCCAGGTGCTGGTTGACTGGCGGCGACCAGTCGTTGTCCACGTAACGGATGCGTGATCCTCGTTTATCGGCATCACTTGATGTCCCCTCGTGCGTTTCGAAGTGGCAGATTCAGTCGATCGACGTCCCCACACTTGAAAACTGACTTGCTTGCTCAGTACTCTGTCACTAAAGACAAATTAGGATAGACCCCAAATTTGCAGCAGAAGCGTCGATTTCGAGTATTTTGAAAGGAAGAGTCCATGAATCATCGCCTCGTTTCTCGACAGTCCGATCACTCTGCAGGGGTGTGGAACCATGTCCGCATGTTTGTCGGAGTTCTTGCCCTCACGACAATCGTCTTTACGGGGTGCGATGGAAAGGCGGCTGCCGCAAAGGCGGAAAAGGAACGGGCAAAGCAGTACATGGATGCGTTCTCGAAAATCGTTGAAGAACGGACTCCTGGCGCGAATGGTAGTCGATCAAAGGAAACGGGATTGAAGGCCATTGAAGAACTCAATGCGATTCCCAAGGAAGGAGTTCCACAAGACGTCTTAGCCAATGCAGGCGCATGGACCATTTGGCTGAAAGAGGGGATCGAGACGATGGATAGTGGCGGATTTTCGAAGGAAAAAATCAAGAAATGGAAGGATGATATGACCGACCTGAATGCCGAGGGGGGGCGATTGCGACAAAAGTATAAGTGATTCCTTGCCGGGCTACCCATGACGTTGGTCTGTCTAAAGCCGTTTTCTACATCGCGATTCCTGTCATGGCTGGCGAACTTCGGCAAATGAGGCAAATGCTATGCAAAAACACGCGATGGCACTGGGATATTTCTTCCTTTCCGTATTTTGCATTTTTGCGTCCTCGCAGGGTCAGCTGCGGTTTCAAATTCCGCTTCTCCTGGTGGCACTGATCACCGCATTGATGGGGATCGGATTCTTGATGATCGCTTGGGCTGCCCAGTTCCAGACCGCCAAGAGATGGGTTCTGGAAATGGTTCGCCTGGCACGACAGGAACTCAACGATGCTAAATAACAGTCGACAGATCGACTGTCGGTGAATTGAATACGGTTGTGCGTCTCTTCTCCGAACAGGGGATCGACTTCAGCCGGCAACAGTTGAAGATTTGAAGATCCGTTACTCTTCCATCAAATCTTCGTAAAACTCCTGCACGTTCTTGATTCGTGCCCCTGCGGGTGGATGCGACAGATACTGACGCAATAACCACCCAGTTAAGCCTCGATAGATCTGCTCGGACTCGGCGATCAGTGCGGATTCATTCACGAGTTTCGAAAGTCGCTTCCCAACGCACAATTTTTTCAGTAGCGACTTGGTGGCCTCAAGATTTCCGGATGCCACAAGGCCGGCGTTGTCACAGGTCAATTCCCTGGCGGCGACGTAACGCATGGGCTTGTAGATTTCGAATGTATGTCTCCAGCCATGATCAAGGACGGTGTGGCAAAGTTCATGTGCCAGGAGGGCTCGCAACTCATCGGGAGTCTCGATGACGGCTTCCAGCAATTCGGACAAAATGACAACGACTTTTTTTCGTGCGAACAGGATCGCGAACGCATTCAATTCCCCGCTGGGAATCAGGATAATCCGATAGCGATTTTCGATTCCAAACCGCTCGCAGACGTCATCTGCCGCTCGCAGCACAGTGGGGAATTGGCGTTCTGAGACTGTGCAGCCGAACGCCTGCAATCGCCGCACGTTGTACTCGGCCAACAACAGTTGCATCAACTTTCCCACCAACGCGACGATCAGTGCACTTCCCAATGTCATTGCCACGACCAGGACCAGCACGATCCAGATGAGGGTATTTACGAGAATCACCGAAAACCGCTGCTTCCGTTCTTCATCCGAGACACAGTCTCCGAAAGTCGCGACTTCATCTTCAGCAAAAAATTCGCTCATTGGTAATCACCTCGGTACGTGTGATGGATGACTTCTCGTAAGAAGAAATGGAATGCGACAAGCCGCAAAATTGTGACGCCGGGATTTCGTGAATTCAACGGCACGCAACTTTTTGTACCTGATCCCCACAGACATTTTCCCGCCGTAAATTCCCGGACACACAGAGTTGAGGGAGTATCCAGCGAATGAACGCGTCTCTGTCATACCAATTTAGAAATGTCACATTGCGTCGAATTTGGAAATGTCACAACGGTGGCGTTTCTGGGGATGGAATCAGTTGCAGTACGAAATCACTGGCAAACGGCAAATGACTGGCTTCACGCCGTGCGATGAAGGCTCCACAGCGTATGCGCCCGCTTGTTGTCCTCGACGGACTGAGTTGATGCGTGTGTGACAGGCAGGCAACGAAAAAGCCCCTGATTTACAGGGGCTTGCGGCCAGCTACTGCGGCAATGAACATGGCAAATTGGGCGATGAGGGATTCGAACCCCCGACATCCACGGTGTAAGCATGGCGCTCTAACCAGCTGAGCTAATCGCCCGAAACGGCTTCCAACAGTTTTTTCTGATGGATTTGTAACCGCAACGAGAGCCGCAGTCTAACATTGTCCACCGAACGAGTGCAACCTTGCTCGATCTGTTCGTTCTCGAAAAGGTGCAGTCGGCAACTCCGGGCCGGAATCTCGCAGATAGATTGGATGTCCGGCATGCATAGCCTCGGTTGCCCGTCGCCGGCTCACTCCGCAGGCCAGATAGCCAAGATGCCTACCATCGCCTGCGTGCCATACATGAATCGTTTTCAGGCCGACGATACTGTCGTTGGTGAGATGTCTTCCAAAAACTTTACTGCAATCTGCCGTCCAACCCGATTTGAGAAGCCGAGCATGGGCAACGCCGAATCAACTCAATTGAACGGTCGACGTAAGTCAAAGGGGGGGACTTTCTGTTGTCGTTGGCTTCTCCAACAAGTAGGCCGTTTGAGTTCGTCGGTGCGAGTGTGTCACAATCGCAGTCGGTGATTTAGCGGTGCGTGTAGTAACCGTTCACACCCCGAACTCGAGAATCGATCTTCGCGCACTTCGAGGAATT
>JBAWWJ010000026.1:0-47737 GCA_037146815.1 Planctomycetota bacterium
ATCACAAGCAGGGACCTTCACTCACTGCTGATGGGGTGTGAACGGTTACCGACGTACGCGACTGAGGTGACGCACGATGTCCAGGCATTACCGCAAAAACTCGTCCTGTCGGGGCAGCCAGCGATAGCGCCGTCGTCGGAAATAATTATCCTAGCGTCTGCAGGAGCGAGGGCTTTTGATGTTACCGGAGTAACAGTTGATCCCGAAGGCGCACTTTCGGTCGCTGCGATTGAGCATTACGAAAACGATAATCACCAGCGATTCCGCGTCACCCTCGGCAAGCCGCGCCCAAATACGATTAACTCCCAACTGATTTTCCAAATATCGCATCCGGAAAACGGATTGACATATGATTTGCGAGTTACTGTCGCTGCGATCGGCGACATGATCAAACCTGCCAATCACATTGAATGATGCGATCCTCATTTTCTGTTCATCTTGGCACAAAGCGACGTCGACAATTGCCTCGTAGGCAGATCGCGAAAATCGTGACAACTATGTACTCGCTCAAGTATTCAGTGGTCCTTTACGTCGCGATTATTGCAGTCGGCGTGCGAGGCTCCTTTGCGGAAGAAGAATCGCACGCATCGAGAACTGACAGCGAAGTGGATCATTCAATTCGTTTCGAATCAGCGTGGAGAAATCGACGGGCCAAGATAGGCACTGCCAAGTTCGCTTGGTCGTCCGCAGTATTCCGAAGCGGCCAACAATTTCAGGGAAACGGAACTTCGGATGTCGCGATTGTCAACAGTGAAGCATTCTGGCTTGGCGATCAAGACCAGCGACGACTGGAACTCCTGGGAATCCAAAAACGCGTCGATGATCGCAAAGCGGTCACCTTGAATACAACATACACAGACAATGGCAAGCAACTGTGGCGGGAACTGTCCCTTCAGCCTGACGACTCCCCCTCTCCTTCTGGTTGGATTCGGGCAGAGTCGTGGGGACAGCAATGTTACCTTCCTGTCTCGCTTTACTGTTCTCGAGTTCAAAAACTCGGCGATGGTGCGGACTTACGCGTTATCGATAACAACTACCCCGTTGACGGGCGGTCGTGTGTCTACTTTGAATCGACACATCAACTTGGCCAGCGGTTAAAACGTATTGCAGTTGACCCTGAACGCGATTATGTCATCACGCAATTCGACTTTCTCACAGTAACTAATAATCTGTTGCTACAGTTTCGCATCAGATATGCCCCACATCCGGAATTCGGCTGGGTTCCGTCACACTGGACCCACGCAAATTGGAACGTTGATGGTTCACTGTTTGATCACCGCCAGGCAACGGTCATTGATACCGAGTTCAATCGCGAATATCCGCTGGAACATTTCGAAATCAGTTTTCCGACTGGGACCGTTGTCCAGGATGAAGTCGCGGATAAACGCTTTGTCGTCGCGGAAGGTCTCTCCGTTAGCCAGAACGCCCTCCCTGTGCAATCGATGAACGCTGCATTGTTCCGGCTACTTGTTATCGCAACATGCGTAGTTGTCGTAGGTGCTGCCGTGTATGCGCGCCACCGTCGCACTATCACTTTAGCGTCACCTGATCCCTGCGAATAGACCGTTTACAGTGAAATGTTTTCAGTTGTCAACCTTTGGAGTTAAATGCAATGAACAAGCATCGTCGTCTTGATATCGTTCTCTCAGCTCTCGTCGTTGGTTTCATCTGCACAGTTGTCCATAGCGCGGACAATTGCAATAACGGATGCCGCGCATTTGACTTTCAGAGAATGCCAGGGAATGGATGTGGGCGATACACTCCTACCCATGCACGTGGCTCAACAATCACCTGGAGCCCTGATGGCGATACGACGAAGGAGGCAACGGATAGTAAAACAGAAAATGACAACGTGACGTACACACTGACGAATATCACCACGTGTGAAATGAATTGCCTTACATCAACTCAGACGTATGGATTCTCACTCGCCTCTTCGTTTGTGATAAATGATTCAGATTTGGAGGTAATTCTCGTACAGACATTTCTGAGAAAGTACTGTACGCAAAATGGATCGTGACGTAGTAGCGAGTGCGTTGTTCCGCAACCATGTTTTTCCGAACGGCTACCTGCCTCCTTGATAGATCGTGAAAGATACCGCGTCGCTGGAAGACTGCGACAAATCCTCTGATGTTACGCCGAGAAGTTGGGTGCTTCGTGGCGTCGTCAGGACAACGAAGGGCGACCCCACAGCTCGTTGAGTATGTCCCCCCGCCGGAGTTCGCATAAGCGTATGTGTGATCAACTGATGTTCGTTGAGGCCTCTCCATTTGAACTGGGCCCGTTCAGTCATGGGCAATTAAATGGATTGCTGGTGCTTTCAGGTTGGCGGTGACCTGATCGCCAACTTTTAACTGCAGTTCGGTACAGGCGGGACGGGTCACCAGAGCGGTGAGATCGAATCCGCAGTCCAATCCGATCCGTACCAAAGGGCCCTCGGGAGTCAGCGACTGAATTATCGCGGGAAGGTGGTTTCGCACACTGGTTTCTCCTGAGGGGCCTTTTTGAATGGCGACATCTTCACCGCGGATGCAGACGTGAACGCATTTCGCAGGGATCGTCGGGGCCACGGCCAGTAATGTCGTACGACCGACCTGAACCGTCGCCAGCCCTTCGTGAACATTCAGGATCGCACCGACAAGGACGGTTTCCACTCCGACGATTCGTGCCACTGAAAGGTCGGATGGTCGAGTGATCACCTGTTCCACGGGACCAGATTGACGAATCCGACCTCCCTCCATGATCACGAGATGATCAGAAAGAGCGATTGCTTCCACGCGATCGTGCGTCACCACGATGACGGGGATCTGGAACAACGACAGCCTTCGCCGAAGTTCGATACGCAACTGCTCACGCAGCGTCGCATCGAGTGCCGACAGAGGTTCGTCGAGCAGCAGCAGCCTGGGACGCCGAACAAGAACCCGGGCCAGAGCGACTCGCTGCTGCTGGCCTCCTGAGATCTGGTGTGTACGACGGCTTTCCAATCCCTTCAAGTCGAACATCTGGACCATCTCGGCGACTCGTTGATCACGTTCGTGCCGCGAGCAAACATGCAATCCGAACGCGATGTTCTCGACGACTGACAGATGAGGAAACAGGGCGTAGTCCTGAAACAGAAATCCAATATCGCGCTGCTGGGGAGTGAGGCAAATTTTCTGCTGAGAATCGAACCAGACTTTTCCTGCGGCGCGAATCGAGCCTTCGTTCGGACGTTCCAGTCCAGCCAGGCAGCGCAGGACTGTTGTCTTGCCACAACCTGACGGGCCAAACAGTGTCGTCACCGAGAATCCCGCAGGGAGACTTAGTCCTGCCGTGATCGTGGCGCCCCCTGCGAATCGCTTTTCGAAGGTGGCAACCAGTTCCTGAGGATTCAAATGAGCGTCGGTTTTGTCATGGGCTATCTGGGTCATGCCGGTGGCCTCCGTCGCTGCAGCAAGTGCGTCAGACAAAGGACCGTGAACGAGAAAACTATCAACAGACCTGATGTGCGTGCTGCCGCGGCATAGTCGAGTGCCTGGACGTCGTCATAAATCGATACGGAAATTGTTCGCGTGATCCCTGGGATGTTCCCGCCCAGCATCAGCACGACGCCAAATTCACCCACCGCATGAGCAAACGTCAGGACCAGTCCCGCGAGGATACCGGGCCAGCAGAGTGGTAATGCAACCCGTCGAAACGTTTCGAATCGAGAGACTCCCAGGCACCATGATGCTTCGACCAGGCGGCGATCCAGGGCCGAAAATGCTGCGACAAATGGACGAATGGCAAACGGCAAATTGCCAAGGACCGAACCGAGCAGAATGCCTGAGAAGGAAAAGGGAAGGTGTCCCCCGGTGACTCGTTCATAGAACTGCCCCAACGGGCTGTACGGACCCAGTGCCAGCAAGATGTAGAACCCCAGCACAGTGGGAGGGAGTACGAGGGGAAGCATGACGATCGATTCGAGTAAAAACTTCCCGCGCCAACGTGTCGTCGCCAGCCAATAGGCGAGCGGCAGTCCGAAAACGAACAGGATTGCCGTTGTCGAAGTTGCCAACTGCAACGTCAGCAGTATCGCCTGCCAGTCCAATGAAATCGTCTCCTGAATTGTGCGCTGAGTCGCGTCATCAATGTCGCATTGTCCCTATCAGCACTTTTTGCGTGAATGCGCGACTGCCAACGATCTTTCCTGATGCGTGAATTGAATCCAAAACAGTCAGCGACACTCATCTCACGAAATCGCGGAAAGAGCAAGGTTCTGCCTCATCAGCATTGTGAATGAACGTTCATAATCTTAGGGGAATCGTCGAAGGATTCGGGCGAAAGTCGAGCAAGTTTGCTTAAAATCGTCGCAGAAAAAAGGCTCCAGATCGCCTGTTCCTGCAGGAAATCGTATTGGCACACGGGTTGCGTCACAGGGGAGGCATGGTCACACTATCCCCCCCGCCGATGTTATGGAATTCGATGTCAACGTCGAACGCACCCGACGTGTTTCTTGTCGCCGAGGGCGAAATCGCTCGGCAATGGGATTCGCTGCTTCGCAGCAGTCGACACCTTCCGCGAATTGTGCGTGCTGCCACAGAAATACCGGACGAAAGTCCAGCCGCCAGTTGCGTATTGCTGGTCCTGAACTCACCCAGTGAACTGAGCGGCCTGCATGCCTGCGCACGCTGGCTGTCTCAGGCGGACGAACGCCCGTTGCTGGTTTTGTCGTCTGCTCCAGACGTCATTCGATTGTTAAAAGTCTTGACCGTCGGTCGGCTGGAAGTGATTGATGCTTCAGCCCCAGCCGATGAAATCCTGGCTCGAATCAATGGCGCGATTGCCGCTGACAGTGAACGGCTTCGGCGGCGTGCTGCCTGGCGTGAAATCGCCGAACGGTTCCGAAACCTGACGGTCAAAGACCGGGCAGTGCTGGACCTGCTTCAGGAAGGATTGCCCAATAAGTCCATTGCGTTGCGTCTCGCTGTCACCGAACGCGCCGTCGAAATGCGACGCGCCAATCTGATGAAGAAACTCCGGGCTCGGTCGCATGCAGAATTGATCCGCATGGTGACTCAATACGAAGTCTTCGCGAACTTTGGGTTGCCATTGCCAATTGAATGAATGACGAAGTGCCGTGACGGGTGACGGATGAGACTGGCGGTCCTACAATTCGTCGAGAACTTTTCCTCGACATTGTGATACCGCCATGACATTGCCCGTGCATTCGCCGACGCTCCGCTATTTTCTGGGATGTCCCGTCTGGGCCTGTGCCGAATGGACAGGAACGTTATTTCATTCAGGTGCGAAGAAGCACGAGTATCTGCATCAGTACTCGATGGCCTTCAATACCGTCGAAGGGAACAGCACTTTTTATGGTCTCCCATCGATCGAGACCGTGCGACGCTGGTGTGATGAGGCGCTGCCAGGATTCCGTTTTGCGTTAAAGTTCCCGCGGGCGATCAGCCATGATCGGCAACTGGTCAACGCCGCGGTGGAAACGCGCGCGTTTCTGACGGTTCTGGAAGTGCTCGCTTCTGCGGATCGACTGGGTCCCTCGTTTCTGCAATTGGGACCATCCTTCTCAGCAGTTCAGTTTTCGGCGCTGGCAACCTACCTGCGAGAACTCCCGGAAGAGTTTCCGTTCGCCGTTGAAGTCCGGCACGAGGACTTTTACGACAACGGGATTCACGAGCATGAATTGGATGATCTGCTTCGTCGACTGCAGGTCGATCGCGCGTTGTTTGACAGTCGGGCTCTGTTTTCCGCACCACCTCTGGACGATCACGAGGCCGAGGCTCAGCGGCGCAAACCGAATTCACCCAGTCGCCAGACGGTGACTGGTCAGCGGCCGATGCTGCGATTCGTTGGCCGCAACGATGTCCCTTCCGCGCAGCCCTGGATCGAGGAATGGGCTCCCGTGGTTGCACAGTGGATCGCGGACGGGCTGTCCCCGTTTGTCTTCACGCATACACCACATGATCGACATGCCCCCGAACTGGCGCGGGCGTTCCATGACGAACTGCGAAAACATCTTCCGGAACTGTTGCCGCTTCCCCCATGGCCAGGAGCCGCTTCAGCAGCTGTCCCGCGGCAACGACAGCGCGAGCTGTTTTAAGCCGCTATGTCAGGGCCAATTCTCAACCGTAGCGAGGCAACTCGATCATCCACCAATCAGGTGCAGCCGCAACAGATTCATAGCGGTCTTAGCCGTCCGACTCTTGGCAATTTCAGGATCGCCGAAGTGCTGAACCTTTTCCACCTGCACGACCTTGGGACCTGCGAGTGCCACGAAGCTTGCGGGTACCGCCGCAAACGGATCATCCGCTTTGAAATCCGCCCATTCGGTAATTGCCAGCGCGAAGTTGGTACCGAATTTCTGCCGACACCCGCGCGCCATTGCTTCGGCCGCTTCTGAACTGATATCTCCGTATTGACGCAGCAGCAGCGGATCGACGGCTAGCATGTCTCGCTTGGCCGCATGGGTTGGTACGACCACCCCGCCTTTGTAGCAGGTGTCGAAGCCAGTCACCCCCGTCAACTTATACGACAACAATCCCCCGGTCCCTGATTCGGCTGTCGACAATGAGGCTCGACGCTGATTCAAAAGACGGATCAGCGCATGTTCCAATTCTTCGTCTTCCGATCCAAAGGCGATTATACCCATCCGATTAATGATCGCGTTGCGAGTCTTTTCGATCTTGTCGCGACATTCGTCGGCACTTAATCCTTCGGCGGTAATTCGCAGCGTGATCGTTGCTTCGTGGACGGTGATACCGACGTCAGGGTCACGACCACGAGCCGTCAGTTCGCCCAGCATCTCTTCTGCCTGAGATTCTCCCACGCCAAAGCAATTGATGCGTGCCCGGCGAATCACCTTGCCACCGCCATCCAGCCGTGGCACAACCTGCTGACGGTACATCTGCTTCATTTCACTGGGAACGCCCGGCATGGCGGCGATCCGGCACTGGCGACCGTCGCTGCGCTGCAGGGTCATCCAGATTCCGGGTGCTGTTCCACGTGGATTGGGGATTGGCTCCGACCCGGCAGGAAACATCGCCTGCATCGCATTCCGTTCGGGCATGGGCCGATTTCGACGCGCGAACATCGTCTTGACGTGTTCCAGTGACGGAGGATGAAGTTCCAGCTCAACGCCCGCAACCTTCGCGAGTGCTTCTCGCGTGAGATCATCAAGCGTGGGGCCCAATCCCCCGGTGATCAGCACGACTTCGCTGCGTTCGGCTGCGAATCGAATCGCAGAAACCATCTCGTCGAGATCATCCCAGATCGTGGTATGGGCTCGAACGGGGATCCCACACTCGGCCAGTTCCAGGCTGAGCCATTGACTGTTGGTATCAAGTTTCGCGCCGGAGGTCAGTTCGGTCCCTACGGCGATGATTTCGGCCGACATGTTCGGTCCTGCAAGGTCACTGATTCAAATGGTCTGAATGATGAAATGGTCAAAGGCTGATTGTGCTTTTCGAATCAACCAACAGCTTTTCACGTCATCACGACGGCGAACGCGTTCGCTACGGTCCCAACACTGCCGTAGCTTAACCGCAACAGGCATAGGTCAGCAACGCGGTCCGGACTACGATTCTCCAGCCTTCGTGGGCGCCGGGATTCGTCAATTCCGATTTCTCGGAATTTCTGACAGTTTTTGACGTTTTGAACGTGCGTTCCGGCTTATCTATTCCTGAGAATGACTGGAACAGTCGGTTTCTTTGATGTTCAGCACGTCATCTCAGACAGGTGTCATCGATGACGGGCTTTCGATTGACGGGAATCTCGCAGGGGTCATCCTACGGCGACGATGTCGAGAACGACACGAATTACCCCATCGTTCGTTTGACGTCGAATCAGTCCGTTCAATATGCTCGCACGACCAACTGGACTCCCGGAATCTCGAAGCCGGGCGATACCAAATTGAGTAGCGTCCAGGTCACACTTCCTCGCGGCTTCAAACCAGGGCTCTATCGAGTCGCTGTGATTGCAAACGGGATGGCCAGCCGCGAGGTCTGGGCGTACCTGGCCGACAACAACAACTATGTTCAGCCGAATTATGATGTGCAGCCGAACGAAGTGACACTGCGTGATGATGCTTTGAACAACTCGGTTCTGATCACTCAGCAGTCGGGAAAGCTGGTCGTTCAGGGTCTGGCAGGAACGCTGATCGGCGACCCTGACAACAATGCCCGGTCTGTGACATTCAACACATCAAACCCTTCGATCACGGCGAACTTCAGCAATACCGGGAACAATCGGCTGTCACTGACGGGAGTCAGTTCCCCGGCGGTCAATGTCCTGTTCGGTCCCGGAAACGATGCCTGTTCGATCCTGTTCAGCACGATCACCAGTCTGATCGCGGACGGCGGCCTCGGCACCGACACATTGACGGTCTTCGGCAGCAAGGTGACTCAGCAGCAATCCAGCAATTTTCCGTGATTCCGCAAGTCGATCCGTGACTACAAACTTCGATGGTACGGCGCGGAGCGCACTGGCTTACCAGCAACCCAAACTGGAAAGATTTCGATCGGGGGATTCACCGCAACGGCGGAGATGTCCCGTCGCGCTATCACTAATCGATCCTGATGTGATCTGAAACATCAGCCAGCGCTGATCTTGCGTGATCCGTGGATTGCTGCGAAAAACGATCATCCCTTGTCTGGCATCTGCCCACTTCAAACGGATGGAATCGCAGCATGCGACTGATGCATTTGATCTGTGTCGTTGTTGTCGTCTTGTCGATCGGTTGCGCGAGCAAAGAGGTCCGGGAACGCCGGCATATCAAGAAGAGCATCGGCTTTCTGATCGAAAACCACAGCGAACATGACCTCGACCCCGAGAGTGCCAGGTGGGAGATCGAACAGGTAGATGGGGACGACTCCACCGAGAAATGGTCCTTTCGCGATAAGAAAACCGGCGAATGGTTCGACTATCGCATCCGCATCCATCGGATCGACGACGGCACCTATTCATATACTGGCTTCGAAGAACTCGAAAAGGCTTCGCCGGACGAAGTGCGACAGGTTTCGGATCGACGGTAAACTTTAAATTATCTCGCCATTGGGGGGCTTCTTTCTAACCCGCTGCGTACGACGTTACTCACCTGAGCCAAACGTTCATCCGAACAAAGCACAGCGGAGAGCGTTTTGATCGGGGGCTTCCCCAAAGCGGGTGCGCCCCCGCCACCCGTCGCCATCCGTCGCCACTGGCTCACGAAGTCTCGAAGGCTGCATTGAGAAACAATTGGTAAACCATTTACACGTCATTAGTTACAGAACTTCGGAGCCGATCATCCAGCGACGATCATCATTCGCAACGAAGTCAAATCTGGCTCGCCTCGCATTTCTGAAAGAATAAAACCCGGCCGTCAGGCATCGTTTCCTTGGAGACGTGTCGTAATCACCGGTCTCTTCATGATCTTGCGTGGTGGCAGCGGGTGCGAATGAGGCGGAAACGATGGATCACTTTCGTTGGCAATGGCATGCAGTTTTGATCGCATGTCTCGGTTTTGTTTCTGGCCTCGCCGCACTGGCGGGCGAAAACACGGCTGCGAAATCTGCCGAGCCAGCCACCAATGACAAGAAGGGGATTGCCTTCTTCGAAAAGCGGATTCGTCCGGTGCTGGTCGACAGTTGCTATGAATGCCATTCGACGCGCGATGGAAACAAGGTGAAAGGGGGACTGGCCCTCGATTCACGCGATGGTTTGCTGCGAGGTGGCGAAAGCGGACCGGCACTGGTTCCAGGAAGCCCTGACGACAGCCTGTTGATCGAGGCGCTGCGGCATGATGGCCTGGAGATGCCTCCCAACAAGAAGCTCCCCGATACCGTCATCGCTGACTTCGTCACTTGGATCAAGATGGGGGCTCCCGATCCTCGTAAGCCGACAGGAAATGAGCCGGTCGCCCGAAAAGAAATCGATGTGGAAGCGGGCCGCAAGTTTTGGGCGTTTCAACCACCCCGGCAACCCGCTCTTCCCATGGTCAAAAACAAACAGTGGAGCTCCACGGAGATCGATCAGTTCGTCCTCGCGGGACTCGAAGCCAAAGGCCTTGTCCCGGTGGGTGATGCCGATCCCCGGACGTGGGTTCGCAGAGTCTACTTTGATCTGACGGGACTGCCTCCGAGTCCTGCGGAAGTCGAAGCATTCGTCACGGAACATTCCTCCAAAGCGAAGGAAGCGCTGGTGGATCGTCTGCTGGCCTCGCCCCAGTTTGGCGAGCGGTGGGCTCGACACTGGCTCGATGTGGCACGGTTTGCGGAGTCCAACGGGAACACCGACAACGTCACGTTTCCTCACGCCTGGCGCTATCGTGACTATGTGATTGCCGCCTTCAATCATGACAAGCCGTTCGATCAATTCATCCGGGAACAACTGGCAGGCGACCTGCTCCCGGCAGGCTCAACCCGTCGGCGTGATGAGCAATTGATTGCAACCGGGTTTCTGGCCATCGGTTCGAAACCCCGGGCTCAGAACAATCCTGATTTTCAGATGGATGTCGTCGCTGAACAGATCGAAGTCGCCACGACGGGATTCATGGCGTTGACCGTCGCCTGTGCGCGTTGTCACGATCACAAGTTCGATCCCATCCCGACGCGCGAGTACTACTCGATGGCGGGACTGTTTACCAGCACGGACACCCTGTACAGCGGTGGGGGAGGCCAAGGGAACGGACGTCAGCAGAACACCGGGTTCCTAGAATTGAATGGTGATCCCGCCGCGAAACAGGTGCGCGATCAGCACGCCGCCGCCATCGCCGAACTAATGGATGAGCGGACAAAACTGATGGGAGAACTCCGTCGGCTGGGGGCGATCGAAAAGAATGCCAAGGCCGCGAAGGAAGCGAAGAAACAGGCCAAGAAACCGCAGAACCCCAAAGGGAAGAATAATCCACCGGCGGCCGACGATCTGGCTGTCGATGTCAAAGTTCCTGACAACGTGACACCGGAAGAGGCCCGGCGCATCAAAAAACTGAGTGAAGAGTTGCGTCAGGCGATCGACGAACTGAAGGATCGACAGGCCAATGCTCCTCCCTCAGCCGATCTCGCGATGGGTGTTCGTGACGAAAAGTCGCCGGCAGACTGCCGCCTGTGTGTTCGCGGTGATTCTACAAAGCGCGGCGAACCCGTCCCGCGCGGTGTCGTCTCGGTCGCCACGATCGGTGAACTGCCCAAGATCGAAAGCAACCAGAGTGGTCGGCTTCAATTGGCGGAATGGATCGCCTCACCAGCAAATCCCCTGACAGCTCGTGTCGCCGTCAACCGGATCTGGCAACATCTCTTCGGGAAAGGCCTGGTGGCCACTGTCGATAACTTTGGAGAACTGGGAGAAGCACCGAGCCACCCTGAACTCCTCGATCATCTCGCTCTGCAGTTCGTCCGCGAGGGCTGGTCTTCCAAGAAAATGATTCGTACGCTGGTCCTTTCCCGGACCTATGCCCTGGCGAGTACTCATGTCGACGCGAATCGCGAACGAGATCCGGACAATATCTACCTCTGGCGTTATGCGCCACGGCGCCTCGACTCCGATCAGTTCCGCGATGCGATCCTGGCGACCAGCGGACAGCTCGAGCGTGATGCGATGGCAGGTTCCGTCGTCTCCAAGTCACCAGAACAGGTCGTTCAGCAGGGAAAGCTATCGCCCACATCATTCTCTGAAGCACAAACCAGCCACCGCAGTATTTATCTTCCCATCGTCAGAAATGCGATGCCGGAAGCCCTGGAACTTTTCGACGCCCCCGATCCGTCACTGGTCGTCGGCGTCCGTGATGCGACAACCGTACCGGCTCAGAGCCTGTACCTGATGAACAGCCCATTCCTCATCGAACAATCGAAGCAGTTTTCCAAGCGACTGCTGTCATCCAGTGAAAAGACAGATGCCGATCGAATCGCACTCGCCTTTCGCCTCGCCCTGCACCGCAAGCCAACAGCGAGTGAATCAGAACAAGCCGTCAGTTTCGTCAAGCAATCTACGAAGGCCTTCACGGCTGTGGAGAAGGACCGCGAGACAATCCAGATGCGAGCCTGGGCCGCCTTCTGTCAGGCCCTCTTCGCCTCAGCCGAATTCCGTTGCCTGGAATAAGGCCTTGACGCCACTTCCTGATCCGTCCAACACCGCCAGCACCTGAAACACCGCCCAACCCCAAAAACCACCCCCAGGAACTAAAAGAATGTGGACAAGACGAGAGATGTTGCAGCGGGTTTCGAGTGGGTTTGGGATGATGGCTTTTGCGGGGTTATGTGCGGACCGGGCTTCGGCCGCTTATGAGAATCCGCTGGCCCCCAAGAAGCCTCATTTTCCGGCGAACGCGAAGCGAATCATTTACGCCTGCATGCGTGGTGGTCCGTCGCATGTCGACACGTTCGACTACAAACCGGAACTGAAGACGCACGATGGCAAGGAAGCTCCTGACAACAAGGGGCGAAACCTGCTGGCCTCGCCGTTTGAGTTCAAGCAGCATGGGGAATGTGGATTACCTGTGTCGGAACTGTTCCCGCACGTGGCAGGTCACGCAGATCAGTTGTGCGTTATTAACAGTCTATGGACCGATGTTCCCAATCATCCACAGGCTTTCCTGATGATGCATACGGGTGAGTTTCGATTTGCCCGACCCAGCATGGGGGCCTGGTCGCTGTATGGACTGGGGACCGAGAACCAGAATCTGCCCGGCTTCGTGACGATCAATCCGCCGAACAATCTGGGTGGTGCCCAGAATTATTCGAGTGGCTTTCTGCCAGCGATTTATCAGGGGACCGCAATTGGGCGCGAAGGTCAGCGCGTCGCCGATACCCGGATCGGTAATATCAACTCGAAGCATCTGCCAGGAACGCTGCAGCGCGACCAGTTGGATCTGGTGCAATCCTTGAATCGCGATCTGCTCAGTCGCCAGCAGGTCAACGCCGAGATTGAAGGTGTGATCGAGTCTTACGAACTGGCTTTCCGCATGCAGGATGCCTTGCCAGGGGTGCTCGATCTGGCACAAGAGTCGAAGGCAACGATTGATTCGTACGGTATCGGAAACGGCCCGACCGACAACTTTGGGCGGCAATGTTTGATGGCTCGTCGACTGGCAGAAGCGGGTGTCAGGTTCATCGAAATCACGCACGCAAACTGGGACCAGCACAACGGCCTGCGAGGGAACCTGACGAAGAACTGCAAAGAGGTCGATCAACCGCTGGCCGCGTTGCTGGCAGACCTGCAAAGTCGCGACATGTTGAAAGACACGCTGGTGATGTGGGGCGGCGAATTCGGGCGAACGCCACACGTCAAGCAGAAAGATGGTCGCGATCACAACGGCACAGCCTATTCGATGTGGCTGGCCGGGGGCGGCGTGAAAGGGGGCTTGCGATACGGGCAGAGCGACGAATTCGGCATCAAGGCGATCGAAAACAAGGTCCACCCTCACGACCTGCATGCGACGCTGCTACACACTCTGGGTTTGGACCACGAACAACTGACATACCGCTACGGTGGCCGCGATTACAAACTGACAGGTGTGGGAGGTGCACGGGTCCTGAAAGAGATCCTGGCGTGATGAAGAGCGTTTGGGGAACGCTGATAAACGCTGATGAACGCTAATCTGAAAAGTCATGAGACCCAATTCACGACTGCGCGATCAGATCTTGTTTTTGAGGATAGGTGGCCAGGGTTGCAACGTCACCTCGGGTCTCCTACGCAATGCCACCAGCCCCCCAAACCAACTCCCAGCCTGACTTACTGCATTCGCTTTTATTAGCGTTCATCAGCGGTGCCCCAATCACTTGGACGTGAGGTCGAAGTCACCTTTGTTGCTGCCGGCTTTGACTTCGAGTTTTAATTCCGAGGCCGTGTTGTATCTGGCGGGCAGATACTGCTCGGTTTCCTCGATTTTGCCGACCATTCCCCCTTCGTCACGCGTCCTTCCAGTTTTTCGACTGGCGGTGATTTCGACTCGATACTGCCCAAGGACGGGTCCACCCGCTTCGGCGATCGAATACTTTCCGTTCACCACTTCTGCACCAGCCGTCGGCCCCTTGGTATCACCCGTCGGAACAAGACTCAGCACGCCCCGTTCGATCGGCGTACCATCCAGTTTCACCATCCCGGAAACAGAGGCTCGTTTTGGTCCGGATGATGATCCGCAGCCAGAAAGTGTCGCTACCAGGCAAACTACGACACCAAATACGCCAGCCTTCAGCCGCATTGCAGAGTACTCCAGGTTGTGATTCAAACGAAACATCGTTGTGTAATAGACAAAACAATCAACGGTTTGGTCGTGGCAAGGCGACTCCGTGTTGGGCGCAGCATCAGGTGGCGTGATACGTGAAGTCTTCGACAGGAGCACCATCAGAATTCGCTGAGGACATTCCCGTCTGCCATCCAGGCGAGATTTTGCCAGGTCCCCAGGAAGATGTTGCTGCTGACAAAACGGACAGAACCATCCCCCAGCAGAACCTGAACACCACCGGTATGTCGACTGCGAGACGTGGCGAAGTTGTTGTCCGTGTTTCCATCAGGAGTACAGGGAAGGTTTTGATTCGGGAGATTCGCACCATTCGTCGCCGAGCAACCCGTCGGCCAATCCAGGATGCTGTCGGGTGTGGAACTGTTCGGCGTATTGCGGACATGTAAATATTGAGACGCGGCTCTGTTGGTATAGAACCAGCCTCGCCAGTCATTCGGTGTCCCTGACAGGTATTCCGCAACCAGCAGTGTGTTGCTGGACCCATCGGTGATGTCGCGCATACTGGCCCCGCGATTCAGGCCAAACACCGCTCGAGTGGGATTCGCATCCTGAGCAGTCCCGCCGTCATTGAGCCCGGAAAAGATTCCGAGGTAATTACTGACGGGCAACGAGACCCCTGTTCCGGAAGGAGCAGATTTTGTGGAACCTCCCATCCCATCGCTCGGGCAAAGCAACGCTGGAATCCCATTGCGAACCGTCGCTGGCCAGACCCCGGCATTTTGCCAGGGAGGCTGCCGACCCCAATCGGTCGCCAACTGGTTGTAAACGTTGGTTTGATCAATGTTGGGGAGCAGGTAGTGAATGAAATAGGGCCATTCCGGTCCGCCAAACCGTGATCCCGAGCGACTGATGGATCCCGGCGGAAATCGTCCGAAAGTGTCATGGTAATTATGAAGTGCTAATCCAAGCTGCTTCAGGTTGTTTTTGCATTGAGTTCGGCGAGCCGCTTCGCGCGCCTGCTGCACTGCTGGCAAGAGCAACGCAATCAAGACAGCAATGATTGCGATGACGACAAGGAGTTCGATCAAGGTGAATCCCCGAACTCTGTGCTTAATCTGAGGCATGCGTTTTCCCTTAGCGGCTACAGGTTTCAACGCTTCCGAATGGCCCATTCGAAATCACGTGAAACATCGACACACACTGATACATGGTTCGGTACAGGATCGCAATCGAACTCGTCAAAATTCAAGACAGAATGGGTAAATTGTCGCCGGAGACGGATTTTCGCAATTTCTCTTGTAGGGAACGCGATCGTGTCGACGTATAATAATTGGGGCGTTGGGCACCCGAGATTCTGGTCGATTCGAGTCCGGTCGGGTTGATTGGGCGAGATTCGCGGCCTATCGTAGTGCATGCAACGTCAGAAACCGGAACGATTTTCGGACTGGTAGATATTCGGACCAGTAGGGTCTCGACAGGCAATCAACATGGCAGAGTTGCCACTCAGTTCTGGGCGAATGCCAACGACGGCAGCGTCGTCGACTGAGTCCAATGTCCCCCCTTGGTTGGCCGCTCGGCGAGCTCGCGTGGCGGAGTTGCCCGAAACGCCCGTCACTGCTCATTCCGAATTAGAAGTCGAATTCGAAAGCGTTCCTGACGAATTGGATTCGGCACAATTATTGGAAGAGCCCCCGGCAAAGCCTGTCGCCGCAGTGGAAATTCCGGCGATCTTTCCCGAGTTGGTCTTCACCAAACCCGCCACACCTTCTGTCCAGCCCCCGCCACTCGTATTCACACCGAATCCGCCAACTGTCAAACCCGTCGTGCCGGTCGCAGTTGCCGTGACTGTCGCCGACAGTGAGTTACCTCCAGAGGATAACTCTTTTAATGGAATGATGTTGCGATGGATCCACAGCAGTGCGATGGCTGGGGTAATGGCTTCATTCCTCGTGCATTCTGTGCTGCTTGGGATCCTTGCACTCCTCGTTTTCAGTAGTCCTGCGCTGCGTCGTTCATTGGATATTTTCGGAGAGATGGGCGACGCCGAAGTTGCGGAAGAGATGGAATTGGATGCCGTGACCCCGATCGAAGCAGGTCAGGATGCGGCTCCGATCCAATTCACTGATGTCTCACAGTTGGTGGACGTCGAAAAGGCATTTGACCCCAGCGATTCCATCATGGGACTTGCCGGTGGGGCAGGAAAAGGGAACGGTAACGGATCCAGCGATGGCGATGCTGTCGCGGTCCCCGCAGTCAGAATCCCGGGATATGCGGTGACGAAAGGGAGTTTTTCGGCTTGGACGGACCCTCGAGATCCCGTTCCGGGGGTTTCCTACGAAATCGTGATCCAGTTTCGTCTGCCGCCGAACATCAAGAGCTACCGCGGGAGTGATTTGACCGGGATGGTGACCGGCACCGATGGTTATAAGCAGGTCATCCGGTTTCGACGCGACGAGGCATTCAATGTTGTTGATGGGAGCGTGCAGATTCGCATCCGCGTTCCCGGCGCCGACCGTCTCGTCAAAGACGCGATTCGCATCGAATCCAAGCTGCTGCGTGAAAAGCAGTTAATTGAGATCGAATTCTGATCGGCCGATCTTGAATTCTCTGCTCGATTTCCAGCTTGAACGTAACGAAGTCAGAATGACTTCCAATTTCACTCAGGGCCGGAGTGATGATTTCATCAAGAATCCGATTTCGGGATATCTGACGTTTGTTCCAACTTCGTCTGATACAGTAGACTTTCCGGAATAGGATTTCAGACCGCGTGCGTCTGACAGAACGTCGTTTATTCGATTGCCAAGTTCGCTGCTTTCGAGTCGGGGACCGAATCCGTGTCGTATCGATTTTTGCTCAGTTGCGTCGTGGCATTGGCAATCGCCTGGATTGCCAGTGGCGAAACGCACGTTTCGGCACAGCAGTCCGCCCCGGCACCCGCTGTCAGTACTCCTGCGCCCGCACCCGCTATGGTTCGGGATGCGAACGCCTATCCTCCTTACCCAGGGCCATTTTATCGCGGCAGCAATCCGAAAGATCCGCGGTTGGCAGGCTTCTACCTGCATACCGGTGCCTTCCTGTATTTCATCGGTTTGTTTCTGCTCTGGACCTGGACCGCTGGTTGGATTGATGGCGACGCCAATTCCCTGAAGGTCCGGCCCGATCTGTGGAACTCTGTCGTCCTGTTAGCCGGAGTGGTGGGATTCGTGGGGGCGTTGTGCTCACCCAGTTTCGGGATTGCCTTCGTGGTCATGACGATCGGCTATGCCGTTCCGATGGGCCTGTACGTCGTGGAACGCAATAAACGAGTTCCCGATTCCGGCAAGGTCCTGACCCGTCGACATATTCGCGCCGTGACGATTCGGTTGTTATCCAAGATCGGCGTTCAGATTGGTTCGCGCGAACAACGCGAATCTGTGGTTGGTCCGCCGATCAAGCTGATCGGGAAGTCGGGCAAGGGTGCCGGCGAAATGGATCGATCGCGGCAGGTCGAAAGTTCCAAGGGCTATCTCGCAGCCAAAGAACTGATCTACGATGCCATCCTGCGTCGCACGACCGACATCCATATGGAGCCAAAAGAAGACGAAATGTCGGTGCGGCTGCGTATCGACGGCGTGATGTATCCCGCCGAAGCTTTTGACCGCCCCATGGGGGATGCGCTGGTCAATATCTTCAAAGTCCTGTCATCCATGGACATTACCGAACGCCGCAAGCCTCAGGACGGCAGCTTCCGTGCAGAAATGGAAGGACGCCAGATCGACTTCCGTGTTGCCACTCAAGGCCTGCAGGGTGGCGAAAAGATGGTCATCCGTATCCTCGACAAGGGTTCGTCAGCCAAGACGCTGTCCGACTTGGGAATGCGGAAGCAGATGGTCGAGCAGCTTCAGGAAATCGTGCACCAGCCACACGGGATGATGATCACCTGCGGTCCGACCGGGGCTGGTAAATCGACGACACTGTACGCCGCGCTCCAGGAAATCGATGCCTACGAAAACAACATTATCACGATCGAAGACCCCGTCGAATACAAGATGGCCAACGTCACGCAGATCGAAATCAACAGCAAGGCGGGCCAGACGTTCGCCGGTTCGCTACGAAGCGTGCTGCGACAAGACCCCGATATCGTGATGGTCGGTGAAATTCGCGATGGTGAAACAGCAAAGATCGCCTGCCAGGCAGCAAATACCGGTCACATGGTGTTCTCAACATTGCATGCCAACGACACCATCGCGGCACTGTTCCGATTGATCGACTTGGAAGTCGAGCCGTTCCTGCTCTCCAGTTCGGTCTCGGCGATCCTCGGACAGCGACTGGTTCGCAAGCTCTGCAACGATTGCAAGGAAGCCTATAAGCCAACGGCGGACATGTTGCAGAAGATTGGACTTCCCGGAGATAAGGTCGACAAGTTCTACCGGCCACCAGCAACACGCGAGGCGACCTGTCCCACCTGTAACGACCTCGGCTACGTCGGGCGGATCGGCGTCTACGAATTGCTGGTGATCACCGACAGGCTGCGAGATCTGATTCGCGAAAATCCCAACCTGACGGCGATCAAGGCGGAAGCCCGCAAGAACGGGATGCTGTATATGAAAGAAGAAGGCTTGCGACTGGTCGTCAAGGGTATTACCTCGGTCGACGAAATGATGCGGGTCGTCAAGTAGCGATCGATTTGAACGGGTTGGTCGTCGTGCCGGGTACGACGAACGGTTTCTGATTCCGATTTGCCAAGTAAGTTGAGTTTTTCATGATCGACGTCGGTTGCCTGATCGTGATTGGAATTATCGTGTGGTGCGTCGCAGCCGAAGGGTTGTGGGGTGCTGCCCATACATTCTTGTGCGTCCTGATTTCCGGACTGCTGGCGATGAATTTCTTCGAACCGCTGGCGGGGATTCTGGATGGACTTCTCGGGGGCTGGAAGGGCTATTCCGATATCGTCGCGCTGCTGGGACTGTTCATCGGGTTCATCTTCGCACTGCGGCTGGGTACGGAACAATTGTCGCCGACGTTCATTCAGCTCCCATCGACGGTCGATCAGGTGGGACGCTGGGTTTTCAGCACTTTGACAGGTTACGTCACGATGGCCGTTCTGTTGACTTCGATGCATACCGCACCGTTGCCTCGCGAATTCCTCGGATTCAAACCGGAACAAGCGGCTTTTTTTGGTCTGGCTCCTGATCGTCAATGGCTCGGCTTTACGCAGTACGTCACCGAAAAACCGTTCTCGCACGTCAAGTATTTCGACTCCAATACCAAGACAACCATTACTCATGCGTTTGATGGCAAGTACGAAGTACTTGGTGACAAAAGTCAGCCCTATCACAACACGATCTGGCCGTCGTTCCCGATCAGGTACGCCATGCGTCGCAGCTTGATTGGTGGGCGTCAAGGCCCTGTTGCACCGCCGGTTCAAGTCACTCCGCCGGCACCAGCTGCTGGTGGTGGCGGAGCTGCAGGTGGCGGTGCCGCTCCAGCGAATCCAGGCTTCTGAACCCTGGCGATCGTATCGGGCCGTTCCTACGGTGAGGCCATCGTGGGCTTCCTTTAAACGGGTTGCGCCCGACACGTGACATCCCGCTGAACAACGTCATGGCCAAAGCGCCATCCAGACACTGGCGGCCCAAGGCTGCCGCCAGTGCCACCCACAACCAAGCGCAAAAAGGACGATGGCCCGCAGTTCCAGTGCTACCAAATGTGACATCCGGGTGTCGCTACGATATGCTCGATGCTCTGCATGTCTCCTGATGGCCAATGCCGTGACGGTGACGAAGTCTTGATGGGTGTCTGCATCTTGAGGGGAATTCCACATGAAGACTGCCACCGGAGTGACAGTGATCGAACATGGTCAACTGATCGACGGAACCGGCGCTAACGCCATTCCTGACGGGGCTCTGCTGATTGAGGACGGCAAGATCACCTATGCCGGTCCCGCGAGTCAGTTGCCTCCTGTTGGTCCCTCGGCTACCCGGATCGATGCACACGGGGGCACCATCATGCCAGGCCTGATTGAAGCGCACTTTCATCCGACATACTTCAATGTCTCGGCACTGGAAGATCTGGATATCAAGTATCCCGTCGAATATGTCACGCTGCTGGCGGCCTGCAACGCCAAGCTGGCCCTCGAATGCGGTTATACGTCCGCTCGTAGCGGCGGGAGCCTGTTCAACATCGATGTCTGGCTGAAGAAGGCAATCGAAGCAGACTTGATGCCAGGGCCTCGCATGGCGACGAGCGGGCGCGAGATCTGTGGGGTCGGGGGATTGATGGACTGGAATCCCGACTTTCGCAAGATCAGTATGGATGGACTCGTCCTGCTGATCAATGGCCCAGACGAGGCTCGCGCGGCAGTTCGTAAACTGGTGAAGGACGGTGTCGAATGGGTGAAGACATATCCCACCGGTGATGCCGCGTCTCCCGACATCAACGATCATCACACGCTCTGCATGACCTTTGAAGAAATGCATGCGGTCGTGGCCACGGCACACAATCACGGGCTCAAAGTCACCGGGCATTGTCGCGCGACGCAGGGAATCAAGAATGCTTTGCGCGCCGGCTACGATGCCATCGAACACGGGACATTTGTTGACGACGAAGCTCTGGAACTGATTCTGCAACGGGATGTCCCGGTCGTTCCTGCACTCTATTTTGAACTCGCCAGTATTGAGCGAGGTCCGGAATTCGGTCTGCCTCAAGCCGTAATCGACGGACACCAGGAGACACTCGATGGAGGTACGGAAAGTGCCCGCAGGATTCTAAAAGCCGGGGGACGGATTGGCCTGGGGGGCGACTATGGATTCGGCTGGAATCCCCACGGCGATTATGCTCGAGAACTGACATTCTTCGTCAGGCACGTCGGATTCACTCCGCTCGAAACCCTGATGTGTGCTACGAAGACGGGCGCCGAGATCCTGGGACGGGCGCACGAACTGGGAACACTGCAAACCGGGAAACTGGCAGATGTGCTTGTTGTTGATGGTGATGTTCTGGCTGACATTTCCATCCTGGAAGATCGTTCTCGCTTTATTGCGGTCATGCAGGGTGGCCTCGTCAAGGCGGGGCGATTGCTGCGTGCATAGTGCGTTGTCACGGCTAAATTCGGGGGGTACGACGGACTGGAAGTCCGTCGTACAATTTCAGATCAACCCACAAATTAAGTCTGGACGCACTAGTCTGCTTTGTCAGATCCCCTTGGAGAGATCATTCAACAGGGCGACGTAGTTTGAGAAGACGCGGAAGATAATGAAGACGATCAGGAAGGCGACCAAGCCCCAGATCACCCACGCTAATGCTGCGGTCATGGCTGATAGACTGCGACGTGCCTCGTCTTCCAGTTGCGGGCTGATTCGCTGCAGGGCTTCTGGAACGGTACCCGTTTCTTCGCCGACACGGACCAGTTCCAGATAGTCGCGCGGATACAGGCCTGTTGCGTGCAGCGTCGTCACCAGGTCTTCCCCTTCGCGCACCATACCAACCGTTTGAGGAATCGAAGCAATAAACGCTCCGTTGGCCGTCGCCTTCAAGCTGGATTCCAGACTCGGTTCAATCGGCATCCCCGCCTGTTGTGTCAACGCAAAGGCCCACGAGAACCTGGCCACGGCGAACGATCTGAGACATCCACCAACGACAGGGATGTGCAGCAGGAATGAATGGACAAACGTCTGTCCCTGCAGCCCTTTTGTCAGCATCTTGTAGACGATGAATCCCGTCGCCGCCGTTCCGAAGCAACCTGACAGCCAGAGGATCGCTCCCTGAGTCCCGATCAATCCTAACCCCAGGATGTCGGTCGGCTTTTCGTTCGGACTGCCGCCAATCATTCCCAGGATCAGAATGAGCAGTGCCACGATCATGATCGCCGCGACCAGTTGAAAGATTGGCCAGGCGATGGCACTGAGAAATGTCTGTCGCAATCGGACCAGATTATCATAGTGTTCTGCCAGCGCCAGCAGAACTTCGGGAAGAGAACCTGTCTGTTCGGCGACATCAATCAGGTCAATCATCAGTTCTGGAAATGAACCTGCCTGTTCCCGCATGGCAACAGCAACCTGACTGCCACTACGCAGATCTTCGACAATCTGCTTTGATGCCCGTTTCAATTGAGGATCGAGTGACTTCGAACCAGCGATTTGAAAGGCCTTCAGGATGTTGACGCCGGAATGGAGCATCGTGCTCAGCGAACGATTAAATATCGCCAGAGTCTTCCAGGACAACTGCGATCCGCTGAACACTCCCACGGCGATCTCCTCAACAACCGGCCAAATTCGCGGCCGAACACTCGTCCATTCATGGTCGATGATGGTAGCATTCTTGTGCCAGACACAATCCCGATTCTACCACCTTGATCTTCAGGAAGCTTATCATGCCGCAGTACCGCTGGCTCGCGACTTTTCTTTTGTCGGCCGTTTGCCTCTGCGGTCGAGTTAATGCAGGGGTCCCTGCATTCGAAGCCAAGGTGATCGATCCGGATATTGGCGTCGTCTGCTATGCGGTCACCAGTGCCGATGTGAATGGTGATGGCAAACTGGATATTGTCGCCGTCAGTGAAAACCGGGTCCAATGGTACGAAGCACCGACCTGGACCAAACATATTATCATCGACAACCAGACGGAACTCGACAACGTCTGCATTGCCGCCACGGACATTGATGGCGATGGTCGAGTCGATTTTGCTCTCGGGGCTGGCTGGATTAAATCAAATACCGGCACGATCCAATGGATCACGCGCGGTGCGAAGCCGGACGACAAATGGTCTGTTCACTTTATCGCCAAAGAAGTGAGTACTCATCGTATGAGTTTCGCGGATGTCCTTGGCAAAGGAAAACCTCAACTCGTCGTTTCGCCGCTCAATCGCAGCGTCGCACCAGCCGGAATCCGGTTGATGGCCTTCGAAATCCCCGCTCAGCCCAAGACCGATCGCTGGGGAATGTCGATCCTCGACGAGTCCTTGAATCGAATGCACAACCATACTCATGTCGACTGGAATGGCGATGGCAAGCTGGACACGATTACAGCCAGCCAGGAAGGGGTCTTTCTGATCGAACGCAAAGGGGATGGTTTTCAAAAGACGAAACTGGGACAGGGAGCCATCGGCGACAAGCCGGAAACTCAGGGAGCTGGCGAAATTCGCGTCGGCAAACTCAAAAGTGGTGGCCGATTCCTGGCGACGGTGGAACCGATGCACGGAACCAGCATTGCGGTCTATACCACGAAGCCGGATGGATCGCTGCCGCTGCAGCGGACAGTCATCGAAGACACGTTAAAAGCAGGACACGCCGTCTGGGCGATGGATCTGGATGGTGACGGAGCCGACGAAATCGTGGTCGGTCATCGGGAACCTGGCACTGGAACGGTCAAAGGCCCCGGCCTGTATGTTTATTCCTGTGATGACGAAGCCAATCGGAAGTGGTCCAAGCACGTGATCGACGATGGCGGAGTCGCGGTGGAAGATGCTTTGGCCGCTGACTTCAACGGTGATGGAAAACCAGACCTCGTGGCTGGCGGCCGCGTGACGCACAATGTGAAGTTGTATTTGAATCTTGGGGTGCGCAAGTAGGGGCGGCTGGGTTAGTGCAACGCGGCGTTTGCGATGGGAATTATGGGAAGCATGGGAATTATGATTCCTGGCGTTAACGGCGCCGTAAATGACATTATTCCCATGCTTCCCATAATTCCCATCGCCAGCCCAAGCGATTCCCCAACCAACTAACCCGCTGCGCAAAACTGAAAATACACCTCAGCCGCCTGACGCAACTGGTCAATGGCGATCCATTCATCCTTGGTATGTGCCTGGGCGATATTACCTGGCCCAAACACAACAGACGGGATACCGATCCGTGCCAGACGCGAAGCGTGAGTTCCATACGGAACGCCGATGATCTGGCGTGGCCCGACCACGGTCGAGATCGTCTGGCTCAATTGCTGTGCCAGTGAACCGTTCAGGTCGTCCCCCAGTGCCGGACTTGTGCAATAGGGAGCTTCGTGGACGAGTTCGAAGTCGAGGCGTTCGCGCAGGTAATCGGCAATCTCGGCCTGGACAGCCAGATTCTCTTCGCCAGGGATGACTCGCCGGTCCAGTTCAATGACACATCCATCGGGAACAACGTTGACACTACTTCCACCGGAGATCAGTCCCACACTCAAAGTTGCCGGACCGCACAGGGGATGAGCCGGTCGGGAGCCGGGTAACCATGCGGCGTATTCTTCAAGCAGTCGCAACACCTGGGCCATCCGGTAGATTGCGTTGATCCCTTCCGACGGCCGGGAACTATGGCAGGCCCGGCCTGCAGTCCGAAGTTTCCAGCGCGTGGCACCTCGATGAGCAACAACGATATCCAGTTCGGTCGGCTCCGCGACAATCGCTACGTCGGGTCGTTGCGGGCACAGGCGATATGCCGGAGCCTTGCCTGTCCAACTGGCTGCCAGATGATTGATCCCCAGGCTGGTCGCTTCTTCATCACAGGAGCAGGAAAGAACGACATTGGCCATTCCGGCGGGCCGCTCTGTCGCCAACCGCGTGAAGGCGGCCAGCATCGATGCCATTCCCCCTTTCACGTCACACGATCCGCGACCATAGATTCGACCATCCTGCTCGGTCGGCTCGAACGGTGAAATTGTCATTCCATCGACGGGGACAGTGTCCTGATGGGCATCCAGCAGAATCGTTCGAGACGACTTCCCACCATCCAGACGAGCGAGAACATTGGCGCGACCCGAAGTCATTTCGACGATTTCGAAGGGAACATTCAGACGACTCAGGTAGTTTTCGAGGTACGCGGTGACACGCCCTTCGAAAAACTCGGGCCCTGAAACATCTCGTCCCATGGGGTTCACACTGGGAATCGAAACCAGGTCTTTCAACAGCGGCAGCGGATCTGTCATCAAGGAGCCCCAGTGGCTGAAGGAGAAATCGGAAGCAGCCCGTGTTCGTTGTACGCTTGAACGGGTTACTCTGCAACACTCGCTCGAACACTGACTGGAAAGGATCGGTATTTGGAAGTCAGTCCGAATGCAGGACAATCAAGGTGCGCCGAAAGCTCGATGAATCGACCTGAGCATCGATTGTTCCAGTGCTTCGTCGCGCCCCTTGGAGACCCACCCGGACGGCGTCGCCTGTCCGACCACGGCGTTCAGATCGCGCTGCAGCAGACTGTCATCAAGAAACGTGGCGGCCCCTTGCAAGTTCGCCGCCTGGGCAACATCTTCCAGTTCTTTGTGAGCTTCCACTCCTACCAGGTATCCCCCCTGAACGGGCGTAATGCTGACGTAGGCTTTGCGCCGGATTGACTGCAGAGTGCTCTCCATGCGATTGGCGCTACCGACAGAATCGCGATGCCACGGTTCCAGAACACTGGCACCCGTCTTGTAGCGAGTTTCCAGAACTCCACCCAGTTTGTTTTCGCGTTCAATTTCAAACAGGTATTCGTGAACGACATCGACCGTTCGTTCCCAGGCAACTTCGTGATTGTTGGCTCGCACAAACACAGGATTGGTGACAGGAGTCGTATAGCCTTGAATGGTGGCGCAGCCGCTCGACGAGGCAACGATCATTGCCACGATCAGCATCATTCCGTTGATGTGCGGTCGATGAACCACGCTTGTCAAATCCCCTACACTTTTTCGGTTCTTCGGTGACCTGGATGTCCACCGATGAAGGAACGTAATGTGACAGGCATTTCAATTTCACTCAAGACCGGTTCGAATGCAGCACAACCTACACGGACACAACATCTTACGTCGAAAACAATGCAAACCATCCGTTCGCATGGCCCGGTCCGGCATGGAATACCAAACAGCGGGCGTACACGAAGGTGACCCTCGCCGTGCTGCCTGATATTGATATGCTCCGGATGTCACGGATAAGAATTTGAGTTTGACTGACAGCCGCAGGGCGCTTGCCCACGGTTCAAACCGAAATGGGTGCCACGGTCTTGGAGTCTGCGACAAGGCCGTGTCTTCGATGGATCTTGAGAATGAGCGAAACTTCATGGAGATGGTGAAGAGATCTGTTACATGATGTCGAATAATCAACTGTTGCAACGCTGCGTCGAAATGGCATTGGCCGGAATTCATCGCGAATTTCCGTGCTTTTTTCCCGTGGTGATCGATGCACCGACGAACTTCATACGGCCGCGCGACTGGACGCCTGCTTTCTATGGCTGCTACGACTGGCACTCTGCCGTTCACAGTCATTGGTTGCTGGTCCGCTGGTTATCGATGACTCCGCCCGATGTACCAATGGCTGCCAGAGTCCAATCGGCGCTGGCCACCAGTTTTACGCCGGAAAACCTGGCGGGTGAATATCGCTTCCTGAGCCATCCGCTACGAGTTTCTTTCGAACGGCCGTACGGCCTGGTCTGGCTGCTGCAATTGACTGCTGAACTGCGAAAGTGGAACGACTCAATTGCCAGAACCTGGCTCGAGGGCCTTCAGCCTCTCGAACAACTCACGGTCCGCCGTTTTCACGAATGGCTGCCCAGGTTACTGGCTCCTGTACGCACCGGGGAACACAACCAGACCGCCTTCGCACTCGGGTTGCTGGCAGACTGGGCTCGCGATGCCGCAGATCACAGTACAGCAGATCTCGTTTGCAGTACGGCAATGCGGTTCTACTCGTCGGACTGCAATCTTCCGCTGTTTCTGGAACCCTCGGGCCACGACTTCTTGTCACCAGCCCTGGCAACAGCGGACCTGATGAGGCGGGTGATGAGTCCAAATGACTTCAGCGCCTGGTTCTCAACGGCGCTACCTGGCTTTCCGCATGAAAAAACATTGCAACCGATGCCCGCACCGACAGATCTTCAGGATGGAAAAGCCGCTCATTTCGCGGGACTCTATTTCAGCCGCGCCTGGATGCTCAACGGAATCGCCTGCGGGCTGCCAACGAGCGATCCGCGTCGCCCAGGCCTTACACGTCTTGCCCAGGAACATCTCGACGCTGGAATTCCGATGCTGGAAAGCAACGAATACTCAGTCACGCATTGGGTTGGTACTTACGCAATGTACGCGCTCACTACGTAGGTCTCATCTCCACAGTGCCGCTTCCAGTGTAATTCCCGGACCAAACGCCAGCGAGACGCACGGACGAGGAGAATCGGTTTCTCGCAGTCGATTCAAAATGAACATGATCGTCGGTGACGACATGTTTCCGTACCGTTCCAGGATCTCTCGAGACGCTGTCAACGCGTGTGGCGGTAACTGAAGGGCCGCTTCACAGGCATTCAAAATGCGCGGGCCACCGGGATGAATCGCCCACGAACCGACCTCTTCAATCGACAGGCCCAGGGAAGCCAGCCACTGCTGCAGCCAGGGCCGTAGATTTGTTTCGATCACCTCAGGAATCTTTGGTGATAATGTCATCTGAAAACCGTGATCGCCAATCCGCCATGTCATCAGATCGGCTGTTTCCGGAACAACAAAACTCTGTTGTTCGACCAATTGCCAGTCGGGGCTTTTCGTGACTTCGGAAGAATCTGCGATCAGCGCGGCGGCACCGTCAGCAAACAGGGAATTCGCGACGATCTGCTCGGCACTGGTCGTGTACTGCTGATGAAGGCTGCAGAGTTCGACACAACAGACCAGGACACGCGCGTTGGGATCACTCCCGGTAAACGCATGAGCCACGCGCCACCCATTGAATGCCGCGTGACATCCCATGAATCCCACATGCGTCCGGACGATATTCCGCTTCAATCCCAAAGTGTCGAGCAGTCCCAGATCGAAACCGGGTGAAGCAAACCCGCTACAGGAGACGCTGACCAGGTGTGTGATCGATTCGGGTGCGACACCTGAGGATTCGATGGCCTGTTGTGCCGCTCTTGTCGCGAGGGCCGTGGCCTCGACTTCATAGCGCTGCATGCGGACTCGCGTCGTTGGCCCCGAATCCGCCTCGTTGGCCGCAGGACTATAGAATGACTGCTTCGCACGGTGTTCACTCGGACGGTGTTCACTGGAACCGTGACCACTCGTTGCATGTCCCTTTGAAAAATCTCCGTTCGAACTGCCATCGACAAGAATACTGTGACGCGTCTTGACTCCGGATCGACGATAGAGCGCCATGATTGCAGGGCCGCGGCCGATCACGTTGCCCCACATCTCGACGGCATGCAGGGCCGAATCTTCCTGCGTGGCAAAACCTTCAGGCACAACCGCGCCCCAGCCCCGGATGGTCATCGTCATAAATGGCTTTCTGTTGTCACAGTACAGGGTCGCGGATCATTGATTCGGGAAATTAACCAGCGGGGAACCGCGGGAACAAACTGACCGATGCGTAACAGCACGCGGCTTAAAGTCGGATAGCGAAGCGTTGCCCCCAGGGTTCGCACGGGCCATTGCCGCTGTCGTATGGCTCGCGCATAACTCGTATTCCAGTTTTGGGCCAATTGAGGATCCCATTGACGAACTGCTTGCTCGATCAACGGTGCGGACAGCCAGGCGCTTTCCAGTGCGTTCGCCATCCCCTCGCCTGTGAACGGCTCTACGTAACCTGCGGCGTCACCGATCACAAACACGCGTTCGGTAGCTACCGTTCGGGCGTGACTGGTCAAAAGAGGCGTTCCCTGCCAGTCGATGGAATCTGCGTTCTCGACAAATGGCAGTCCTGCGGAAGCCAATACTCGTTTCAGTAGCGCAGCGGGGCTTTTCGCGGATTTGAGCGACGCCGGAGAAATCGCCGCCGCGATACTCAGTCGCCCATTCTCGCAGCGGGCCAGTCCTGCATACCCGTCGCGACCGACAGCCATCGCAATCGTGCCAGACCGAACGCGTTCTTCGAATGCCGGTCCCGGATGGTGCAGACAGGCTCCAATTCCCAAATGAGATCGTGGTGAAGTCTCGGCGGCGAGTTCCGGAAGTTGTCGTGCAGCGGACCGCAGTAAGCCATCAGCACAGACGACACAGGCCGCATCAAACTGGCTGACATGCGAGCCATGCCGGGCCGTCACCACCCGCCGTCCAGCAATACACTCTTTCTCGATAACCGCCATTGTCTGGGGAACAAAATGCACCCCAACGGCGATCGCAGCGTTCAATAGGTGCTGATCGAGCGTGCGGCGACTGAGTGAATAACCGCCGCTCAGTGCAAACCG
Source organism: Planctomycetota bacterium (assembly GCA_037146815.1). GTDB lineage: Bacteria > Planctomycetota > Planctomycetia > Planctomycetales > Planctomycetaceae > Schlesneria. The sequence continues at coordinate 29,206 of JBAWWJ010000026.1, forward strand.
AGAGACACGACCGCCAATATGAACTTCGAAAGCATCCAGTGGAACGGCACCAGCATTTGTCGGCAGTTCACCCAATCCCGCCTGAGCCAGTTGTGCGACGGCACGTGCACTGAGGCAACCGCCACAAACTTTATCGCGAGGAAACTCTTTGGCGTCGATCAACAACACCGCGTTTCCACGCTGAGCCAGCAATCGAGAGACCAGCGACCCGGCAGGGCCCGCCCCGATGACAATGACATCCCACGCCAGACGATTCGGAAAGCTCTGTGGCTGTGCGTCCTCATTTGCGACGCCGACCGGCCTTTTGGTGGCAGGTCTCGATGGATCAGCAGTGCTTTCCAAACTGCCAGGTTCGGTCATTCGCGACTCCACCTGAGTAGAAATCGTTCTGGCCAATGGCGTCGAATCTGGATCTGATTCAGCCCAGCCTGACCAGCGAGTTGGCGAGCTTCCTCCATCGTGAATGCGGCTCGAACAGACAACGGACCATCGTTCCAGACAATGCGTGATTGAGTCACAATTCGGCAGCCAATCCAGCACATCAGGTAGCCCAGTCGTGTCCTCAGCAAGTCATCTACCAGGATCGCGCGTCGAGCCGCCTGCGCCATGTTCTTCATGAGCAGAACTGCGTCCGACTGATCCAGATGATGCAGGAATAGCGAACACAGGATCACGTCGTACCGATCAGGGAGAGGTTCATGCAGGACATCATGCTGAAAAAATCGCAGGTCCAGCATACGCCGCTGCCGAGCAAGTTGATATCCCAACTTCAGAGCGGTCTCGCTGATGTCACACCCTTCAAACAGAATCGGCAGACCATGTCTTTTCGCCCGACCGGCTAACCGGACGATGACATCACCACCTCCGCAGGCCACATCCAGAACTCGTAAAGGCCGATCAGCGGATGCGGAGCGTGCCAATGTCGGCAACTGTCGCCACATCGCGGGGACACCGCCACTGAGCCAGTTGACACGTCGCAACCCCGCCAATGCCGCGTGATGTGCGGCTTCTTCCAGGCCGGGCTGGTCCATCAATTCGGGCTGCCGGTCGCGGTGCTGCAGAAACGTCATTTCAAAATCCTTCTGCGGCTTTTACGCGTTTGTCGTGTGTTCCCTCGCGATTCTATCAAACATGGATTTGAGACGGGTGTTTGTGAGTGAGAATAAACGGATCAATCGCTATTGCGACATCGGACTTCGGGAGTCAAACGATGTCTGTGGAGACGCTCAAAGAACTTGGCTGTTGACCCGGTCAGTGATGCAACTCCCTCAGATTCGTCCGTGCCTTCCGAGCACTCCGTGTCCGAGTACTTCCCGAGATTCACAGAAGATAATTGCACACGGAGGACATGGACGACACGGGCAGTCCCTGAATAAGCACTCGTCGTCTGTTCCAGCAAGGTAGCAACTTCCCGTTAGTCATCGATCTTATGGAAGAACGGTTCGTCTGGTTGTTTTTTATGGCAGACTGTGCATTTTGTAATTGTTCCTGCATGTCCCTGATGTTGAACAGCTTGAACATTGTCTGCTGCGGTCGTTGCTGGACCCGTAGCATGTTGCGGGCCATGGCAAGCCGAGCAGTGGACGCCACCATGCCCACGGGAATCTTTAAACAGCTTTCCAGGTTCTTCAAACTTGAAACCAGGTTTGCGTTTCTGATGACAACTGCCACAGGTCGGTTCATCTACCCACGGACGTCGTAGGGGGTTGGCGACCGCAGACATGTCGCCATGACAACTCACACAGCCGATCCCCTTGGAAAAATGGACATCTCGCTGGCAATTCGTGGCAGTACCGGGATGGCAGGCATAGCAGGTGTTTCCAATACCAGCCACCGCTGCCATGCGTGACGAGTGTGATCCGTGCATGGCATGCGACATACTTTTAACGCCCTTGACACCAGGAGTTCCGAGGGCCGGGTCAGCATGGCATCCGGCGCACAGGACCGGTTTGCTCGCTTCCAACTTCGTATTGTGCATCTTGTCGTGCTTGCGAAGAATGTCCGTGGCAACACTGATTCCTTTTGTGTTGTGACACAAATTGCAATTGATTTCCCAGGAAACCGGGATGACTGCAGATGTCGTTGCAACCTGCAGTTTGTTGACCAGCACATCGATTTTCGAAAGTTGAAAGGCATTCAATTGTTTTTTGTCGTCCAGTGGGGTTACCGGAATCCCGATCGCTGCCCAGTCATTGTTTCCCGTTGGTTTCATGAAGCCCGCCAGTGTACTTCCCGTCAGGCCAACGTTTGCCGGGATGTTGACGCCAAAAAGCGGCTTTGAATACGTCCAGAAATTCGTCTTGTTCGAAGAGACTGTATTGCCCGGGATCGAATATCTGACGCTGACACCTGAAGTCACGATACGTGGGTCTTCACCACTACGATCAATGACTTGAGCACGAAGCGTATTGAATGGTGGAAGAATGCACATCTCGGAGAAATCCTGATTCATGCAGTGCATCCCCAGGTCGTTGTACCCCAGGACGACATATTGATTCGTCGCCGACGTCACAACTTCCTTCGGCGGAGGAGCCCCTTTCACCGTGGAATCGGGTTGAAGTGCGATCAGCACAGTGACCAGAAGCATCCAACTGCATCCTCCTGCAATCATCATCCACTGGACTGCTTTTTTCTTATCAGCCATGACTCCCCCTCATTCGCCCAAGGCGTTGACACAGATGTAACGAAATTCAAAGTTTCGAATGGCTCGAAACATGAGCGAACCAAGTCGTCACCAGGTAACGAACCAGAACGAGCAACCCGCTTGCACCGCCAACAAGTGCCTGAAGAATCAAACTTCCAGAACCGGGATCGAGGTACGCAAGACTGTGGATCACGATGGTGTCCCCCGAAATTCAAGAACATTCGTTGCTGAGAGTGGATCTTGAAATCTCTTGGTCGACGAGACTTCGACATGGAATATGCATCAGCTACGCTGATCGGTATGGTTTGTCGCTTTGACCAGACAAAAGCACATTGCGGACCAGATGCGACAAAACTTGATTCGCCTGTTAAATGAGGTCGCAACGTGTTTCTCGTTAAATGTTTACAACACAAACACTACGCCGTAAGGCTGCCCCTTCACGATGACCGCGATCATTGGGTATGGTGCGCCAGTGACCAGCGCTGGTGGTAGAATGACAAGTAGATCGTCATATCCACATTAAATGCCCTTTGGGTGACGGGAGCAGTGATTTGTCATTTTATCTGTTTCGCAGTCCTCTCCGACTTTTCCTGGTCGTGCTGGCGGTGATCTTCATATCCGAGTATGTGGTCATGTTGATTTTGCCTTACCTCGTCGACGAGTCGGTTGGAGAATGGCATCGCGGCATCATTGACGCGGCGCTTTTGCTGGTATTCTCCAGTCCCGCGCTGTGGCTGTTGATTATTGAACCGCTACGCGATGCGGCGATCTTTGAACGACGTCGCGCACAAACCATCCTGGAGAATGCTGGACAGGGAATATTGACGATCGACTCTCAGCAACAGGTGAAGTCCATGAATCGGGCCGCAGAAGCCTTGTTCGGGGTAACATCAACATCATGGGCTGGAAAGCCCGTCGCAATGTTTCTCCCTGAATGGACATCCGGTAATTGTCGTCATCGCAAGATTGAGATGAAAATTTGTTCTCCTGCATCGGGCTCACGCCCAGTTGCCATCTCCATCAGCCCGTTGAATCCGGGGCACGATGACGGACACATCCTGATGTTACGAGATCTGACTGAGCAGCGAAGAGCCGAGCAGCGGCGCGTTGATAAGGCCGTGATGCGCGCCGAGCAGCTTGCTATACTGGCGCGAATTGCATCCAGCGTGGCTCATGAAATCCGCAATCCGCTGACATCCTTGAAGATGCTGATTCAGACGAATCGTGAGGAAGCGCTGGAGCGCGGGATGCCCGCCGAAGATCTGCTGCTGATTGAACAGGAGATCGTGCGTATGGAAGGTTCCCTCCAGGAATTCCTCAACCTCGCACGACCGAATCCGCCCCGACCTGAACAGATCAGCCTGAACGACCTCATCCATCGTACTTTTCGTTTGATCGAAGCCCGATCACGGCAACAACATGTTACTCTCCAGTTCTCAACCTCGACCCCGCAAGCGACGTTGAACGCTGATCGTGATCACTTGCAACAACTTTTTCTAAATCTGGCGATCAACGCGCTGGACGCCATGCCGTCAGGTGGCGAATTATCAGTAACGCTGTCCGCACTGGTAAGCACGGATTTCGCATACGAGTTAAACTTCGCGGATACAGGATGTGGTATCCCCGAGGAACTTCTCAGCCAGTTGTTTGAGGCCTTTGTGACGAATAAACCAACGGGAACCGGACTCGGGCTTGTGGTCAGCCGCCGACTGGTGGAAGAGCAAGGGGGAACCATTTCGGCCGCGAACCGCCTCGAAGGTGGAGCAATTCTTACAGTCCGTCTCGCACAGAATCCGGTCCAACTGGTCGGTTCGTCCCCTAACCTGGTGAGCCTGCCATGATCCGACTGCTCGTCATCGATGATGAAACGGGAATTCAGCATTCGTTTCGCAGGGCATTTGCCGCTCCGGATTTCCAGGTGGAAACAGCCGGTCGTGCGGATGTCGGCACGGAACTGATGCGAACCTGGCTGCCAGATGTCGTCGTCATGGATGTGAACCTTCCGGATGCCACCGGCCTGCAGGTGCTTCCCAAGCTCCGAAAGATTGATGCCCGCGTTCCCGTGATTGTCATTACGGGTCACGGCACCACCGATACCGCCATCGAAGCGATGAAGCTGGGTGCATTTGATTACGTCCTGAAACCCTTGGAGCTTGATACGATTCGCCAGATTGTGCAGCGGGCGGCAGCCGTTGGACAGCGGATGCGGATGCCGATGGAATTGGACGACGGAACTAATCCAGCGTCACAAATCAACGCCAATTGCGAAACCATACTGGGACGTTGCCCTGCCATGCAGGAAGTTTACAAGACGATCGGACGGGTCGCCGCGACCGATGTCGCCGTTCTGATTCAGGGAGAAAGTGGCACCGGAAAGGAACTCGTCGCCCGGGCGATTTACCAGCACAGCCTGCGCGCCAAGTTCCCGTACCTTGCCATCAATTGCGCTGCGATTCCGGAATCGCTTCTGGAAAGTGAACTTTTTGGTCACGAAAAGGGTTCTTTTACGGACGCTGACCGGACACGCATTGGCAAGTTCGAACAGTGCCATGGCGGGACGCTCTTTCTGGATGAAGTCGGGGACATGCCCCCTTCGATGCAGGCCAAGATCCTGCGAGTCCTTCAGGAAGGAAAGCTGGAACGCGTGGGAGGGACGCAAACGGTTACAGTCGATGTTCGCGTGATCACCGCCACACACTACGACTTGAAACGGCGGGTTGACGAGGGGTCGTTCCGCCATGATCTTTACTATCGGCTCGGTGTTCTGACGATCGAATTACCGCCGTTGCGTGAACGCGGCGGCGATCTACCGATGCTTGCCCAGCATCTGGTCGATCGCTATTGCCACGAACTTCACCGTGATGTTCGCGTCATTGCTCCCGAAGCCATGGAATTGCTGGCAAATTATTCCTGGCCGGGCAACATTCGTGAATTGCAGAGTGCTATCAAACAGTCACTCCTGAAAGCATCGGGGTTTGTGCTGCTTCCAGAATTTCTGCCCGATGGAATTCGGAATCTCGTCGTAAAGCAGCACCCGATGACCGATGCCATCGAAGGTCTTTTTGCAGATCTGGACGAATTCCTCTCCGAGCGAATCGCTGCCGGTTCAACGACGATTTACGAAGAATGCCTGCAGTCGTTGGAAAAGCGACTTTTCACGGCGGTCCTGAAACATACTCAGGGGAATTTGTCGCAGGCGTCGCGGCTATTGGGAATCCATCGCAGAACACTTCGTGGGAAACTTCATGGATTTGGACTGGCGACGCCGGCCGATGAAACCGCCGGCGATTGATCCTACACTGCTCGGCACTGGTCATTCGCGCACCGCATTTCGTCGACTTTAAAAACTTGCCGGCATTCGCACAAGTCCCCACATCTCCTTCTCAGTAGATGCGTTACGGCATTCTTTCAGATCTTTTGTCACTTTGGCGCACCACGTGCGTAACACCAATCCACGCAACGCGATCACTCTCGCTGGGGTTCTCCAGCAAAGTGCTGACAGGCGTCTCATCGTTGACCGCTCGAGTGTTCGAGGCAGTTACTGTCCGAGGCAGTAGTTCTTACCAACGATGGCTCATGGTGGTTGATTGGAGAATTTCGCATGACACGATTTGCAGTTCGAGGATTGGCATTGGCGCTCGCAGTATCGGCCATCGGGGTCGGGTATGTCGAAGCCAGTGCACCGGGTGGAAAGTCCAGCACCAAGGTTTCAACGAAGACCGTGACCGAGGCCGAAACCGAAGCATCGCTGAAGGGAGCCGGTGCTCAGGTCGGTGCCAAAGGGCACGCAGAAAGCAAGGTGATTACGGTCACGAATACAGCGACAAATACGACGACCGTGAATTCGAGCCTGTCGATCACCGTCAAGGGACTGGCGAATCTTGAAGGTCAAGTGGTCACATTCAATCTGGGAAAGACATTGCTCGGAACGGGCACCGTAAAAAGTGGTCGTGCGTCGCTGAAACTATCGTCAAAGACGACAACTGTCCCCGCCGTAAGCCAGGGAGACACGATCTCGGTCGTCGAATCTGACGGGACAACTACGGATCTGTCCGGAGCTTTCGGCGCAGTACAGACCGAAACTGAAACCTGCGGAAAGTGATCTCTGGGAATTTCTGACGGAAGCGGGAGCGGCATTCAGTGCCGCTCCTGTATTTCCTTGCAGATTCCATTTCCCGCGACATTGAATTCACGAACTCCGATAGAAGGACGAGTCATGTCACGCCAGATTGCCAGTCGCCGCGGATTCACGATGATTGAGCTGATGGTCGTCATCGCCATCATCGCAATGTTACTCGGCCTTCTTTTGCCGGCTGTTCAGCAGATCCGAGAGGCGGCGCGTCGTACGGAGTGCCGCAACCATCTGAAACAAATTGGGCTGGCCTTACACAATTATCATGAGACTCACGGCAGCTTTCCGATCGGCAATGTTCCGGGAACGAACTTCACCTACCAGAGCATGATCCTGCCACAACTGGATCAGTCGGCGCTCTATTCCATGATCAAATTCAATGCTGCCGGGACCTGCTTTGATTGGAAATCTTCACTGGCCCCCGATGCGGACCCCGGAAATGTTCTCGTTAAGATGTACCAATGCCCCAGTGATCCCAACGCGGGTCTACGCACCATGACAGCATCGGGGATTTACCGCCCCACCAATTACCTGGGTGTCAGCGGAACAACTTCGGCCGACTTTGACGGAGCTTTATTTAGCGGAAGTCGAACCTCGTTTCGTGACTTCACCGACGGGGCATCGACCACATTGATGGTGGGTGAACGTGGTATTCCCGCCACGCTTGATCACGGCTGGCCGATCTGTGCCTGGGGTGTCAGTGGAGATGGCGACACCGACAACGTGCTCAGCACGCTCTATGGCCTGCATCGCGGACTTCCGGACAGCTTCCACAACATGCATTTCTGGAGCTACCACCCGAGTGCCGCCCATTTTCTGTTCGTCGATGGATCCGTCAAGTCACTCAATTACAGCATGGATGATCACGTCCTGAAATCACTGTCGACGCGTGCTGATGGTGAGGTCGTTTCGCTGGAATAAACGCCGTTCAGACGTTTTCGTCCGCAGGTAACTCGTGAACGAGGATCTTGCGAATCAAGGCCAGTTTACGCTCGATGGTCCGTGTGGTACGTCCACATTTGACAGCGATCTCCTCGTTGGTGAATCCTTCCATCTTCCATTCCGCCAGTTGTACCAGTTCTTCGTTGCCAAGTGCTGTCATCCATCGCTTGTACTGGTCTGCCATCTCGGCTGCGAATTCCGGCGTGGGTTCACGACTGATGATCGTGTCGATGGCCGAGCCCGCATCATTCCCAGCATGACTTTGTTGAAACTCCCCACCGCGCTTCAGTCGATTCTGATCTCGGTGCAGGTGCATCACCTTATGAATAGTGATGCTGACCAGTAATCTCCAGAGACCTTTGCGATCAGTGAGTTGCGTAAACCGCTGGTTCTCTACGCTGCGACAGAAGCTGGCAAAAGCACTCAACGCGACATCTTCGGCATCGGCAATGAAATGTCGGTTGGTGCGCATGCGCAATTGCGCAAGCTTGACAAGCTTCTGGAAAAAGGCTTCCCACAGTTTTTCAGCCGCATCATCATGTCCGGCTTCAAGCTGCCTCAGCCATCGCGTGATTGACGTACTACCAGAGACCATCCCAACTTCCTGATTTCCGGAGCTTGAAGTCCAATATCGAAGAGCATAATGTCGGTAGATGGTGGATGCCACGCTCCAGGCACTTTTCAACAGATGACTTGCTGGTGTCGGGTCCCGGCAGCAGAAAGGCACTACATTTCGCAGGGAGAGCGAGTTCCTGGCAGATCGGCCAAGGATCGGCACAAAGATACAGGACAGCTTGGAAAGAGCGGTCGAGTCGCTTGCGGCGATGACTGCAGATCAGCGAAGAGAAAGCTGGTGACAGGGTGATACATGGGTGTTGAAGATTCAACGTCGCCCGAGATTGCGCGTCGCGTGGATGCACGGTGCGATGAATTCGAACGTGCGCTCGCGATGGGTGGATCGCCAGTGATCGAGGACTACCTGGCAAATGCCACTCCCGATGAACGGAGTCCTTTGCTGGATGAATTGCTATGGCTGGAGGTCGATTTTCGCATCGCACGAGGCGAGCATCCGAAGGTTGCCGACTATTCCGATCGATTTCCCGATATCTCGCCCAACCGCCTGGCGATAATCGTTTCGGGGTTCACGGCAGAGGACGCCTGGATCGGAAGAAAGCTCCATGTTTATCAGTGCGTTTCCCTGATCGGCTCTGGAGTCATGGGACGGGTTTACCTGGCCTTGCATCACGACCTTCAGCGTCATTGCGCCATCAAAATACTCTCACCGCGGCGCGGGGGGTGTGATGCTGATTACGTCGCTCGATTCCACTGCGAAGGACAAGCAGCGGCAGCATTGATTCATCCGAATATCGTGACGCTGCACGCCGTCGGACAGATCGACGAAACTCACTTTCTGGAGATGGAATATGTCGCAGGCCGATCGCTGCAACGGCTGATTCAAGACGAAGGACCGCTCCCTGCTGATCAGGCACTGCAGTTGGCAGCGATGGTAGCCGAGGGACTTGCCGCGGCACATCGCGCGGGGATTGTCCATCGGGATGTCAAACCAGACAACATCATGGTGACTCGTGCAGGCATTGCGAAAGTAGGGGATTTTGGCCTGGCACGAATGATGTCGGTCGAGGGAAGCCACATGACCAACGCAATCTGTGGGACCCCCAATTACATGGCACCGGAGTTATTGCGAGGGGAAGTCGCAACGCCTGCCAGCGATGTCTATGCACTGGGTTTGTGTCTGTTTCAAATGCTGATCGGACGGCTTCCGTGGGTCGGAAAGAATCTGACTGAACTGATGCTGAGTGGACGTACTGAACTGGTACCCGATGTCCGAGACCTGCGACCGGACCTCAGCAGCGAACTGGCGGGCTGTGTCGCTCGAATGACATCACCGATTCCTGAGGAACGACCCGTCGATGCCTGCGCCGCGGCTGCCTTGTTGCGAGCCGTTCTTGGCCAGGAGCGCGATCTGGAATCGTTGTTCATCGAGGCTTTCGCCAACGAAACGACCGTCACCTGGGTCCGCTCAGGAAACCAATATCGGATCACTCGCCGATTGCCCGGAGATCGACGACAGACAGTGATCGTAGAAACAACGGATCACGATCTATCCGACCGGCTGCTCATCCTTTATTCGATCTGTTGCCCGGCAGTTCCGGAATATTTTGAGCAGGCACTACGCCAAAACAGTGTCGTGATGCATGCCAGCCTGGCAATCCGCGACGTGGAGGGTCAGGCCATGTTCGTTGTCATCAATGCCTATCCCCGATCGACGGTTGGCACCGAAGAAATTCGGCGGAGCGTCCTGGAAATAGCCGCTCAGGCGGATCATGTCGAAGCCCTGCTGACGCACTCGGATCGACACTAACTTCTTGCTGATCCTTCAGATTTTTGTTTCGGCGATGTCGGGTGAGATTTCATTTCGGGCATCTCTACCTGAAGGACCGATATTTGAGCGGGGGACATCGGACAGCAGTTGTGTGCGGATCGATGCGTCGTTCAGTCTCATCGAAGGAGATTTGTGATGGGTTGGCTGAAGACTCTGCAAGACATGATGACTCACGACAAGTCAGCAGGGATCACCCCGATGGACTGTCCGGTTTGTCGGGGAACTCCGCTCAGGCAGACGCGACTTGGCGACTATGGCAATGTCACTCTCGATATCTGTCCAACGTGCCATGGCATCTGGGTGGAAGCTGGCGAACTGGATCGACTCGACGGTAGCCCCTGGGCCAATGTCGAAGAACATCATTTTCATGAAACGGAAGGGGACCATGTGGAAGCGGACTGCCCAAAGTGTGCAATCCTCCTGACGCCATTGTCACCTGCAGACATGCCGGACGTGATTGTGGATCGATGTTCCCAGTGCCATGGATTCTGGTTAGACCATGGAGAATTGGATCGGATGAAGGAAGTGGCTCAGAATCTCGATGCGAGTGCAGCCCCCGTCATTGGTAATCAGAAGCCAGCTGGCTGGTCTGACCTGCGATGGAACATTCATCGCCTGAAAGCAACCCGCGATTGATCTGACCATCATTTGTCAGTGCGTATGCTTGACGCCAATCAGACGTTGCGTAATTGTTCGTAGATTAACGCATGAACTCACCTTGCTGGCGGGCACTCCACTTGGAAGAACGTTCACCAACAACTTTCAGTACCAGTTTCGCCGAGTCGGGCCGTGACCTGATTGCCGGGTGCGAATGGATTGTCGATGCGACCGGGTGTCCCAGTGAGTTGCTGCGGTCTCTGGAAACCCTGCAAACCGTCTGCGATCGCGCAATTCGCGAACTGGGACTTCAAGTCGTTGGCATTCCCCAGTGGCGACAGTTCCCTGAGCCTGGAGGTGTCACCGGGCTGTTCCTGTTATCGGAATCGCATCTCGCCTGCCATACCTGGCCCGAGCATGGAATCGCGACATTTAACCTCTTTTGTTGCCATCGCCGCCGGGAATGGCCCTGGAAAAATCGCCTGAAGGAAATGCTCGCGGCGTCATCGGTCGTCGTGCAGATGGTAGAACGAGGGCATGTGATTCGATCCCTGGCGGTCTCATCATCCGGGGAACCACAATGAAACAACGAATCGGCAGTTGCCCGGCATGTGGCGCACCCGTTGAATTCAAGCTCAGTACCGCCCTGGTGACGATCTGTGAATCGTGTCATTCTGTCGTCGCCCGAGGTGACAAGCGACTGGAGGACCATGGTCGGGTTGCAGATCTGGTGGAAACCGATTCTCCCGTCCAAGTCGGCATGACCGGGTTGTTTGAGAAAAAGAGTTTCCAGGTCGTTGGCCGAGTCCAGTATCAGCATCCGGCAGGTGGCGTGTGGGACGAGTACTATCTGAAGTTTCCGGGCGACAAAGTCCGCTGGCTGGCTGCCGCTCAAGGCAAACTTTACCTGACAACCGAACGGCGACTGAGTCAACAGACGCCCTTGCCGGAATTTGATTCCTTAGACGTTGGAGATCGGATTCAACTTGCTGACGGAAAGTACCTGGTAATCGCTGAAACAGGTACTGCGACAGCGCGATCAGCCGAAGGTGAAATACCCTGGGTCTTCCGGCCAGACGCGGAGCATCGCTTCGCCGATCTGAACGGAGAGAATCAGGAATTTGCGACGATCGAGGAGTCGGGTACCGAATCGGGACCAAGGATGTTTCTTGGGCGGGAAGTGACGGTCGATGAACTGAAGCTGACGGGCATCGCCCAGACGACCACGGTACCGCCCGCCCCCAATACACAAGCCTTACAGATCAATTGTCCCCAATGTGCCGGGCCGCTGAACCTGCATGCTCCCGACGAGACAAAGCGCGTCTGCTGCCCGAATTGCCATTCATTACTGGATTGCAATCGTGGCCGGCTGGAATACCTGCAGACACTGAAATTCAAAGTTACTCCTCAGATTCCACTTGGAACGACTGGTACGTTGGATGGAGTGAAATACACCGTCATCGGATTCATGTGTCGGTACGTTATTGAAGAGAGAATCGAGTATTCCTGGACGGAATACCTGCTTTACAATCCTCAATCAGGATTTCGCTGGCTGATCTGCAACAAGAAGCACTGGAGTATCGCAGAATCGATTACCTGTGGAGCCACTCCCGAAAGCAATCAGGTGACATTTCAGGGAACCCGATGCAGGCTCTACGACCGCGGTATCGCTTACGTCAAGTATGTTGTCGGCGAGTTTTACTGGCGCGTCAATACAGGGGACCGCGTCCATTCCGAGGATTACATTGCTCCGCCTTTCATGCTGTCGTTTGAGAAATCAACCTCGGCGGCCGGAAACGAGCTCGTCGTCTCACAGTCCAAGTATCTCGACGTCGACACGCTAGAGGCGGCGTTTGGATTGAAAGACCTTCCTCGGCCGTGGGGAATCGGCACAATTCAGCCGGCACTGCCTCTGCCAACAGGTTTCTGGTGGATTCTGGCGTCGACGTTTGGAATCCTCATGCTTCTCTACATGGTGTACTCGTCCGGTGCCGACCCCACTAAGTCGGGAGATTTTGCGGGGCACTTGATCATCGCCGTTCTGATGCTTATCGCGTGGCCCATAGTCGTGCTGGTGAAGCGAAGTGAAGTGGAAGTGAAACGCTGGAATGACAGCGATTACAGTCCGTATCAACAGGCAGAGTAAATCGTGAAAAAGTTTTCGTTACATGGATGGTTACTCGTGGTGTACTGTGCAGGAGTGTCGACCTATTTCATCGTCGCCTGCAGCAGCCGCTGGCCATCTCCGTTTCAGGTCGCGAGTAATCTTGGCGCAGGGTTTGACAGCAGTGGTGGTTCAGGCGGCTCATTTTACAGCCGCAGTTCGGGTGGTTCGTGGGGAGGAGGCAAATAGTGTTTTCGACAACGGCTCTGATGGGTTTCCGGGTGCCTCTGGCTGAGGCAACTGCAGGGAACGGCAGTGTTCAACTGCTAGTGATGCATCTGATCGCGGCAGTGGCATTTTCCATTGTCGGGATCGTAGTTCTTGGTGTTTGCTTCTGGGGTATCAAGCGGCTTCTTCCGTTCTCCGTGACGAAAGAAATCGAACAAGATCAGAATGTCGCCCTGGCCATCATTATTGCCGCAGTGATTCTGGGGATGTCCCACATTATCGCTGCAGCAATTACCGGCTGAAGCTGTGTTGACGCTGCAAATTTGGGTTGGGTCCATCAGCCGCTGGGGGCTTGCTAACGGTTAACACCGGACGCTAGCGCGTTCCGGCTGATTGAACCCCAAAAACAGGCCTGGAAGCCGCACTAGCAAGACAACCAGCGTGAAATTGACCATCCATTCGTGATTGGGGCGATCATTGGCAACCGTACACGAAGATTCCATGAACCGCGCACCGCTGGTGCTGCTGTACCTGAACGTGCTGATTATCGCGACCTGCGGTCTGGTCTATGAACTGCTGGCAGGGACACTGGCTAGCTATCTGCTGGGGGATTCCGTCACACAGTTCTCGCTGGTGATCGGTATTTACCTGTCGGCCATGGGGGTGGGTGCGTGGCTGTCAGGGTTTGTCGTGGATCGCGTCGCCCGTTGCTTCATCGAAGTCGAACTGTGCGTGGCATTGCTGGGTGGACTTTCCGCACCTCTCCTGTTTGCCACGTTTGCGTGGGCCGGAGTCTTTCGCCTGGTCCTTTACGGCCTGGTCTTTTCAATAGGTACGCTGGTCGGGCTGGAACTTCCGCTGCTGATGCGACTGCTGAAGGAGCAACTCAATTTCGAAGATCTCGTATCGCGAGTTTTGACGTTTGACTACATCGGCGCGCTACTGGCGTCGCTGCTGTTTCCGATGTTTCTGGTCCCGCACCTGGGTCTGGTCCGCACATCATTACTTTGCGGTCTGATCAATGCCGCAGTAGGTTTGTGGGGTACGTATTTGCTACGCCCTCTGCTCGTGCATCGTGGCCTGGCAGGACTGCGGGGACGAGCCTGCCTGGTGATCGGCATCCTGGCCATTGCCTTCATCAAGGCCGATACACTGACGATGCTGGCTGAAGAACGAGTTCTCGGTGACCCCATTGTTCATGCGGAAAGTACGATGTATCAGCGGATCGTGCTGACCAGAAACGCCAAGGGGTTTCAGCTCTATCTCAACGGGCATCTCCAATTCAATTCGGTGGATGAATACCGCTATCACGAAGCTTTGGTCCATCCCGTACTGGCGCCGATGACTTCACCGCGCCATGTTCTGGTCCTGGGTGGTGGCGACGGTCTGGCTGTCCGGGAAATTCTGAAATATCCCACGATTGAATCAGTCACTCTGGTCGACATCGATCCCGGGATGACTTCGCTGGCAGACCGATTTCCTCCCCTTAGGGAACTCAGCCAGAACTCGCTGCGAGATCCACGAGTGACCGTGATTAACGAAGACGCATTTGTGTGGACAGGTACGGCATCGGAAAAGAAGTTTGATGTGGCAATCATCGATTTCCCGGATCCTGGCAGCTTTGCCATCGGCAAGCTGTACACCAGGCGATTCTACTCGATGCTCCGTCAGCGACTGACCTCAGACGCGCGAATCAGCGTGCAATGCACATCACCATTGGTCGCACCCAAGTCTTACTGGTGTATTGTCGGTACGATGGAATCAGCGGGCTTTCACGTACGTCCCTATCACGCCCCTGTTCCTTCATTTGGTGAATGGGGATTCATTCTGGCATCAGCTTCGCCGATGGAGACTACGATGCAACTTTCGCCCGAAGTGGCCGGAAGCTTGCGATACCTGAATGATGAGATCATCAACAACCTGTTTGACCTGCCGCCTGACCTGAAACGGATTCCTGCCGACATCAATCAATTGAACAATCAGGCGCTCGTTCACTACTACGATCAGGAATGGGGTTCCTGGCGATAAAACGATGCAAATCAACCGTCGAGAACTGATCGTGCTGATGCTTGGCACCCCGGCACTGCTGGCAGGTTGCTCTACCTCACCGCGCCTTCCTCCGGCCGGTGAACTGTTCGGACAATCTGCTTCCGTTGGACATCGATTGCGCGACGGCTTTCGACCGCGTCCTTCGGATGGGTCCTGGAGCGAAGTGCCAGTCGTCATCGTTGGAGGTGGAGCGGCGGGATTATCGGCCGCGTGGCGACTGCAGCAGGGTGGAATCGAGGATTTCGTCGTTCTGGAACTTGAATCAGTGACCGGAGGAACATCCCGATCAGGGAAATGTGATCTGACAGCATACCCGTGGGGTGCCCACTATGTCCCTGTGCCGTTTGCAGACAATACACGGCTGATCCAACTGCTTGAGGAAATGGGTGTCGTGGAATCGATCACCCCAGATGGCTCGCCCGTCATCGGTGAGCAGTACCTCTGCCGTGAGCCGGAGGAACGCCTGTTCTTCCAGGGAACATGGATCGAAGGACTCTATCCGATGACCGGTGCTTCCGAAGAGGATCTGGCTGAACTGGCAGCCTTTCGAAAGGAGGTCGATCACTGGACAGAATGGCGCGATTCCATGGGCCGTCGTGCCTTCACGATTCCGACCCGTCTCGCTTCCGATGATCCTCGGGTCAGAGAACTGGATGAGATTTCAATTTCGCAATGGCTGAAAGATCACGGTTGGACTTCACCACGATTGCATTGGCTCGTCGATTACAGTTGCCGCGATGACTATGGACTCTCTGCCGAGCGAACCAGCGCCTGGGCAGGACTCCTCTATTTTGCGGCCCGTCAGTCTGCTCCAGGGGCCGATCATCAGCCATTAATCACCTGGCCAGAAGGTAACGGGCGGCTGATCAGGCACTTGGCCGAACGAGCAGGCAAGCGATTGAAAACAGGAGCAGCCGTTGCACAAATCAATCCTCTGGCCGAAGGGCGTGACGGTACTGTCGAAGTTGTCTGGTTCAACACACAAACCAACGAGGTCCATGGATTGCGGGCAAAGCACGTGATTTTCGCAGCCCCGCAGTTCCTGGCTCCGCGACTCATCACGGGCTTCGCAGAGCGTACGGGGCGAAGCGCCAGCGAATTCAAGTATGGTTCATGGCTGGTTGCGAACCTTCACCTGGAAGGCCGTCCGCGAGAAAGCTCGTTTCCCATGAGCTGGGATAATGTCATTCACGACAGCCGTTCACTTGGTTACGTTGTCGCGACTCACCAATCGGGACAAGATCAAGGTCCGACCGTTTTGACCTGGTACTATCCGTACAGCGACGATGAGCCTCGCAGCGTGCGAGAAAAGCTTCTGCACGCAACATGGGCGGATCTGGCGGATGTGGCCCTGACCGATCTGGAGCGGGCTCATCCAGATATTCGACAACTGACGACGCGGCTGGATCTTTTTCTCTGGGGTCACGCCATGATTTGCCCGCGACTCGGCTTCTACACATGCAACCAGCGCCGTCAGGCCATTCAGCCTGATGGACCAATCCACTTTGCACATACCGACCTGAGTGGCATCGCGCTGTTTGAAGAGGCGTTCGATCATGGATGTCGAGCTGCCGATGAAATACTGGAATTGCCGGTATGAGTCTCGCAATTCCCGATCGGCTCCCCTGGCTATTCTCTGCAAGAACGGACCTGCTGACCTTTCTTGGCAGTGCGGTCCTGGCAATTGCCCTGTTAATCGCCGGGAGTTGGACGGGCTGGATCGAACATGAAACACCCGACTGGCTCTGGATCGTCACGGTGGTGCTCATTGATGTCGCCCATGTCTATGCAACCTGCTTTCGTACGTATTTTGACCCGAGTGAATTTCGTCGCCGGATCTGGCTGTATTCGCTGGTGCCGCTGCTGGCATTCGCAGTTGGTGCCGCGATCTACTCGGAAGGCCATATGCTGTTCTGGCGGTCACTGGCCTATCTCGCCGTGTTCCATTTTGTCCGACAGCAGTATGGCTGGGTTGCCCTTTATCGGTCTAAGGGACAGGAGTACGACAATGCAGGACGAGTGATCGACTCAACGGCAATCTATCTGGCGACGATCTACCCTCTCGTTTTCTGGCACTGTCACCCTCGCAACTTCGCGTGGTTTGTCAACACCGACTTTGCCCGGCTTCCTGCGATGGCCGAGCAGATTTTGTCCCCGATTTACTGGATGTCGCTGGGGATATACGTGGGACGATCCGCGTATCGCGGATTCTGGAAATGGAAATGGAATCCTGGCAAGGACATCATCGTACTGACAACCGCAGTCTGCTGGTACGTCGGGATCGTGACGTTCGATTCAGACTATGCGTTTACCGTGACAAACGTGATCATTCACGGCATACCTTATATGGTGCTGGTCGCCTGGTATCGTGAGCGTCAGGCTCCCCGAAATCGATGGCACGGGATCTTTTTATTTGTCAGCCTGCTGTGGGTCCTTGCCTTCGCGGAAGAACTCTTCTGGGACTGCGGGATCTGGCACGAGCGTAGCTGGCTGTTTGGTCGAGCGTGGGACATCGGTCATTACGATCAGTGGCTGGTCCCGCTGCTGGCGGTTCCCCAGATCACACACTACATCCTGGACAGCTTCATCTGGCGACGGCGCTCAAATCCTGATTTCGCCACTGCGATCCAGACGCAGACGGAATCCTGACATCTTCACTAACGTGACCGCCCGGAACCCGGGCGTTCGCAAATCGCAAAGGAAACGACCATGGCATCACCCTACCTGACACTTCAGCCCAGTGAGCAAGTCCTGATCTCGGCCGCTGCAACGATTTATGCAGGCTATCTCGCCACGGGCAAGGTAGCAGAAGGGGAAGAAAACCACTGGATGGACCAGGCAATCAAAGCTGCGTTTCGGATTGCGACTGTCGTGGATGCTTCAATTGTTGCGGACAAGGAAATGGGCTGAGCGGTGAACTTTGCTGGCCCCGAACAATCTCGACGCTACTGAGGCTCAGACTTCACGGTATCTGGTACCTCGACGCTAAACGTCGCAAGCAACCGATCACGCTGTTGCACCAGGTCGAGATCAACGTACGTCCGGAACGAACGCAACTGATTGAGCTTGCTGGCCACAGGAGTCGGCGTCGACTTTGGCGGTGATTTCAGCTTTTCTCCATCCTTTTTCAGGCGCGACTGCCACTTATCCAACGCCGCATCTTTTTGTGCCAGTTTTCCCGTTGCCCGTTCGTACTGCTGAATACTGGATGCCTTCTGGTTGAGAACAGCTTGTGCTCGCTGGCCGACGCCCGCAAGCGCTACCACGGTCTGATCGGCCTCGATCTGGTATTTGAACTTCTGAGCTTCCAGCACCCCCTTTTTCTGTTCCGCCGCTTGAACGTGCGCTGTCGCGTTGCGATTCTTTTTGTGAGTATTCAACACAAGTGTCCGGCTAATGGTTTTGGAATTCGTAGAAACGTGTAATCAAATT
>JBAWWJ010000027.1:0-46061 GCA_037146815.1 Planctomycetota bacterium
GATCAGACCCCCAGCCGTCGGATAAGCACCCGCCTGCGAAATCCCGCAAAACAGCCGCAGGTACAACACCAGAAATACCAGATGGGCCACGCCGAGCAACCCTGTGAAGACCGACCATGCCAGGATGTAGATCGTCAACATTCGACGAGCCCCGAACCGATCTGCAAACCAGCCGGCAGGGACCTGACACAAAGCGTAAGACCAGAAGAACGCACTCAGAAACCAGCTCATTTGCGTTTGAGTCATCCGCAAGTCTTCGCGGATGTACTCCGAGGCGATGCCAACAGCAAATCGATCGAGATACAGCAGCAGCGACATCATCGTCGCGACGGCGACGACCATGTGGCGGACGCCTGTCGGCCGTTCATTGATCGCTGGCGGTTCGCTGGACGCAGAACTCATGGCCGTCTCCTGTCGGGAAGTCTCGGGCGATCAAAAGAACTGAAATCAGATTGTGACAATTAGTGCTGTGCCATGACTCGTTTTTCGGGTTCGATCCTCAGCCGGAACTCGCTAGCGTCCGGTTTGAACCGTTAGCTGGCGCTCACCGGCCTAGAGATACCGAGTCAGGTTGCGTCGCTCCAGTTCGGCAATCAATTGCTTGATCGATCCCTCGTCCCGTTTGTCTGCCACCAGAGTCGCAGTGGGAGTATGGACGATGATCAGGTCCTTCACGCCAATTGTTGCGATCAGATGTTCGCCTGTCGTTCGCACAATGCACCCCGAAGAATCGACCGGACAGACAAGGCCATCCAAGGTGTTTCCGTCACCATCGACCGAATTCATTCGGGCCAGAGCATGCCAGCTGCCAACATCATCCCAGTCAAATGGGGCCTCAAGGACGCAGACCTGAGCCGCCTTCTCCAACACGGCGTAATCGATCGAAATCGATGGCATTGCGGGAAATTCGGCCTCCAGTGCTGCAGGCCAGTTGGGAGTTCCGATCACTTCGCGCAACGTCATCAATCGCTGATGAATTTCGGGAGCATGTTCTTTCAGTGCATCGAGGATCGTTCGGGCGCGCCAGACAAATATGCCGCAGTTCCAGTAGTATTCCCCCGTCGCTGCATAACGGGCTGCCGTCAACTGGTTCGGTTTTTCCTGGAAGCTCAGGACGTGAAACATCGGCCAGTCCGTGTTATCCAGCTGGTCCCCGCGGCGAATGTATCCGAAGCCCGTGGCGGGATACGTCGGCTCGACCCCAAACAGCACGAGGGACTGTGGTGCCCGCTCAACCAGTTCCACAGCCTGTTTGATCGCCTGCTGAAACATGGCTACGGGTTGAATGATGTGGTCCGCAGGCATCACCAGCATCGTGGCTTCCGGATCAATCGCCAGCAATTGGATCGCTGCCAGTCCGATACACGGGGCGGTGTTGCGTCCGCACGGTTCCAGCAGAATCTGTTGAGCTGGGACCTGGGGAAGCTGGAGTGCCGTTTCTGCCGCGTGGGCGGCATTGGTAACGATCCAAGTCCGCTCTGGAGAAATTGCCGGTGCACAGCGTCCTGCTGCTTCCTGAATCAATGTTTGTTCCCCGGAGAATTTCAGGAACTGCTTGGGTAATTGCCGGCGACTTTCAGGCCAGAATCGCGTCCCACTTCCACCGGCCATAATTACTGTGTGCAGCATCGAAATAAAATCCTTTTCTGGTCCCTGCGCTTTTACGCAGGCTGGTGTTGCCTGACACTCGATGACATGATGCCAATCGTGCTAGGATCAACGTGTCTTGGATTGTTCAGCGTGAGTCGGAATCATGGGGGTTGGCCATCAATCGTGTCAAATCATAACGGTACATCACTCACAAATGGTATCGAAGCGGTCACTGCAGCGGTGTCGCGCGGTCAGTTGACCACGGCCACAGCTGAAAATGTCTTACGATGGCTGAACGAGCCTCAGTACGCCCCTTATCGGTCACAACTGCTCTCCCTGATCGATTCATCGAATTTTGAAGAACTGAATCGACTCTTCTGGGAACGGATTCCGTTTGGAACTGGTGGGCGTCGCGGGCCGATGAGTGAATTCGGTTCTGCCACGATCAATGCCCGCACGATCGCTGAGTCTGCACATGGACTGGCCGTGTATGTACTGAGCCACCGCAGCCAGATACCAGGCGGCGGAATCACTGAACCGCGTGCCGTCGTGGCATTTGATTCGCGTCATCGCTCGCTGGAGTTCGCTCAGTGCACCGCATGCGTTCTGGCGGCTCATGGATTTCACGTCGACTTTTTCCCGCAACCGCGAGCGACCCCGGAATTGTCGTTTGCCGTGCGATATCTGCGATGTGACACCGGAGTGATGATTTCGGCCTCGCACAATCCTCCGAGCGATAACGGATTCAAAGCGTATTGGTCCAACGGAGGGCAAGTCCTTCCACCGCACGATGCAGGAATTATTGCCTGCGTTGACGCGGCCGCAGAAATACCGACGTTGGATTTTGACGAAGCGGTTGCCAGCGGCCGGATTTCACTCGTTCGTGATGCCGTCGATCAGGTCTTTGTCGACGCGGTTTGTCAGCTCAGCCTGTCTCCTTTACGGAATGTCACGGCACTCTACACACCATTGCATGGTGTGGGTGAGACGTCGGTTTTCCGAGTGGTTCAGCGAGCCGGTTTTCACGAGGTCTCCATTTTCGAGCCACAGCGATCCCAGGATGGAAGTTTTCCCAACGTCCCGGATCAATTGCCGAATCCCGAACGCTTCGAAGTGTTTGGGCCCGCGATTGCCGAGGCGAAACGAATGAACGTCGATCTGGTGCTGGCTTCAGATCCTGACGCTGACCGAATGGCTGTCGCAGTCCGCAATTCTGTCGGGAAGTTTGTCTGCCTGACGGGCAATCAACTGGGGGCACTGCTGACCGATTACGTCTTGAGCCAGCGAACTGCCGCCGGTACGTTATCGCAGGATCATTTTGTCGTCGAGACCCTTGTCACGACCCCGCTGATCGCCGATATCGCCAAAGGCTACGGAATCCAGGCGGTACGCGAAGTTCTGGTGGGATTCAAACATATCGCGGCGGAGATCGAGGCGCGAAGGTCCGACCGATTCGTGTTCGCCGCGGAAGAGTCGATCGGCTTCATGGCGGGTGATTACAGTCGCGACAAAGACGCTGCGATCGGGGCACTGTATGTTCTGGAATTGGCGGCCGAGTTGAAACAGCGCGGGGAGACGTTGCTGGATCGCCTCGATCAATTGTATGCGCGTCACGGGTATTTTCTGGAACAAACGTTGTCAACAACGTGTTCCGGTCCAGCGGGCCAGGCACGTATTCGCCAAATTATGACAGCCTTCCGGAACAGCCCTCCTACGGTTGTCGGGGGATGTGTCTGGGAGTCGGTTCGAGATTTTCAGCAGCACGAAGTCCGTTCGCTCCCGTCCAATCGGGTTGTGGAGCAAATGCCTGCACCGTCGGGAGACCTGCTGATTTTCAGCGGTCGGTCGCGCGACTGCCTGGTGACCGTCGCCGTTCGGCCGTCAGGAACTGAGCCCAAAATCAAGTTCTATTATTTCATAAACACGCGACAACAGCCCACCCCGACTGTTGCTCGCGATCACGCTGCGGAATGCCTGTCGGACGTCCAGTCCGCTCTGAAACTCTGGATGAGTGAGGTGGCTGAAGGATGAACCCGGCATACGACGTGATCGTTCTTGGTGTGGGCGCAATGGGGTCAGCCACGTGCCATCAGCTTGCCATTCGTGGCGCCCGCGTACTGGGACTGGAACAATTTCCGTTCGTGCATGATCGAGGAAGCTCACACGGCGAAACCCGCATTATTCGTCAGGCTTACTTCGAGCATCCTGATTACGTTCCGCTCCTCCTGAAAACGTACGCTCATTGGGAACAGCTGGAACAAGCGGCTAACGAAAAGCTGTTTCATAAAGTGGGACTCGTTTTGTCAGGGCTGGCGGACGGAGAAACGATCGCGGGGGCTCGCTTGTCAGCCCGATTGCATGGCCTGCCAATTGAGAATTTGACACCCGGCGAAGCAAATCGGCGATGGCCTGCTCTTTCATTCTCGCCCGATCACGACGTTGTGTTTGAACCAGCCGCCGGATATCTGCGTGTTGAAGCGTGCGTCCAGCAACAGATCAATCAGGCAATCGCGCTTGGTGCTAAGATTCGAGCCAACGAACGTGTCGTCAACTGGTCTTCGAATGGAAATTCTGTCACGGTTCGAACGGAACATGACGAGTTCACGGCTGGGGCATTGGTCGTTACGGCAGGCTCCTGGGCGGCGCGAGTCATGCAGGACTTAGGACTTCCGCTCAACGTTATTCGCAAGTTCGTCGGCTGGTTCCCCGCGCGCGATCGCAAGACTACTCGGGAGTCCGAGATTCCCACATACTACTTCGAATTGCCCCACGGCAACTTTTATGGTTTCCCGAGCATTGATGGCTTCAGTGTGAAGATGGCAGAACATTCAGGCGGCCAACCTGTTGTTGATCCAGATAACGTCGATCGCGAGATGCATCCCGACGACATCACCAGGCTGGCCGGTTTTCTGCAATCACATCTGACCGGACTGGACGCCACGCCGACAAAATATGCGGTCTGTCTCTATACGCTGACTCCTGATCAGCACTTCATTGTTGACACGCATCCCCAATGGAAAAATGTGGCGATTGCGGCGGGGTTCTCGGGTCACGGCTTCAAGTTCGCGCCGGTAATCGGCGAAGCGATGGCTGATCTCACGCTAAACCGGACGACCAGGTTGCCTATCGAGTTTCTCAGGCTGAACAGATTTTTGAACCGCTGATGAACACTGATGAACGCTGATAAATTGCAGAATGCAGTCAGCGGGGAAATGGTGCGGTGTGAGGTGCTGAAGGGTGTTGAATTCCTCCTGCTTCACCTCCGCGATCTCTGCGACCTCTGCGTTTCAAATCTTTCTTACTTTCGGGGGATTCACTCGTGGCAAAAAACAAAAAGAACGCAGCCGTGATGGATGCGTTCTCTTTGATTGCAGCAAATTGATTTGACGATCGACAATTATCGTCGAACAGGACGCAGGGCTGTCTGTTCGATGGTTGACTGAGAAATCATTGTTCGCAGTTCCACCAGTGCCGGGGTCAATCGCCCTGACAGGCGGCCGAGTACCGGGCGGTCTTCCGCCTGGCATTTCACCAGATACTTGTAGGCGGCTCGCCAGTGATCGTAGGTGTCGTCGATTTCACGCCTCAATTGTGAAACAGGGACTCCACGCAGCAAGTCATTCTGGATCGCGGCCGATTGAGTGGCCAGGGTTGCCATTTCCTGTCGACAGGCGGGGCCAAACGACTGTGGATCATCTGTCAGCCATTGACGAGTGGCGAGTTCGAGTTGCTCGGTCAAGTGAGCAATTGAGGCGGCCAGATCGCTGGCGGCATTGCGATCGAAGTCTTCTCGTTGCAGGTGCAGCGAAGTCCGGATCGCGTCGACGGATTGCGAGATCCGCTGCAGAACGGCGACGGCTTTGTCACTGTTAATCGAACCGTAAACATCGATAAAGCTCCGTTCAGCCTCTTCGATATACCGGAACGAGTCGACGACTTCGTCAAAATTTTCGCCGCGATTGACCTGGTCAACAAAGTGTTCGCAAACACCATAGAACTGATCGGCAGTACCCAGAGCCTTTCCCGATTTCGTCAAATGCATGACCAGCAACAGCGGGGTCCGGGTGAAGAACTCATCAATGTCTTTTTTCAGGGAGGCGGCGAGATAGACCAGTTGCGTTTTATCGACGGTTTGCGGCAGCAGCAACAGTTGGTGGATCTTTCCCACTGACAAGCTGATCTTGCGGAGATCTCGTTCCAGGTACCGATTGTCTTCGGCCTGCAATTTGACAGCCACGGGCTGCCAGGTGGCTTCAAACTGTCTGTATTCTCGCACCAACAGAGCAGGGTCGATCTGGCTGTCGCGACACATGGAAACAACGGCCAGGATCTGCTGGCGTGCACGACTGGTCTGCATCAACAACTGCTGAGCCAACTGTGTTCGCCCCAGTTCCGCATTGATGTCTTCCATCAGGTTTTGCAGATCGCCCGCCAATCCAGCGGCCTCAAGCGACACTTCAGGGCGATTGATCTGTGCCTGCGTGTTCAGTGACTTGCGGATTTGCTGGTTCAGCGAATTCAAATTCGCAATGACGTCACGAGTTTCTGCGGTCAATCCCCGTACGTTCTGCAGCTTATAAGCCAGTTCGCGCCAGTCAACATCCAGTTGTTCGAAATCGTCGAGCAACAGATTGTGATCGCCATGCTGAACCGCGTGTCGATCGAGTGCGACTGCCTCAGCACTGACAGTCAAGGCATCTGAGTACAATGAACGCAGTGCCGGAATCCGGGCAATCTGATCGTTCATCGAGTAGGTCAATTGCGATGAGACATCTGAGAAGCTGTGAACCAGCGGCCGGACCGCTTTCATTTCAGCCGTAACGCCGCTCGCGGGCAGGGCTGGAGTAGCCTGGCGCCGGTTGTTGCCGTACCGATTTCGATCCTGCAGGGAGTTGCTGTATTCTTCGACGAGTCCCCGAGTCTCCTCGCGAGTATAGGTCGCTCGTTGCGTGGGAGGTTGAGCAACGGAGGATGCTGCTACGAAGCCAAGGCTGCCCAGGCAGAGTGTGGCAATCCGTGCCCTTCGGCCTCCCCCGGAGAAACTGACGAAATTCGAGATGAGACCAGACATGCTTCAAGATCCTTCCTGAAGTGAATTGAACGGACGATACCCACCCAGCACCGATCACGCCGGACTGCGCCGCGCGGACAGTAGCCAAATCTGCCGGTTTCTCCTAGATGAACCTCGTCAGTTTTTTCCGGGAACCGCCGTCAAAGCGTTTCAAACAATCGCACGATCTGCGGCATGGCTCGCTCGAACGCTTTGGCTCGATGGCTGATATGGCGTTTGACCGCGGGGCTCAATTCCCCAAACGACTTGTGGAACTCAGGAACCAGAAACATCGGGTCGTATCCAAACCCGTTGATGCCATGGTATTCGCGGAGGATTCGACCATGACAGCGCCCTTCGGTGGCGACCCGGATCTGCCCCTGCGGATCTGCGAGAGCGACGGCACAGACATAAAAAGCCGTTCGTTGCGCCGTCGGGACATCGGCAAGTTCTCTGAGCAGCTTTTGATTATTGCACTCATCCGCTTCGAGGGAGCCAGGGTGAGGGGCATCGGCATAGCGGGCTGAGTAAATCCCGGGGGCACCCTTCAGGGCATCGACGCACAGTCCGCTATCGTCCGCGATGGTCCATTCCCCAAGCTGCCTGGCAACCTCGGATGCTTTTTTTGCAGCATTCCCCGCAAATGAATCGGCATCTTCAATGACTTCGGGAACGTGAGCAAACGAGGAAACACCCACCAGCGAAATTCCATGCGGCTCCATCAATTCCGCGATCTCTTCGATCTTCTTCTTGTTGCGACTGCTCAGAACGATTCGTGGAAAGTTCATGCTGGGCCTGTAAGACTGGCGGTTAATGTCGTGGCGATTGGCGAAGATTCTGATCGATCCTGCCAGCGGGTGAAAGTCAGAAATCCAGGCCAGGAAAATTGTGATCCCCCAAAGGTAAGGATACGGGTCATTCTCCTGGGCTTTCAGTCCAGAGGAGGCCGACGCTTGCGGTCAACCGCATTCCAGAAACCAACATCGAACTAAAGAGGGTTACCACCGAGGACACGGAGGGGCACAGAGAAATACAGAGGGAATCACTGGCTATTCTGTTTCCAGCGTCAGGAAATCGGACCTTGGGGGACATCCATCAAAAAGGTCCGAAATGAGACGAAATTGCTCGATCATGCGGGGTCACTTGTCTGCGGTAACTCCTGACCGCTAGACTCTCGCTGCCTGCGGTTTGAGCCGTGTGGCACCCGATCTGCGAAATATGGCAAGGGACGATCGTTGATGGAAGACTCGAATTGTCTGGCAAATCGAACCGACTGGCACGAACTGGCTGAGCGGATTCTGGAGGGGCACGAACTGACTGTCGAGGAAGGTCTTTCGATCTTGCGATCGGACGACGACGAACTTCTCGATCTGCTCGCGGCAACGTACCGCGTCCGGCGTCATTATTTCGGCCGTAAGGTTCATTTATATTTCCTGAAGAACGCCAAAAGCGGTCTTTGTCCGGAAGACTGCGGCTACTGTTCGCAGTCGATTCTTTCGGAAGCGGAAATCCCCCGTTACGCTCTGCTGAATGAAGCGAAGCTGATGGAAGGGGCTGAGCGGGCTGTTGCATCACAAGCTCGGACATATTGTATCGTCGCGTCGGGACGCGGGCCCAGCAATCGCGAAGTCGATCACATTGCCAGCACCGTGGCCAAGATCAAGGATAAGTTCGGTCTGCACATCTGCTGCTGCCTGGGCCTGCTCGACGAAGAACAGGCGGTTCGCCTGAAGGCCGCGGGAGTCGACCGGATCAATCACAATCTGAATACCAGCCGTTCGTTCTACGATCAGGTCTGCACGACCCATTCGTACGAAGACCGACTGAAGACGCTGCAGGTTGCTCGCAAGGCAGGGATGGAACTCTGCAGCGGACTGATCGTTGGTATGGGCGAAACTGATCAGGATCTGGTGGAAGTCGCTTTTGAACTGCGAACGCTGGGTGTGCACTCGACCCCAGTCAATTTCCTGCATTCCATCGATGGAACTCCGCTGGAACGGAAATGGGACCTGAACCCACGGTACTGTCTGAAGACGCTGTGCCTGTTCCGGCTGGCCAGCCCGTCGGTCGAACTGCGGATTTCCGGTGGCCGCGAAGTCAATCTGCGTTCGATGCAAGCCATGGGTCTGTACGCCGCCAATTCGATGTTTGTCAGTGACTACCTGACGACCAAGGGGCAGCCTGCCGAAGACGATTTCAAAATGGTCGAAGACCTGGGCTTTGAAATCGTGATTGGAGATCACGAAGCTCATGCCGTCTGGAAAGCCGCCAAGGAAGCGGTTTGTGAATGAACCACAGATTCGTTTCAGGGCGTCAAGCGCCGCCGAATACTTTGACGGCGCTGCTTCGCTATAAAACGAATTGCAAGCGATGAAATGCCAAATTCTTCTGGAGCTGCGTGATCGGGTTTGACTCCGGGGGTCGCATGGCCTAACATCTCTGCTCTGTTACAAGGGTTTGGGTGAATGCCCAAAGTTGCTCTGGTTGAGAAATGATGCTGTTATCCAGTCTTCAATCCGCTGCCGCCAAGCCGTCCAATGCTGTCAGCATTCGGATCGAGATTGTGATTATTACCGGAGTCTCTTAGCGGCCGGGGTGGCGAATTTACGAATCGACACAAGCCCTCGGGTCGCACCTGAGGGCTTTTTTTTTGACATCCGCAGATATTGGTGAAAGTCCGAACATGTCGAGAATCCAGATCTACGATACGACCCTGCGCGACGGCAGTCAGGGGGAAGGTGTAAACTTCTCACTCCAGGACAAGCTCCTGATCACGCAGAAGCTGGACGATATTGGCGTGGATTTCATCGAAGGGGGATATCCACTCTCCAATCCGAAAGACTTCGAGTACTTCGCTCGAGTCCGCGATCTTCCCTTGAAGCACGCCAAAATCTGTGCCTTCGGAATGACACGTCGCAAAGGGTGCAATCCTGAAGACGATATCGGCATGTGCGCCCTGCGCGATGCGAAGTCGCCGATCGTCACGATCGTCGGCAAGACCTGGGATCTGCACGTCTTCGAAGTCTTGCACATCTCGGAAGAAGAAAACCTCGCGATGATCCGCGATTCCGTCGGCTACCTGAAGGCCGAAGGACGCGAAGTTCTGTACGACGCTGAACACTTCTTCGATGGCTTCCGGGACAATCCGGAATTCGCACTGCGAACGGTCCTGGCCGCACAAGATGCGGGAGCCAGCACAATCGTCCTGTGCGATACGAACGGCGGTCGGCTTCCTGAAGACATCGCGGCTGCCGTCGATGCTGTCAGACGCGAACTGAAAATCCCCGTCGGAATCCATGTTCACAACGATGGGGAACTCGCCGTCGCAAACTCTCTGATCGCCGTCGACCACGGCGCGATCCAGGTTCAGGGAACCATCAACGGCATCGGCGAACGCTGCGGTAATGCAGACTTGATCAGTGTCATCGGCAACCTGGCCTTGAAGAAAGGCCACGAAGTCTTGAAGCCGGGTGGGCTGACGCATCTGACCGAGTTGTCGCGGTATGTCTATGAAATCGCGAACATGAATTTTCGCAACGGTCAGGCGTTTGTCGGAACCAGTGCGTTTGCTCACAAAGGGGGGATGCATGTCCACGCCGTGAATCGGCTTTCCGCCAGCTATGAACACATCCCGCCAGAATCGGTAGGAAACCAGCGGCGAGTCCTGGTGAGCGAACTTTCGGGCCGTTCGAACATCATTGCCAAAACGACCAAGTACCAGATCAATCACGACAACGCACTGATGACACGAATCCTGGAGCGGGTCCAGGATCTGGAAAACGAAGGCTACCAGTTCGAAGCGGCAGAAGCGTCGTTTGATCTGCTCGTTCGCAAAGAAGCAGGAGCGTACACGCAGAAGTTCAAGCGACTGCATTATCGCGTCAATGTCGAGACGATGGCCGGGCAAGGAACAGTGACGGAAGCCTCGATCAAGCTGGAGGTCAATTCGAAGACCGAGCACGTTGTCGCTGAGGGAGACGGCCCGGTTAACGCACTCGACAATGCACTGCGAAAAGCGCTGTCGACCGCTTATCCGACGCTCAGTGAAATGCAGCTTGTTGACTACAAGGTACGTGTGATCAACTCGGGCGAAGGGACTGCCGCCCGAGTTCGCGTTGTCATTGAAAGCCGTGATCACACCGACGTCTGGAGTACTGTTGGGGTCAGCGAAAACGTGATCGAAGCAAGTTGGCTGGCATTGGTCGACAGCGTGGAATACAAACTCTACAAGGATGCTGAATCGACAAACTGAATCGTTCGTCGCTGACGTGGGAACTGCGACCGATTTCCTGACGACCCGCTGAATCAGCGGGCGTCGGCCATCCCGGAAATTGTTATCCAGGGCAACATGATGAGTACGGATCTACTTGAGGATATTCGCGATGGAATCCGCCTGACACTGGCGCGTTTCAGCCGTGATAAATATCACCAGATGATCTACGACGGCATCCTGCACGACGGGGATTCGCTGGAACTCATTGAAGGAACAATTCTTTACAAAGATCGTCGTGATACGGGAAGCACCATGACTCATGGTGGTCGACATCTGAAGTCATTGAATAAACTCGTCGCAATTTTATCCCAATGGGTTGCAGATCGGGCCGTATTTCTCCAGGTTCAGGGCTCCCTTGCACTGAATCCGCAGAGCGAACCCGAACCTGATTGTTGTTTGATTGCCGGAACGCCGGATGATTTTGGCGATGAGGTTCCTTCGGGCTCGAAAGCTCTCGCCGTCTTCGAAGTTTCAGACAGTTCACTGGCATTTGATCGCGGAACAAAACAACGGCTTTATTCCGAAGCGGAAATCTCGGTTTACGTCATCGTTAATCTGAAAGAGAAGAATATCGAAGTGTACTCGCAGCCGGTGCCGGACAAGTCACAGTACAATCAATCGATGGAATTTCACCTCGATCAATTCTGTGAAGTTTCGATCGGCGATGTCGGGACGCTTGCGTTTCACTCGCAGGAAGTCTTTTGACGCCGTTGGCTACGGTCTGACACACCAGTTCATAATGTTTATTCCAATTCCTCTACGTAGCTACTTCACCAACCATGACGACAGAAATCCCGAAGCAATACGATCCTGCTGCCGCTGAAGCTCGCTGGTTCCCCTACTGGGAATCACAAGGCTGTTTCAACGCTGATCCGAATCCTGCCAAGCCGCCGCATGTGATCATGATCCCGCTGCCGAACGTGACCGGCGCACTGCACATGGGACATGCACTCAACGGCACATTGCAGGACCTGCTGACTCGCTGGCGTCGCATGCAGGGCTACGAAGCTCTCTGGATGCCGGGAACCGACCATGCCGGTATTGCGACGCAATCCATGGTCGAAAAGCGGATGAAGGAAGAAGAGGGACTGACGCGGAATGACGTTGGTCGCGAAGCACTCGTTGAGCGGATCTGGAAGTGGAAAGACGCTTACGAACAGCGAATTCTCAGTCAGCTTAAAAGCATCGGAGCCAGTTGTGATTGGCGACGGGTACGCTTCACGTTGGACGAGGTCTGTTCCAGAGCCGTGCGGCAGACGTTCTTCAGGATGTTTCAGGACGGCCTGATCTACCGAGGCAAGCGGCTGGTCAACTGGGATACGTACCTGCAGACTGCCGTTGCCGACGACGAAGTCTACGAAGAAGAAACAGACGGTCATTTCTGGACGTTCAATTACCCTGTCGTCGATGCAACAGCGGACGCCCCCCAGTCGATTTCCTTTTCGACGACTCGACCGGAAACAATGCTGGGTGATACCGCTGTCTGCGTTCATCCCACCGACGAGCGATACACGCACCTGATTGGGAAGCACGTCCGGATCCCTGTTAATGGACGTGTCATTCCGATCGTGGCCGATGCGCTGCTGGCTGACAAAACGCTTGGGACAGGTTGCGTCAAAGTCACCCCTGCCCACGATCCGAACGACTACGGCTGCTGGACTCGCAATAAGGAAAAGATGGGCGAGCCGATCAATATTCTGAATCCTGATGGGACACTGAACGAAAATGGTGGCCCCTGGCAGGGCCAGGATCGCCTTGTCGCGCGCGAAGCGGTTGTTGCCGAGATGGAGCGACTCGGACACTTCGAAAAGGTCGAAGATCGCAAGATCCCGCTCAAACACAGCGATCGTTCAAAGACGCCTGTCGAACCCTATTTGTCCGAGCAGTGGTTCGTGAAGATGGACACCCTTGCTCAGGCGGCGATTGATGCGGTGAATGACGGGCGAGTCACCTTCTATCCAGAACGTTATCGACAGTCGTATCTCAGTTGGCTCGGTGAGAAGCGTGACTGGTGTATCAGCCGACAACTCTGGTGGGGACATCGCATTCCGATCTGGTCGCGCGAATATACGAAGGAAGATTTCGAAAAGGCGTTTCCGGGCGGATATCGCTTCAATCCTGACCATGAAGCAGCCAGCTGGTTCCACGGTTCTGTTTCGTTTGATGGAGCGAAGTATACGGTTCGAATCTGTTTCGACGAAGGTCATCCCGACATCGAGCGGGAATACGAATCGGCTGGATTCGTGCAGGAAGAAGATGTTCTCGACACATGGTTCAGTTCAGCGTTGTGGCCACACGCGACACTCGGCTGGCCAGACCGCCAGCACAATCCGCCGCTGAGAGTTGCTGGCCAGACCACGTTGGCTCCCGCAACGGCATCGTCCACAAACGAAGTCCTCGACTACTTCTATCCGGGTAGCGTCCTGGTTACGTCGCGCGACATCATCACCTTGTGGGTCGCGCGTATGGTCTTGACTGGTCTGTACAACATGGGTGATGTCCCCTTCAAGCATGTCTGCATCCATCCAAAAATTCAGGATGGTTTCGGCCAGACAATGTCGAAGTCCAAGGGGAATGGGGTTGATCCGATTGAGTTGATCGAAAAGTACGGTTGCGATGGGATGCGATTTACGATTGCGTCTTTCGCAGGCGAGACTCAGGATGTTCGACTGCCGGTCGGGTACGAATGTCCGCATTGCCAGGCGGTGATTCCGCAGGAACCACATCATCTGAAGTTCAAACCGGGCAAACCGAAGATCAAGTGCCCGAAGTGCAAGAAAGAATCGCAGTATGCGACGCCGAACTATACTCCCGATGAAGGGGGACTGGTCGCGCGGATTGTGATCGAGCGGTTCGAATATGGTCGCAATTTCAGTAACAAACTCTGGAACGCCGCCCGATTTGCGATGCTGAATCTGGAAGGGTATGCACCTGCCCCGATCCTAGATTCGGATCTTGCCATCGAAGACCGCTGGGTTCTTTCGCGACTTGCCACCGTGACGGACGAAGTGACGTCGCTGCTGGGGGTCTACAAGTTCGATGCCGCCACGCGGTCACTCCGCGACTTCGTCTGGAATGAATTCTGTGACTGGTACCTCGAAATGATCAAGCCGCGACTGCGCGATGAGGCACTAAAGCCTGCCGCTCAGCGCGTGCTGGTCATGGTTCTCGACACGACACTGCGTCTGCTGCACCCGTTTACTCCTTTCATCACGGAAGAACTGTGGCAGCGATTAAAAGAAATCGCTCCAGAGCGAGGCTTGCCGAACCCTGCGCCTGCACATGACGCAGTGATCACTGCCCCGTGGCCATCGGGGCTCGAGACCTGGCGTGACAGCGCACTGGAACAACGGTTCCAGCGTCTGCAGGAATTGATTATCGCTGTTCGCAATGTTCGTGGAACGTACAACATCAGCCCGGCAGTCACAGTTGCCGTGTCTGTCAAATGCTCGGCCGAGATCACTGCCGACTTGAAGCAGGTACAGGTCCAGTTCGAAACCTTGGCGAAGGCCAATTTGACGGAAGTCGGCCCGCAAACAGTCCGTCCGACTCCATGTGCAAACTTTGCCTTGGGTGACGCCGACTGTTATGTGCCACTCGCGGGACTTGTAGATCTGCAGGCCGAAGTGGATCGACAGAAGAAGGAAGCCGAAAAAATTCGAGGCTTCATTGCCGGACATGAAAAGAAACTGACTAATGCCAGCTTCGTCGAACGTGCTCCTGCCGAGGTTGTGGCTGAGGTCCGGGAAACAATGGCGAGTCTTCAGAAGCAACTGGCCAGCATTGAGGAAGTTATCCGCGAATTGGCGGGGTGATATCTGGACGGACCAGATGGCAACAGGATGCGGACACGATCGCTTGGAGCGAATGAAGCCGAGCGATTGTGTTCGTCGATTTTTCGGTTGACGATCACCTGGAAAATGGCTTTGGTATTCGATCGGCTGGCTTCACGCGGAGCGATGAAGGCGACTTTGGTGAAGGCTGCTTTTTCGGGTCAGACGTACTGACGTTCCAGCATCTCTGCGGCGGATTCATCGAGTAGTTCTGCGCGGCGGACTTCGTCAAATCGATCCAGCAGGTCTTCCGGAGTCAGTCGCTGCTTGTCAGCTCCACGAATGTCGTGGATCACCTTGCCGCGGACCATCATGATCAATCGATCGCCCAGATGCGCCGCCTGGTGCATGGAGTGGGTCACCATCATTGTTGTCAGCTTGTCGCGACTGATCACATCTTCCGTCAGTCGAATCACCTGATCGGCACTTTTGGGGTCCAGTGCTGCCGTATGCTCGTCCAGCAGCAACAGGTCCGGTTTGATCAATCCGGCCATCAGCAAAGTGAGTGATTGTCGCTGGCCGCCGGAAAGGCTGCCGATCGCATTTCCGAGTCGGTCCTCCAAACCGAGGCCCATGCCGCGAACACGTTCGTACATTTCGTCACGTCGGCCAGCACCGAGCGCCCAACCCAGGCCTCGCATCCGACCGCGTTTGGCGGCGAGCGCCAGGTTCTCGGCGATGGTCAACGAAGGCGCCGTACCTGTGAACGGATTCTGAAAGACTCGGCCGATGTACTTCGCGCGACGATGCTCGGGCCAACGCGTGATGTCCTGTCCTTTCAGTCGCAATTTTCCGGTGTCGACAAAAAACGAACCCGCCACGGCATTCAAGAGTGTTGATTTCCCCGATCCGTTGGTTCCGATCACGATGACGAACGAACCTTTCTCGATCCGCAGGTCGACTCCCTGAAGGGCGCGGACTTCGTTCGGTGTTCCGGCATGAAACGTCTTCGTGATATTTTCAATGTCGAGCATGACTCGTTCCCGATTATCGTCTTGTGGCTGAGCGCGACTGATCCATTAAGGATCCAAAATCCTATTTTGCAAAGGCGGACCCAAGTCGCTTGCGAACAACTTCTCCGGCACTCGGTGCGACAAGCGCGGCGAATACAAATACGGCTGTGACCAGTTTCAGATCGTTCGGATTCAATCCCCAGCGCAGGGCAATTGCAACCAGCAGACGGAAGACGATTGAACCCATGATCGAACCAATGATCAGCATCCCCATCTGACGCGATCCGACGAGTGATTCTCCAATAATGACACTCGCCAATCCCCAGACGACCATCCCCAAACCGATTTGTACGTCAGCGTAGCCCTGATATTGCACGAGCAGTGCCCCGGCCAGTCCGATCAACCCGTTGGAAATGGCCAGTCCAAGCGTCAGCATCCAGCCGACTTCGACCCCCAGAGCCCGGATCATCTGTTCGTTATCGCCTGTCGCCCGCATCGCCAGGCCGAGGTTCGTTTTGAAGAATGCATGCATCGCGCATGCGACGGCCACGATCAAAACTGAAACCATGACCAGCACATAAACTTCCTGGGCGGGAACTTCCCAATTGCCCAAATGCCATTTATTTTCGGGCGAAGTGAAGTTCCGAACCGTTGAAATGATCGTCTGCTGATTCATCAGAGGAAGATTACTACGCCCCATCACTCGCAGATTGATTGAGTAGAGCGCCGTCATTACCAGGATGCCTGCCAGCAACCCGTTGATCTGAAAGCGGGTCGCCAGGATCCCGGTGACCGTTCCGGCAGCGGCCCCCGCCAGAATCGCGGCACACGTCGCCACGACAGGATTCCAGCCTGCAAACAACATCGCCGCACATACGGCTCCCCCCAGTGTGATCGAACCTTCCACCGTCAGATCACGAAAGGCCAGGATGCGAAAGCTGATCAGAACCCCCAGGGCCAGAAGTGCCAGGATCAATCCGACAGCGTACGTACTCAGCAGAAGATTCACTTCAGTTTTCCTCCCGACACGACGGTGATCGGCGACAGCCAGCATGCACCTCGGACAAATTCACTTTCACCGGCGCCGGTTATCTCGCGGTCATCGTTCAGCAGATGCATCAGAGTTCGCAGGTCTTCCGACTCAAACAGGGCTGCCACAGTCTCATTCAAATCCAGCTTGCGTTTCTTGAACGGTCGATACGAAAAGACGGCCGCGTGAAAATGGCCGTAGATTTCGGACTTCGGCCCCATAGGACGCAGCAGCGGAGCCAGTTCGTCAGCCAGTCCTCCTTTGGGATTTCCGCGTGAGGCAACTCCGACGACAAGACCGAGCGAGTGCGCATGTGATCGCTCGGGCGAGAACGACAGCCAGCGGCGAATTTCCGGATGCGAAAAACGAGAAGCCGACGCGGGATCACGATTTGTCGGTGATCGCCGCAACGTGGCCCCGACAAGCCCCGACGTCTCTGCGATGAAAACCATCCCCGCCAGATTTGATTCACTCAATGTCAGGCACTGGTCGACCAACGAGGAAAGACCGATACGCGTACTCGACTCCACCGCTTCAAAGCGTTGAAGCTGCCGCAACCCTCCACGGCAACGCAGGCCGTAGGCAACTTGAACTTTGGGAACGAACGTTCCCTGTCCCCGTTGAAAATCGGGCTTCCCGGTGGATGACGTGGGCAACTGCGATGCGGCACCACTCACGGCTAGAAATTCGCCAAAACGATCCGCACAGTCTGCGAAATCGTTGCCGAAGGCACCGAGCCCAAGTCCGATCGAATTGGCATCAAACTCAATCGCGCGACAGTGCGGTTGCTGAAACGGTTCTTTTGGCAATCGCGTGGGATCGCCGATGACTTCGCAATTCAGTACGGCTCCCGGATCGAGATCGTAAACTTCAAATGTCATCCCCGCATCAGCGGCCACGCGAAACAGCGGTTGCATCGTGCTGCGACTGCTACCGCTGGTCTTGCGAACCTGTTCAATGTCGCAGAGCAACATTTTCGCCAGTCCCGTCAGTCGAATAACTTCGGAAACGTGAGGCGGTGCGATTCCGACTCCGAAGAATCCTCGAATGGATTGAAACTGCTTGTGAGCACGGACGAGGGCTCCGATTCCGGCGGAACTGAGGTAACTGACGTCGGTGAGATTGAGGACCACCGAGTGCGAGCCCTGTCGCACAACTTCGTCAATGGCGTCGGTGAGGTGGCTCGCCCATTCATTGTCGAGGCGACCGGCGATTCTCATTTCGAGTAGATCGCCGGATTCTTCCAGTGTGATTTGCATGTTGTCTAAACGATGAGCAAGAAGGATGTTTGGAATGCGGACGGCCGGACATTGCAACGACTATTTGTCGAAGACCTTATCCGCTGACTTGATAAACTCGTCCGAGAGCTTCAGGCCACACTCGCGAGCGGTTTTTGTATTGACGAACAGCTTACTTCCCGTCGAATTGTGATAAGGAATTCGAGCAGGGTCCTCTCCGCGAATGATCCGTGCGGCCAGTTTCGCAGAGTCCAGTCCCATATCGTAATAGTCGCGCGTCAGCACCACCGACGCCCCTTGCGATGCGGTACTGCCAAGAAACGCGAATACGGGAAGCTTGGCCCGAGTAGCGGCGTTTCCCAGGGTGGGAAAGGTCGATCCCGTCAAGTTGGAGTTCGACAGGCAAATGGCATCGGGATGCTGATCACAAAGGGCCTGGGAGGCATCAACCATTTCCGTCCCCGCCGTCACACCGCGCGAGATCAACTCAAACTTCGCGGCCGCCGCATCCTGTTTCAGCAGTTCGTAACTGTGGACCGAATTGACTTCACTCGGCACGAACAATGTTCCCAACGATTTCGCCTCAGGCATCAATTTACGAATAATGGGCATCATCCGTCTGGTATCGTTGGCCCCGTAGGCACCCGTGACATTCGGCGGATGGTCCGTTTCTGATTTGCCAACGCCGGCAGTAAACGGATTGGCAACCATCGTGAAGACGATCGGAGTTCCGCTGGCCTTCTGAAGAGCCGACTGCAGGGCCTGCGTCGAGATGGTGAGGATCAGATCCGCTTTGTCGGCCATGGCGGAGTCGACAAGGCCATTCAGCGTCGGCATATCGCCCTGTGCGTTGGAAGTCTTGACGGCGTAATCTCGCCCTTCGACCAGACCCGATTTCTTCAAGCCTTCCCTTAGTCCACGTTCCGCCTCATCAACGTCGGGAGACGTGATATAGCTCAGGATACGCAACTGCCAGAGCTTTGTGGGAGCGTTCGTGGCTTGTGTCTTGGCTGGTTCCTTGTCGTGACGTTTTCCTGATTCATCAATTCGGGAATCTGCTTTATCCACGACATCGGCGGGAAATGACCAGTCGCCAGTGATCGACTTCAGCGCCAACTGATTGATGAAGATTTTCGGCGGGATCGCGACTTCGACCGGAATGTCGGCGATCTTCTCGCCATTTAGCACTCGACCTGCGACTTGACCGACGGTCCGTCCAACTTCGTAGTAGTTTGCCCCGACGTCGAACAAGGCTCCTTTCGCGGCATTCCCGGGCATACAGGTAAACGTCGGAATTTTGGCATCGTTACCCGCCTTCACAACGACTTCCAGAGCCCCCAGCATCGTCACGTCACCACCAATCAGCAACGTATCAATGCGGCGGTCGATCAGCGAACTGACAGCCTCTTTCACTGCGGACGTGTTTTCAACGTTGGCTTGCAGCAATTCAATGTTCAGTTTTTTGCAGACTTTTTCAGCCAGTCGGGTACAGACTTCCGAGTTAATTTCAGCGGGATTCCAAGCCAGGCCAATGCGAGAAAGCTGCGGGTTCAACCTGCGAGCCATTTCAATCGCCTGGTCCACCGGCGGAAACGTTCCGATCCCGACCAGATGAGCGGGGTGATCCATTTTGTCGGTACCGATTCCAACTCCCGCCTTGATCGGATCGGAAACGAGACCGAAGACATGGGGAACTTTCTGCTGCTTGTTGGCATTCGCCACGATCTGTAACGCACCCGTCGTGAGTGTGATGATCAGATCGAATTGACCGCCAACGAGTTCCTGAGCGATCGAGTTGGCGGTCCCGGTATCCCCTTCCGCGTTATACCGCTTCAACAACATTGTCGAACCATCGGTGAACCCCGCAGCCGCGAGGCTTTCGATTACGCCGTTGGCTCCCTCATCAATGATCGGCTGGGAGGCCATCTGAAACATTGCCACTCGCACCTGGCGACGTTCGCGGCGGGTCTCTTTGCTGACTTCCGAAAAGAGGAGAATTGCGGAAGCGGTGACGATAAAAAACATTCCCAGCGATAACCGCTGCAGGTGACGCCACATGAACCACAGACTCCTATGTCATTCCACTGAACGTGATGGCAAATTCCATCGCACGACCGATTTCGTAATGCAGGCGAAGATCGGATGCTCCCGCAATCCATCAAAAGTGTAACGACCGCCACCGAGTTGGGCGAGCAATGCGACTTCGGCAAGTAAAGTACGTTCGGCGCGAGTCTCCAGACCGTCTCCCGACCCCGCCGAAACGCTCGACCGAAGATCTCCAATTTGCCACATGAATTGCCCCACCGTGAGATCACCCCTTTTCTCGTGGCCGCTCCGCAATCAACTGTTCCCCAATTATCGCTCCTGACGGAATCGGACTTTCGCACCCCCCAAACCTTCGATACTGTAGACACACCGTATTTCTCACCATCAAGATGATTTTGGCTCATGACAGATCCCGTCGAATCACTGATCGCAACCGTGAATCGCTTACGCGAGCATTCTCACGCGACAGGAACCGAATTGACGGCCGAAGCCGCCAGCCAGATCCTGCATGATCAATTGCGTGACGGCGGGTTATCGGGGCTTTCTGTCAGCGGCTCTGACATTGATTCCGCGGTGGCTCAGTCATTCGGGCACCCGGCAATGATCGCCACGGCCTCAAGCGCTCTGGCCGTTCTATGGGATGTGACCGCACAAGTTGCTCAATTCACTGTGACACTCGGCCTAGCTCTCACCCTTGCAGGAACTCTTTGTCTGGCCCTGATCGCCTCTTCGAAACAATTTTCGAAGTCTGCCCGATCTTCTCGGGAAGCGGTTCACGGAACCCCATCGCTCAGATCGTTCACGACACAGATGCAGTCCGTCGGTCGGGACGCCAAGCCCGCAAGTCAGCGGGAGCAAATGGTTCGTGATATCAACAAGAAACGTCAACCGGCCCAATGATATTGCGTCGTGCGGCGGAACGCTCGCCAGAGCCAGGTGGCCGCGGAGTGGCGTTCGACCAGGAAGCGGGCTGTTCCACGCATTCCAGGCTTCAAGAGTTTGGTTTCCTCGTTGAGAACAACCCGAGCCTGATAGGCGACGCTTGTCAATCTCTCGCGTCCTTCGCGATCGGTTACGCTGGCGAGTTCTCCACCTGATTTACTCGAGAGACTGGGGGGAGCCACGTCAGACTGCTCTCGGGCGATGTCCACAACTTCGGCGCGATAGGTCTGATCGGCGAGATGCTCGAATTTGATTTCAATCGGCTGGCCGATTGTCAGGTCATCGCGATGGGCCTGATCGAGGTACAGCAGGGCTTGCATTCTGTGATCTGGAGCGATGCTGAGCAGATGCGTGCGCGTTTGCAGCAGGCAATTCAGATTGCTGGGGTTACTGATATGCCCGGACCACGCAGGCAAGTGTCGGTGAACCGTCTGAGGTGAGGTCGGAACTTTGGGTGCCCCCACGACGTACCCCGTAA
The DNA here is from genome assembly GCA_037146815.1 of Planctomycetota bacterium. Classification (GTDB taxonomy): domain Bacteria; phylum Planctomycetota; class Planctomycetia; order Planctomycetales; family Planctomycetaceae; genus Schlesneria. Next base: position 21,434 of record JBAWWJ010000027.1, read on the forward strand.
TCGGTGCTGTGACTGTCAATTCGCTGATTTGCTGTTGCAGTTCGGCAATCTGGGTTTCAACTGACTGCAGTCGCCGTTTGGCCAGGGCGTGCTCTGCGGGAAGTTCGAGAGCGTGCAGTGTCGCAATCTCGGTCAGCGCCAATTCCCGGACGACTTCAAGCTGCCGTAACTCGTCTTCCTTCTGGTCATCTCGTAACCGTGCAAGGAGTTGACCTCTCCTGACCATTTGCCCAGGAGAGACGTCAAATGAGACAAGTTCTCCAGGAGTGGTGGTCATGACATGCGTCACACCATGAGGTTCAATCAGGAACGGAGCCTCGATGTACCAGGGAAGCGGGATCACCAGCGCGGCCGAGACCATTGCCAGCACAGCGACGATGGTGGCAGTTGTTCGGAATCGACTCATGGGTTCACTCCGGGGTGCGGCAATGATCTGCCAGACACTGTAGAAAATATTTCCGACCGTACCGGCCAGCGAAAGTACCGCCATCGCCACTCCAATACTTTGCAATCCGTACGGCTTGAGAACGACGTAAAGAAACAGCAGGATCGCCGAAAGAACGAACCAGCTGTAAACGTTTGCTGCAATGGCATAGATGATAAACCAGTGTCGTCCCGTGCTGGGCATCAGCGAGTCTGGTGGACTGCTGATCCCCAGGCAGACCTCCGCAAATGTACTGCGTAACTGCTTCGTGGCCTTTTCCCGTAAATTCGGGATACCCAGCCAGTCGCTGAGCATATAGTAGCCGTCGTAACGCAGCAGGGGATTCGCGTTGAAGATCACGGTCGTAATCGTCGTCACGAAGAAGACATTCAGGCAAAGATGATTCAGCAGACCCGGCGTGGTGAACCACCAGATAAAGATCGCGATCGCCGATATGACGATTTCGACCAGCATCCCTGCTGCGGCAATCCAGATACGTTGCCACTTATCGCGAAGCATCCATGAATCGGTGACATCGCAATAGAGTGTCGGACTGAAGACCAGCACCATGACGCCCATTTCGTGGCACTCGCTGCCGAAATGCTTGCACGTCAGTCCATGTCCGAACTCGTGCAGGATCTTGGTGGCACTCAATGTCAACCAGAGCCAGACCATGTTGCGCCAACTGAAGAACTGCTGGAATTCCGGCAGGCGAGCAAGGAACGCGTCAAATTGCACGAGCACCAGCGACCAGGCAGCAATCACCAGCAGTACTGCGAGAGCACACGTCAGCGGATGATAGATCCAGCGCAGTCGAACTTGCAGCCACTGGAGTGTCGCATCGGGATCCCACCCGGGAAGGCGCAATGACAGCAGGCTGCCGAATGCCTGCCGCAACTTCTGCCGTCGGATTTGACGTTGTTTGCTGATCAACTCGCCCGCCTGCCCGGGTCGCTGACTCAAAACCAATCCCTGACCATGCAGGCCGGTGATCATTCTCTGAACGTCGGCCAGCCGCAGCGGTGCCGCAGGAAACTCGATTGCCAGTTCGTTGCGAATCTCTTTCAGACTGCGTTTTCCGTCGAGCAGGCAAAGGACCCTGTAATGTTCGGCCTGCAGTCGGTGGTAGCGCAATCCGACGGGGTCCTTGAGTACCCACCAGGTGGTCCCCTGAAAATCCATCTGCCGCGCGTCCATGTCGCTCCTCCCTCGCAACGGAATGGGGCGATGCGAGGAGGGAGTCGAAGCCGATGCCGACGATGATGGGGCTTCCGCGCTCATAACAAATTACCGGTTTATTACTTGGCGCGGTGGTGATCCCGGCGAAATTGTCATCACGGCGGTGAGGCCAGAGAGCAACGCTTCGTCACTGTTGTCGACATCGGCCCAGATCCGTACCTGCTGCGTCACCGGCTGGACGACGGGATCAACGAAGACAATTTTACCGACCGCAGCCGCAGTCCGCTTGCCCGCATGAACTTCCGGTTCCACGGTGACCGATGTTCCAGGAACGACGAATCTGCGATCCGCGACATCCAGGAATCCTTCCACGCGTAGCCGTCGTGTATTGACGAGTTCCAACACGGCTTCGCCCTGTCGCACCGCTTCGCCCTTGTGCTTCAAGACCTTGTTCACTGTTCCGGAAAATGGTGCGACGACATAAAACGTATTCAAATGTGCAGCGGCTTCATCCCGCTTGAGGACTGCAATCGACTGCTTGTGTCTGGCTTGTTCGATTTGCAGCAGGCTGCGATCGAATTCGAGCTTTGCTCGCCGAACATCTGCAACGGAGATTGCACCTTTTGTCCGGCCGTTGACCTCGATAGCCTGTTCGTGTTCCAGACGAAATACGTCGCTGGAAATCTCGGCATACCGCAGATCAACATCGTTTAAGGCTTCCTTTTCGGCTGCAGCCAGGGCCGCTCGGGCCAGATCATCCTCCAACAGGATTAACCGCTGACCCGACTCGACCAGATCCCCTTCGCGTGGAACCGTACGCAAGACGCCCGACTGGTTGCCGGACAGCGTGACCTGATCGGCCGGTTTGATCCGGCAACCTTTCAAGCGAATCGAGGATTGAACTTCGTCGTCACTCCAACTGAGCGACGGAACGATGACCGAAAGCGAGGCGAGACACATGACGGCAATTTTAATCATTCGTTTCATCACTTCCTCCAACGTCCGCTTTCAGCGATGCGGGTGTTCGTTTTCTTGATGCGGCGTCGTCCAGGACGGATCTACAACCACAGGTATTTTTGAATGAACTCGATCACATCCCCGAACAGCACATATCCGACGCTGCTGCGGCCACAATGCAACTTGGCGCGAACTTCGGCACCAATTCGCCGCGTTTGATTCTGATCGTCACTCAGTGACGCGAGCACTTCGAATACGGGCTTATTCTCTTCAGAAGTGACCACGCGGGTTCCCACTTCTTTTAACGATGCGCGATAGGTACGTTCCGGCGATGTGACCAGCATGAACTCAATCGGCAGTGGTTCGGTTGCTTCCGCTTGAGCTTTGAAGAGATGTCCGGTCCGGTGTTCGTCGACCTGCACCACGGTCCGGTATCATCCATAACTTCCAGCAGGATCTCACCTCGACGAACCGGCCGGTGCCGCAACAACTGATCCACTTCGAAGGTCGAGACCACTCCGGCGATTGGCGAGGTCACGTTGAGTCGCCGTTCTCGCTCCTGAAGGACATCCACCTTACGTTCCAGTCCCCGCAATTCAACGAGCGTTTTCGCCAGTTCCCCTTCGACGCGGTTTCCACGTTCGCCCGTTGGACTCCGGATGATCTCGTCACGCTCCGCCAGCAGTGCGGAAATCAGTTTCCGCTTCTCATCGCGTTGACTTTCTGTGGCGATCACCTCGGAACGAAGTTCATTATTTCGCAACCGGACGAGTAAATCTCCTGCGTTGACACGAGCACCGCTCGCAACAAGGACTTCGATGACTTCACCATCATAAGGGACAAAGACTTCGCGTCGTTCGACGGGCATTAACCGCCCTTCCCCTTCGACGCGAAAATCGATCTTCACGAAGACCAGCACGCAGGTGACGATGGCAATAACCGCGAACGCGGCCAAAGTCTTCAGGAGTTTTTTGCCATGCATCCCGTTGATGATGTTTCCCATCGCCCGCCACAGTGGCAGCAGAAAAACAGTCTGATACGTCTGTGCGTTGTGGAGCGCGGCGGCCGTGTACGCGATCATCAGATCGAGTCGCTCGGTCAATTCGCGAGAGGGTTCGCTGACAGCAAACTGTTCCAGCAGTAAGCAGCCAATGACGCGTCCGGGCCCGGGCGATCGGTCGTCCGTTGATTCGGGGGGGACGAGAGGTGTCGGGGCACGCAGCGGCAGAACGTAAACCATCCGCGCACCCGATTCCTGTACGAAATCTGTCAGCCGCTCCTTCACTTGTGGTGCGAAGGAATCGGTGATTCCCGTGTATTTCACGGCGACTCCCGACTTGATGACTTCGCGTGACAAACGGACCATCGACTTCACCAGATTGGCCCGTCGATGAATTGTCTCCTGACCGCTGACAAATTCGGCTTCGATTTTTTTCCCGCGTTGCAGGATGACGCTGACGCGGTCGCAACCCACCAGCAGTCGGCCATCGTTCGCCGCGACGGCGGCCACGTCCCGGACCTGCAGGCTGCGTTGCAGTTGTAGTCCATACCGTGCAATGTCGTTATCAAAATTGCTGGTGACAGGAGTCGAGGTTCGCGCGTGTCCCCGATCGAGCGACATTGACGCATACCCCGCCATCTGTTCGACGAATTGCATGTATCCGGCACGGGCCGCGGCAGGAACATCAGGACGTTGAAAGATTTCCACGACCCCTTTGCAGCCACCATTCGCCCACAATGGCGCCAGCACCAGCAGGTGCCGTAAGGGAAAGGTCACCTCGGGTTCGTCATCTGTATGCGTGGTGCGAGTCTCGCCATCTGACGCAACTTTCCCCAGCACGCGCTGGTGGAATTGCTGGATTTCGGTCGAATCCAGCAGTCCCGTTTCCTTCAGTCGAACCTCGCAGCAGAGTTGAAGCTTGCCATTATCAAGCAGCCAGATGGCTCCTCCCTGTGCTGCGACAGCAGAGACAACTTTGTCCAAAAACGGCGGAAAGAAATCTTGCGGTGGCAATCCCGTACCAGCTAACTGCTCGATTTCCCGGGCGAGATTCTGGACGCGCTGCTGCAGTGAATCTTGCTTTGGGTCAGCATTTGTTGATTGAGCCGGCATTGATTTAGTTTTCTGTCAGTTCGAGGCACGGGTCCATCCCCATCTGTCGATAGGTGATGGCACGCTGTTTTTCATGCCGCAGCAGATCGCGTCGTTGCTTCGTGTAAAGCTTTTCCAGGGAAAGTTGAGTTCTTCGAAAAAGCGGCAGCCAGGTACGAGCGGAAATCTCACCGTCCTTGCCAGGTAGTGCCTGACGTTGGCGGCGAGTGACCAGATCTGGCGGCAGGCAGTGGAACAGTTCATCCTCCAGCGAAAGGAAGTATTGAAATGAACCGGGATCTCCCTGTCTCGCCGCTCGCCCGATCAGTTGGCGATCAATTCTAGCAGACGTATGCATCTCTGTGGCAATCACATGCAGGCCGCCCAGCAGTCGGACTTCTTCTGCCAGTCGAATATCAGTGCCACGTCCCGCCATGTTCGTGGCGATTGTAATCATACCTGCATTACCGGCCTGGCTGATCAGTTCCGCTTCTTGCGCGTGCAGGTAAGCATTCAGGATCTGGTGGGGTTGCCCGCTCGCCGTGAGCATTGCTCCCAGGGCTTCCGACGCGGCGACCGAGGGAGTCCCCACCAGCAGCGGCTGGCCGGTGGCGTGCCGCCGGGCAATCTCGTCGACCACCGCCAGTAGTTTGGCCTGAAGCGTCGCGAAGATCCGCGGAGGCAGCCCTTTTCGGATGCAGGGCCGATGAGTCGGAATGACAGTCACCCGTCTTCCGTAGACATGCTTCAGTTCGCGACGTGCCGACCGCCCCGTCCCTGTCATGCCAGCCACGTGTTTGTAAAGTCGAAAGAAGCTTTGCAATGTCACAGTGGCCGCTTCGACAGTGGACGCGGTAATCGGCAAGCGTTCTTTGGCCTCGATCGACTGGTGCAATCCCTGCTGCCACTTGCGCCCGTCCATGATCCGTCCGGTCGACTCGTCCACAATCTGCACTTCGTCCTTCACGATGACATAGTCGCGATTCCGCTGAAAGCCGAGTTCCGCGGTGAGTGCGTTTTCGACGTGTTGATAGATCCGTTCTGTGTCAACGGCCACCAGCAGGCTCGACTTCGAAAGCATCAAAACATTCCGACAGCCAGCGTGCGTCAGTTCCGCATGACGTTGTTCGGGCTCAAATGTGTAATCGATCTCGCGTTGAAGTTCAGAGATCACGCGACGTGACCAGCGATACAGGTGAACTGTGGCGGGATCATTCGGTTCTTTCAGTCCGATGACCAGTGGCGTTCGAGCCTCGTCAATCAGAATGCTGTCGGCTTCGTCGATCAGCGCGAAGTGGTGGCCCCGCTGCACTGTGGACGCCGACTCTGAAAATGGGTCCGCCCCGGCGTATGTCGACATGAGGCCAGGTGGCAACTGCAATCGGTCTCGCAGAAAATCAAATCCGATCTCCTGAGCCGTACCGTAGGTCACGTCGCAGGCGTAAGCCTTCTTCCGCTGATCGGGCGTCGAACTGGCATCGACCATCCCCACCGTTAGCCCAAGTCGCTCGTAGACCGGCCCCAGGAACTCGGCATCACGCCGAGCCAGATAATCGTTCGTTGTGATTACGTGGCAGCCGAGTCCCGAGAGTGCATGCAGAAACGTCGGCAGCGCCGCCGTCAGCGTCTTCCCTTCGCCGGTCTGCATTTCTGTGATCTCCCCTTCAAACAAGGAGATGCCACCCATGATCTGGACGAGAAAATGCGACATTCCCAGTTCCCGCCGCGACGCTTCGCGTACCAGGGCAAACCCTTCCTCCAGCAGTTCGTGCAGCGGCTTCATCGTCCGCGCTTCCCAGCCGAGTTTTCGAGCCAGCAGACTCAATTCGTCATCATCGAGCGTCGTTAATTCCTCGGACCGACGCACCACGCGTTCTGCGATCATCCGATACCGTCGAAGTCGGGTCATCGACCACAATGGCAGCAGCGTTTCAAACGTCCCAATTGGCATAGCGAGATCAGAGAACAGAGAAAATCCGTGACTCTCGAACGTCCACGTCGATCGGATGTCACACAACTGCCGTAAGCAGCCGACTTCCAGAATGTGCATCCATGTTGAAATCTACCATTAGGTTACGACGGCGGCACTCACACGTCTATACCGCAGAGCAACTCAGCTTCAGGTACTCACCCAATGGATAATCTGACTTCTCGCGTGCAGTCGTTCAGCCGCAATCGGCTATCCTCTCCGTAGACCCTTTCGCTGAATCGTAGACGCGACGATTACGACATCGTCTGGCCAGACGAACCTTCGTCTTCGATGCGGGGCCAGGCGAGGACAAAGCGGGAGCCTGCGCCGGGTTGGCTTTCTACGGAAATGTCGCCGCCGTGTTCTCGCAGGATTTTTTGACTGACGGCCAGGCCCAGGCCGGTGCCGCGTGCTCCCTTGGTCGATTCGAAGACCTGGAAGATCTTGGCTCGCTGGTCTTCCGGAATGCCGGGACCGTTGTCCGACACCGAAACCCACAGCATATCGGTTTCTCGATGATGGCCGGTTTCTACCAGGACGACCGCGTTTTCAGACCCTTCGACGGCGTCGATCGCGTTGGTCACGATATTCAGCACCGCCCGATGAATCCCTTCCGAATCGAAGGTGCTGATCTGCAAAGTCGCATCAGGTTGATATTTCAAATCGACCGAACATTCCGTCGCACGGGCCTGCATCAGTTCGATCACATCCGCCACGGTTTCGTTCAGATTGGCTCGTTCGTGAGCCGGTTGGCGTTCCTTGCTGAACGTCAACATGTCCATCACCAGGTTGTAGATCTTGTTCTGGTTCTTTTCGACGACATGCCAGCCCTTGCGCACCAGGTCTTCATTGTGGTCGTTCAGACCCATGTCAATCAGATAACTTCCCCCGCGAATCCCCTGCAGAATGTTCTTGATGTGATGACTGAGGGTGGCAATCGTCTGCCCCATCGCCGCCAGCCGTTCCGCTTTCACGATCGCCTGCTGGTACCGATAGTTCTCGACGGCCAGTGCCGCCTGTCTGCCGATCGCGACCAGCATCCGCAATTGGTCCTCACGGAAACCCGCGGGCTTTCCGGCGGACAGCAAGCGATCGGCAGCAGTCGTGATGTCGACGTAGATGACTCCCATCAATTCATGGCGGCCCTGCATCGGGACGCACATCGCTTCACGAATCCCCGCCTGCACGATGCTGCGGCCAGCGTCGAACCGGCTGTCGTGCTGAGCATCGGCAGTTCGCACACCCTGGTTATTCTTGAAAACGTAATCCACGATCGTGCGCGAAACGGGCATCCGCGAATCCTGCGCAATCGCGCTGTGCTGACTGATCGCCTGCGGCTTGATTTCACCGGTGAGCGGATCGGTGAGCAGTACGCAGCCGCGATCAGCTCCGATTGCTTCAATCGTCAGGTCGAGAATTCGCTGCAGCAGATGATCCATCGAAACTGTCGGCCGTGCGACTTCTTCCGTGATGCGGTATAGCACAACCAGATTTGATGGCGAATGACTGTCATCGTCGGCCGCCACACTCGCCGCGGGAATTGCGGGTGCCTGTCCCATCTGGCTGATGATGCTGGAACGGTCGGCGGGATCGTGCTTCTGGAGCAGTTGCACGCGATCCGAGATTGAGATCGTCCGATCTTCCAGCTCAGCGTCGCTGAACAGCAGAACAGTTCGGCCGAGTTGAATCTGGTCCCCATCGACAAGGGTGTACATTGTGACGGGCTTTCCGTTCACGAATGTCCCGTTAGAACTGTTTCGATCCGTGAGAGTAAACGCTTCGTCCAGAAGTTCGACAGTGGCGTGGACTCGCGAAACTTCGGTGTCGTGCAGGCGAATTTCGTTCGACAGACCGCGGCCCATCGAGATCGGCCGTCCTTCAATCTCGAAGCGAGCGCCCTGTTCGACGCCTTGCACGACGAGTAACGATGCCCGTTTCACAACAATCGCCCCTGGAAGATTTTCGCACAGCCGCCACGACCAAACGGGGCGCCTTCCTATACTATCGGTCGATCACGAGGATCTGACAACCGCACACAGGAGGATTTCCGAATGCCGGCAGCAGTCTTGGGTGCTACGCAACGCGGGTAACGATGAGCAGTCCTCCAGTTTGGTTTCCCTGGTCATGACGTGATGTACCGCAATACACAGCAAGGCCCCACCGAATGCCAATGCTGATCAAACGTTCGAAAACGTATACGGCGTGCCCTATCGAAGCCCAAGGCAACGCCCTGAATTTGGCGTGTGATGATCGCGAAGCCCTGAAATGTCTGGAAGGGCGACCACATTTGCAAATCCGACGCCCCCGGAAATCGTTCCCCGCGTTGGATGGCGCCCACGTCAAAACCGATCTGTGTTGGCGGCTTGTCGGTCAACGTGCGTCGTCATAGAATCGGGTGATCGATCACGTAGACGCATTCTCCGCATGAAGAAACCCATGGCAGATCACGAATTCTATCAGACTCTCGGCCTCAAAAAGGGTGCCTCCAAGGATGAAATCCGGAAGGCCTACCGAAAACTCGCACGCGAAAATCATCCGGACGCCAGTCCCAACAATCCGGCGGCTGCTGAGCGATTCAAGCAGGTTCAGGAAGCGTACGACGTTCTGAGTGACGAAAAAAAACGGGATCTTTACGATAAGTACGGATCGAATTACGAACAGGCCGCTCGAGCGAGTGCCGCTGGCGGTGGGGCCAATCCGTTTGGCGGCGGCGGTGGAGGAGGCTTCAATCCGTTTGGCGGCGGTGCTGTTGATCTCGGCGACCTGTTCGGTCAAGGGGGCGTCGATCTGGGGGATCTGTTCGGTGGCGGAGGAAGATCGCGCAAGCGAGCACCTGCGCGCGGGGCGGATGTGAAGGCGACAGTCAAAGTTCCATTCGAAACGGCTGTCACGGGCGGTCGAGTGGATGTTGCCGTTGATCGAAATGGAACGAAAGAGACTCTGTCCGTCAAACTTCCTGTGGGGGTCAGCGATGGACAGGTCATTCGCCTGTCGGGACAGGGGGCTCCGGCCGCCCGGAGTGGTGCCGCAGGTGATTTGTATCTGACCATTGAGATTGAACCGCATCGCTATTTTCGGCGGGAAGGAGCGAACCTGCTCCTCGACGTTCCCATCACTCCTTCTGAAGCGGTGCTCGGGGCGAAAATTGAAGTCCCCACGCTCAGTGAAGGACGTGTTGTGGTGACGGTTCCGCCGGGAACTTCCAGCGGTGTGAAAATGCGACTGCGCGGCAAAGGAGTCGTCGATTCTCAGACGAACCAGACTGGCGACCAATTTGTCGTGATCAAGATTGTCGTTTCCAAGGAAGTCAGCGACGACGATAAGGCGCTGTATCAGAAACTGGCCGAACACGAATCGTCACCTCGCTCACAACTCTGGTAATTCACGCGATCAAATCATTCAGCCTGAAAGTGTGGACCGTATGATCGTCCCTTCGCCACGATCCAGATTTCAGACCGTGATGAATCTGCGCCAGATTCTGGTGGCGGCCATCATGATTGCGGCGTTGGTCGGCTTGAGTGGCGAGAAAATCGTTCATCAATCGATGACTGCCATTGCAGCCGATCCCATTGTGACGGAACCCGCTGGTAAGGAAACGGCCGAGGGTGAGTCGGACGATAATCGTCCACCTGCGAAAATCCCGACGCGTCCGACGCAAAAGCAGATCAAAGCGTATTCAGGGCTGGCGGCACTGGCGGGGATCGTCATCGCGGGACTGGCACTCGCTGCCCTGACCATTCTGTGGGCCGGTCGGTTGCGACGTCAGCTTCGCCGGCCTCTGCCAGAATGTGATGCACCGGGCCGAGATTTCTGGTTCCTGAAGCCCCCGAAGCCGACGGTGACGCAATCGTCATTGCCCGATGCGCACCAGCCGCCGCACGTGTCTCCCTCCGACGAAACCTGACAGGTCACTGCCGAGTTCGAGATACTCGACGGACAAAGATGTCCGTCGTACACCAAATTTGAACCCAAGGGGCCTGCGGCGAGAAAGCCATGACCCCACGATCGCCTGCGAGTCCCGGACGCTACGTATGACCCAAGACACTTCATTCCCCGCAGCAGCACACTTGCGATCCAGTCGCGATTTCGAGCATGTCTACGCACAGAAGCTAAAAGGGGCGGATGGAGTTCTCCTGTTGTTTCTGGCAAAGAATTCTGTCGACGTGACTCGAATCGGGTTGAGTGTGTCGAAGAAACACGGAGGAGCGGTTGAGCGTAATCGGTTGAAGCGGTGGCTGCGTGAAGCGTTTCGAATGGAACGACATGCGTTTCCCGGCGGACTGGATTTGATCGCCATTCCGCTGGCTGCCGAAAGAGCCTCGCTTTCTGCGTTTCGACAGTCACTGGTCGGATTGGTTCGAAGACTGTCACGGCGGCTGAATCAGGCTCCGCCGGAGCCGTTGTCATGAAACTTGCTCGGTTGATCTGGCAACTTCCCGGGTTAATCCTGATCGTGGGTGTACGGTTCTATCAGCTGTGCATCGGTCCATTCCTGGGAAAGCATTGCCGCTTCGAACCATCGTGCAGCAATTATTTTATTCAGGCGGTCAGAAAATACGGAGCGATGCGAGGTTCGACCAAGGGCGTTTTGCGGATTTGTCGATGTCACCCGTGGCATCCCGGTGGCTATGATCCGCCGTGAAATTTTCAACAAACGACCTGTTGTTCAATTCTATCCGCCTGATACTGGGAACACCGCATGCATGTCGCCTTTTCCCGAGTCGATCATCGACCGTGGCCGGTACCGACTGGCCCATGGACCTGGCGTCAGAACTGGAAGGATCTGCTGTTTGCTCACTGGCCGATGCCGGCTGCCGAACTGCAACGACTGGTTCCTGACGGCTTGCGGATTCAAGAGTTTGCGGGAACGTCGTGGATTGGCGTGGTTCCATTCCGTATGACAGGCGTCATGCGCCGGCCATTTCCCGATATCCCCGGAGTCTCTGCCTTCCCGGAGCTCAATCTGCGTATTTATGTCGAGTACGAGGGAAAGCCGGGGGTGTGGTTCTTGAGTCTTGATGCTGCAAACTCGCTCGCTGTCTGGGGCGCCCGTACTTTCTTCCACCTCCCTTATTTTCTCGCCCGCATGACACACCGGGAAACCTCTGCTGGCTTTGAATTCACATCGAGCCGTCAGGGGACGTCCGAGAAGATCGACGTTACGGCAAATTATCGCCCGATTTCAGATCCCTTTGAAGCAAAGCCGGGTACTCTGGAGCATTTCCTTGTCGAACGATACTGCCTTTATGCTCAGTCGACCGACGGTCGACTGTTTCGAGGTGATGTGCATCATGTTCCGTGGCTGTTACAGCAAGCGAGTGGTGAAGTCTGTGCCGAGGCGTTATTGAAGCCACATGGTCTGGTTATTGGCAAGGAACCGCCGCTGCTCCATTTTTCGCGAGGGGTTGATGTTGTCGTCTGGTCGTTGACGCGACTTCGTTAAGGTTGAGCTGAACGCTGACACCCCATCAAGTCTTCGTATTGAGGTTGATGGTGGGTGGCCGGAGCCAATGACGCCGTGAGGTACTTTGGGAGTCTCGAAGTTCTTTGCGGTTTCTAAAGAGTGGTATTTGAAACGCAGAGAGCGCAGAGGACGCTGAGGTAAAGGCAAGTGGCAATCGCCTTCTCCTGTCTTTGCTCTGCGATCTCCGCGCCCTCTGCGTTTCCATTCTGCAGGATCTCGAATTCCGTCGGCCCGACCACGCATTTCGAGTTTGGATATTCAAGCTTCACAATTCACCGCTTCTTCATCTTTCCCGAAATTCGTCGGGACACTCGGCGAATAACTGCCGCTCTGTTATGATCCCGGCATGCCGATCATTGAAGTTTGTAACCTCGCCAAGCACTACCATGTCTACCAGAAACGCGCCGGTCGACTGGCGTCGTTGTCGGGATTGTTTCGCCGTGAATACAAGCAGGTGCGAGCCGTCCGTGACGTCAGTTTTCAGATCGAACGTGGCGAAATGGTGGCCTTTCTGGGGCCCAATGGCGCCGGAAAAACAACGACACTGAAGCTTCTGTCGGGGTTAATCTATCCCACGTCGGGCACCGCGACGGTACTGGGGTTCGTTCCCTGGCAGCGTGACAATGCCTACCGCAAGCGATTTTCGCTGGTGATGGGGCAGAAAAATCAGCTTTGGTGGGATCTGCCCGCACAAGAGTCCTTCATCCTGCATCGTGAGATTTACGCGATCGATCACGCTCAATTTCAGCGGCGGCTGGACGAACTGACGGATCTGCTCGAAGTCCGTTCGCTGGTCCGCCAGCCCGTTCGCGAGTTGTCGCTGGGCGAACGGATGCGGATGGAACTGATCGCAGCGCTGCTGCATTCGCCCGAAGTCCTATTCCTCGACGAACCGACAATCGGTCTGGACGTGGTTTCGCAAAGAAAGGTGCAAGGCTTTCTGCGTCACTATCAGGTTGAACAGCAGATGACCGTGCTGCTGACCAGCCATTACATGAAAGACGTTGAGGCCTTGTGTCGGCGCGCCGTGATCATCAATGAAGGTGAAATTAAGCACGACGGTCCGCTCGCCGAAATCATCGACCGGTTCAGCAGCGTGAAACAGATTCAGCTTCAATTTGCTGGTTCGGAAATTCCGGCGGACATTGAACGGTTCGGGCGCGTGGTCGAACGTATTCCCCCGCGCGTGAAACTCGAAGTCCCCCGCCAAGAGATTCCCAAGGTTCTGGCAGCGTTACTGGATCGATATACGATTGAAGACGTGGGAGTTCAGGAACGGCCACTGGAAGAGGTCATTGCCGAGTTGTTTATCCGCAAAGGATCCGTCGCACCGGACCAGGGAGATTCTTAGGATGTCTCCGGCACTTCGCATCAAGTGGTGTATCCTGCGCACGTCGATTGCCGAACGTCTGGCGTATCGCGGTGATTTTGCGTTTGCAACGCTGGTCCGGTTCCTTCCGATCGTCACCCAGGTTTTCTTATGGGGGGCGATCTACAAGGCAACGGGGCCTGGCGACACGACTGTCATCAATTCGTACACATATGGTGACATGGTCGCCTATTCCCTGCTGGTAATGGTGGGGCGAGCATTTTCTTCAATGCCTGGGCTGACGACGGGAATCGCTCGTGATATCCGTGACGGGACAATCAAAAAATTTCTGATTCAGCCGATTGACATGCTGGATTATCTGTTCTGGCATCGGGTTGCTCACAAACTTGTCTATTACGTGATCGCGTTTGTCCCCTTCGCTCTCGTCTTCTGGCTGTGTGGGAACTACTTCCGTAGTTGGCCGGACAACGTGACGCTGATCGGCTGGGGACTGTCACTGGTGCTCGCATTCATGATCGGTTTCCTGATCGAATCCCTGATGGGGCTGGTCGCATTCTGGTTCCTGGAAGTCAGTTCGCTGGTGTTTGTCTACATGCTGGCCAGTTACTTCCTGTCGGGGCATATGCTTCCATTAGACTGGCTCCCTTCCCCTGCCAGCGATGTCATTCGACTGTTGCCATTCAAGTATCTGGCATTTGTGCCAGCGGCAGTGCTGTTAAATAAGTACGATCACCAGCAGTTGTTGATCGAACTGAGTCTCGGTTTTGGCTGGGTTATCGTCCTTTATTTTTTGAATCGACTGGCTTTGGCGCGTGGATTGCGGCGGTACAGTGCTTATGGTGGCTAAAGACTTGAGTTCCACCACCGTCACGCGAACGCACTGTGCGTTTCTCACTGTGCGTTTCTCACCGCCGATCACTGTCTTCTTTGAATGCTCCCATGAATTCCGCCAATTCCCCTGAAGGAACGATGTCCGGTGTCTATGGCCGGACGTTCTGGTTGGCGTATCTGGCGAATTCCATGCTGGTAATGGGCAACGCGCTGACGTTCCGATTTGCGGAGCTTGTCCATTTTCTAGGCGGAAAAGAAAGCGCCGCTGGCGACATCGTCGCGTTTGGAACGGCGGTTGCCGTCGTCCTGCGATTGAGTGCGTCTCATGTCCTCGATGATTACGGGACACGTCGCATGTGGCCCATTTGTGCAATGATGTACATCGCAGGTTGTCTGCTCTTCCTCGGTGTGACAGAGATTTCGTGGGTGCTGTACGTCGCCCGTGCCCTGTTTTTTGTCGGGCTGACAGGGATGTTCGCCTGCTCCATGACACACATCCAGAATCATGTTCCGGCCGATCGCAGGACCGAGATCATCGGTAATCTTGGCAGCAGCGGATTTGTGGGAATGATTCTGGGATCGAATATTGGCGACTGGATTCTGGTGGCTGTTCCCGACCCCAAGGTGAAGTTTCTGATCCTCTTCGGTGGTGCTGCAGCAATCGGCACCTGCTATCTGGCGGTCATCATCCTGCTGACCCGTGACCAACTCCACGAACGAATTGTCCCGACGCCACCTGCATTTCGGTTGTTACTGCGGTTCTGGCCAGGGGCGGTTGTTGTCGCGGCAATGATCATGGGATTGGGTGTCACGGCGACTCAAACGTTTCTCACGCGATTTGCGACGCAACAGAAGATCGAAGGGATCGGCGCGTTTTTCACAGGCTATGCGATGTCGGCCTTCGTCTTCCGCCTGCTCGTACAGAACTGGAGTCGTACGATCGGACGTCACTGGATGCTGGTCCGCGGCCTGCTGGGGCATACGGTTGGCCATCTGCTGCTGGCGTTTGTTACAGAATGGTGGCAGTTCATTCCGGCGGCGATTCTGTGCGGATTCGGGCACGCGCTGCTGTTTCCCGCCGTTGTATCGCTCGGCTCAGGAGCATTTCCCAAGGAATGCCGCGGTACTGGGACGGCTATCATTCTTGGATTCACAGATTTCGGATCACTGCTGTTTGCGCCGGTGCTGGGGCGAATCATCGATTTGTACGGCTTTCGCGCCATGTACATGACATCCAGCCTGGCGGCACTGGTGATCGCACTCGGGTACATGCTGATCGCCTACTGGCATATCGATGAAGAATCACAGACTCAGGCGTGACACCCATAACATTTCAAAATCCATGACTCGAAAAGGAGTTTGATTTTCATGGCAGACGCAACGACACCTGATGGGATCATGCAGCTTGCATTTGGATTCTGGGGCTCGAAAACGTTGTTGAGCGCTGTGGAAATGGGGTTGTTTACAGAACTCGCCAGCCAGCCATTGGATCTCGACGAAATTCGCCGCCGACTGAATCTGCATGAACGAAGTGCTCGTGACTTTCTGGATGCCCTCGTGGCGCTGGGAATGCTGACCCGCGAAGAAGGACGATACGGCAACACGCCCGCAACGGATCTTTATCTGGATCGGGCGAAGGCAACGTATATGGGGGGAATGCTCGAAATGCTCAGCGCCCGCCTGTTCAGGTTCTGGGCGGATCTGACTGAGGGCTTGCAGACGGGTGTCCCGCAAAACGAGACCAAACACGGGGGTGATCTGTTCGGAACCCTGTATGGTGATCCCGCGCGACTGGAACAGTTTTTGTCCGCCATGACGGGACTCAGTCTGGGGATCGCTCATGCCATCGCGGACAAATTCCCTTGGGCACAATATCAGACGTTCGTCGACGTTGGAGCGGCTCAAGGTGCACTCTCTGTGGTGCTCGCACAGCGACACCCGCACCTGCTGGGTCGCGGAGCTGATCTGCCTGTCGTTCAACCAATCTTCGAGAAATACGTCGCCTCCAAGGGTCTTCAGGAGCGAATCTCATTTACAAAACTCGACTTCTTCGCAGAGCCGCTTCCCAGGGCCGCTGTCATCATTATGGGGCATATCCTGCACGACTGGGATCTGCCGACCAAGAAGATGTTGTTGAGCAAGGCCTATGAGTCGTTGCCTGACGGAGGTTCATTGATTGTTTTCGAAGCGATCATCGATGACGAACGTCGCAAAAACGCATTTGGACTGCTGATGAGCCTGAACATGTTGATCGAGACCCCCGGCGGATTCGATTACTCGGGGGCAGATTGTATTGGCTGGATGCGTGAGGCAGGTTTCAAGCAGACTCGCGTCGAACACCTCAGCGGCCCGGATTCGATGGTCATCGGCGTCAAATAGAAACTCTTATTCGTCGCCGCTCTGATAGATGCGCAGGAAGCGGTAATAAACTTCCAGGCACATGGTGCTGACGGCCGTCGAATAGAGTCGGCCGCCGATTCCAGCCCATTTTCCGTTCGGGTCCCAACTCCCCGCGAGCGGTCCCTGGGTCCGTTGAAGGCCGACGAGTGTGTCTCGTAGAGATCCGTTCCATTCTTCCCACGGTTCGCCGTCGTACTGGAACATCGCCAGTGTTCCATAGTACCAGTAGTATTCATCGTAGGCAGCCAGTCGCGGCAGATTTTGTCGCAGGTAAGTGACAGCCTCCTGCGAGGCACCGTCGCTTGGTCGAATGCCGAACATCTGGCGGCAGAAGAGTGCTTCCGCTGTCATCGCGGGCGAGGGACCTTCGTTCAACTTGTAACCAGCCAGTCCGCCACGAGTCCCCAACGCTCGCGACTGCAGGAACTTGGTCATTCCGCGTCGATTTTCCTCTGGGACAGGAATTCCTGCATTCACAGCACTCTTCAGAGCCATCAACTGCCAGCCAAACATGCTCATGTCACTGTCGCCACCCTTGCCGTAGCGCCAACCACCGTCCTCGTTCTGCATCGCGCAGATCAACCGGACGCCTGACCGGACCGCATCGCGCAGTTCGGGGAACGAACTTGAGTCGGCTTGCATTCCATAAGCTTCGGCCAGAGCAAACGAGGCCATCGCATGACAATACATCATGTCATAGCGAGTCGCCGTGCCTCCGAGAAACCCGTTGGAATGCTGTTGAGCGATCAGCCACTTCAGGGCTTTCATCACGACTTCTGAATATTTCCCTTCCTCATGCGTATATCCCGCACCGAGAAACGAAAGGACAACCAGACCGGTGATCCCGGAATCTGCGTACAAACCACCGTCCAGTCGATTCTGACCTTGGGGATCTTTCTTGGCAGCACCGCCACCATGCTTTGCAGACGACCAGTTTCCGGCAGGTTCCTGAATGCTGGCCATCCACTTCAGACTTGCTTCAACGGCACGTTCGGAATCGATCGAACCACCATTTTTCAGGGCAGCGGTTCGACGTTGTTCAATCCGGCGGGCTCGATAGGTCTCTGGGTCGCGAGATGGCGTGCGAATCGAATTCGCGGAATTGGGCCTGGCCAGTTCCGGACGCCGGATCTGGTCCGGAAAATCAGTTCCGGTCGATGGACGAGATGCGACCAGCGATTCTCTGGCTGAGACGGAGTTCGCCGATGCTGATGGATTTGATCGCGCAGGGACGTTCGGTTCCAGTTCTGTTTCGGGTGCCGTCTTGCTTCCCGATCGCGTGAACTTACCGTTGCGGCGATCACCGGTATTGGTGGCTGCCGTCGATGAAGGAGAACTTCCGGTGTCAGCAATCTCTGCGGGAACGGGACTGGGGTTGCTGCGACGACGGATCATATCGCTGTTCGGTGCTCCCACAGGCTTGGGGATTGCCGCTTCCGGTGCGAGGTCGGTTGGAAGCGTCAGCACGGCCCCGTCGTCGATAAAGGGGGCTGCCCGCTCAGCTGCGCCGCGCTGAGGTTCCACGCGTGATGTCACATCGATCTGTGAGGTTTCACGTGCCGTTTGTTGTCGGGTTGCTGAGGCCACAGAGCGAGTTTCCGGTCGTGCTTCCGGCGTCGGTTCATCCAGCTCTCTGGATTGACGAGCCGCAATCGCCGCGACGGACGCAGCAACCGACTGTTGTGATGGAGCCTCGACTGGCGTTTCCGGGCGAGCAGGAAGATCGGGGGTGACAGGAACGATCGGTTCGGCCGTAGGGGCTTTCTCAACGGTCGGGTCTTCGACGTCAGCAACTTCTTGATCGACTCGTTGCATGCGTGTCAGGTTGGAGTCGACTCGCTGCGTACTGGAACTCCAGACAGGTCTGGAAGAGGTCCCCGGTTCAGACGCATCTTCCTCGCTGGTTAAGGTCACTCGCACAGGTATCGCGTTGACTTCACCTTCGGGGAGTGGACTGGCTGGCAGATTCTCGATCACTGAAGCCCAGCCGAGGCCGAAGCAGCAGTGCAGAAGCAACGAGAGAAAGAACGATTTCGAACTTGCGTTATGGTCGCCGTAATGGGTTCCCCACATTGACAGCAACTGGATCGTGGCAAACAGCGAGCAGAGGATCAGCGCGGCACGCAGGACCATGCCGCCGGTCGACATGCTCATGATGTTGTGGGAAACCAGATCCCAAAATCGCGATACCGATTCGGGCATTACGATTCCTGCTTCCTGGGGAGATGAGCGACCGAAATATTGCGGATTCCAGCCTCTTTACAGGTAGAAAACGCATCCATAATCAACTGGTAACGGCAGCGCCCGTCCCCGCGAATGATGACAGCTTGATTGGGGAATCCCGCCTGAGCGTTGCGCAGCAAAGTCATCAATGACTCTGTCGATTGCGGCTCCCCTTTGACAAAAACCTGCCCCGCTTCCGAAACATTCACGACGATTTCATCAGGGGTCCCAGTGAGGGCGGCAACATCAGCGGCGGTGGGAATCTGAATATCGGTCTGGCGTTCTTCTTCCGAAAACCGGGTACCGAGCATGAAGAAAATAATGAGCAGCATCACCACGTCGAGCATGGAGGTGAGGTCGATCCCCGGCTCTTCCAATGGTGCTGTCTTCAGTGGCATCAACCGCTCCCTCGGTGGCAGATACGTTGAAACACCCCACATCACATCCTGTAAACAATTCGCTGTGCAGATCTTAGGTGCGGGAATATGGCGAAATAGTATGCCGGATTCCTGATCCAGGCAAGTCCCTTCCTTGATGACAGGCGGCGTTGGTTGTGGAAGTAACGTCCCGAGTCCGTCCCGGTAACGGCCTCTGCGAAGTGCGATACACCAAGAGATCGGCAGTTTTGGCACGTTGTCGACATTAAACCGGGGGGAGCCCTGCCGAACTTTCGCTAGTCTTCGTAATCGTTATCGCCGTTGAAATCGCGAAAAAAGCTCAAAAAACGCCACAGCAATTTTCAATGCGTTGGCGACCGAATACTACTTCAAGAAGTCTGGCAGATAGCCCCCATCACCTTCCATCTCAGGTGATGAGGGTTGCACGGCCTGACGTTGCTTCTGTTCGTTATCTCGCAATTCCTGATACGAACCGCTCAGCAGCCGATCCTCTTTCCCGTTCCCTGCAGAGATCACAACCGCGGACTCGTTCAACAGGTGCTTATCTGCCACGTTGATTCCATAACACCGCGTCTGGCAAAGTCCACAGCCGACACAATTGTCTGCCAGGACGACCGGGGCCAGAAATCCGGAGTCCTCGATCGGCAATCCTTCTGCATCGACCTCAGTGCCGACTCGCGTAAATTCAATCGCGTGGTATCCCGCGTGGTGACACTCGTCGACGCAAAGCTGACATGCTTCGCGACCGGCGTGCGGCAAACAGGTCTGCAGGTTGATCTCTGCCAGACCGATCCGGCATATCTTTTTCTCGGCGAGCGGAAGCGAGCGGATGGCGCCCGTCGGGCAGACCTGAGTACAGGCATTGCAACTGGATTCGCAACCGGCCCAGTTGGCGACGACATGGGGAGTCCAGAGTCCTTCCAGTCCCTGCTGAAAGCTGATCGGTTGCAGAACATCGTTGGGGCAGGCCTTAAAGCATTCGCCGCACCTGATGCACATCTGCAGGAATTCGCGTTCAGGAACACTCCCTGGCGGACGCACCGGGCGCCACGCTTCAGGGTTATCGAGGTCCGCACCCCAGACCTTACTAACCGTGGCGACCCCCAGACCGCCAGCAACTCCTGATGCCAGTCCGATCCCTGCCGACAAGAATCCGCGGCGCCCCAACGCTGTTTCATGAGTCGGTGGATCATTGACCGTTTTCAACTGGACCAGATCCCAGCGATCGACAAACTTGATCGCCTGAGTG
Organism: Planctomycetota bacterium; assembly: GCA_037146815.1. Lineage (GTDB taxonomy): Bacteria > Planctomycetota > Planctomycetia > Planctomycetales > Planctomycetaceae > Schlesneria. The sequence continues at coordinate 41,950 of JBAWWJ010000027.1, forward strand.
GGACAGACACCTCCACATGTCTGACAAAGTGTGCAGTCTGATGTTCGTGTCGTGAAGTCGGGTTTGATCGCATCGAATGGACAAATTTCCACGCACTTATTGCAGTTGATGCACGTTTGCTCAACCTTGCGCTCAGTCACTCGGAAGAGATTCCCCAGCGAAAAAACCGCCCCACTGGGACAGACATACCGACACCAGAATCGCGGCTTCAAAAACCCGAGACCCAGGACTGCAGCAAAGAGGATGATGGAAATCCAGTGACCTGCGTTCAACGGGGGAACCTGGTGCCAACCCCGTTCAAAACCTGTCTGGAGGGGCGACAACGTAAACAGCAAACCACGCGTAATGACTGGAATCGCCGCCACGAATCCCGAGATCAACACGCCACATAACGCAGCAACGCCCGTCGCCAGCAATACGTAGTACTTGATATGAACCCACCAGCCGTCGTCCTTCACTCGCAGTCGCGTGATTCGCGAACCGACCGACCAGTCGAACAGATCAATCACTGTCCCCAGCGGGCAGAGGTATCCGCAGAAGCCTCGAGGAATGAACACGCACACCAGCAATATGACGGCGGCGCATGACAGTGACCAGACCCAAGAATGCGATGCCAGTGCCGTCGAAAGACTGACCAATGGATCAATGACCAGAAAGAACTCAGCCGGCACCAATTCCTTGCGAGCCAACTCATCCGAGTAGTGCGACGGCCATCCCTCCGGTTCCGCCACTGGCCGGGCCGAATAGGGCCAGCAAACATAGAAAAACAACACCAGGTAAACAACAAGGCTGATCGATTGAATAATTCGACGTACCGGAGCAGAGAGCCATGTGGGGCCGATTCGTTTCAACGTCTTCCGAATCAGCCCCGGCTTACCCGTCTCCATATCCGCAAACCAGGTCGCAGGAAGCACTCGACGCGCCATTCGCACCAGCCAGCCAGGCGACGCCGGCCCAGTCCCCTTCCGGGGTTTCCGCAAGAACGGCAAAAAGGAATCGACTCTCATTTTTTACTTCTGTTGCCGCTCAGATCTTTTACTTCGCAGCCGAAGCCAACGCTTTTGCCGTCGCGTTGATGATCGCTTCAGACGTGATTGTCGCATTACTGGTTGTGTCGATCCCTTTGACACTCTGCTTGGAAATGATTTTTGCAGGAGTGTCGGTCATCGCCGAATAGAATTGTTTTTCGCGGTGTTGAACGACTTTGACGCTTTCGATCTTGCCGCTGCGAACGGTCACCGCAACTTCCACAGGGGCCTCATAACCCTGGCTGCTTGATTTGTAGGTACCGTTGGGGACTTTCGACGGATCGGACAGTTCAAACGACTTGATCGCTGCAACATTTGCCTCGGCGCGGGCGCGATTCTTCACCAATCGACCTGGCGGATTTTGTGCGGGAACCTGGATGGCAACCACCTTCTGATAGAACTTCAGTGCCTCGTCATAGCGACCCGCATGTCGGCAGGCGTCGCCTGCGGCCAGGAAGGCATAACCCTGTGAATCCTCTTCGGCCATAGCCATCTGGATCGCTTTTTCAGTGTCACCCATGTCGCCCAGTAATTTGGCGTGCGAGACACTCGACGGGACCTTTTCGAGCAGCTTTCGTGCTTCCGCTTCGAAGCCAAGTCTCCAATAGCATTCCGCAAGGATCACCGCCGAACTGGCGTATTCAACCGGATCTTTTTCGACTCCTGCCGCGCGAAACCAGAATGCCGACCGCCCGTAATCTTCCAGAAGATTGTGGTACATCCGAGCCAGCGACAGCATGTGTCGCTCACGCTTCTCCGGGTCATCCTTGTGCAGTGTCAGGAGATGATGCATCAGCTTCACCCCTTCTTTCCATCGCCCGGGATTCGGGTTCACGACATCCCAATAGAATTGACCGACGTTTTTCTGATTGTTCCAGCCCCCTTGAGGTGCCTGCATCGGCCACGTCAGATCGAGCGTCGCGGGGTAATTGAGTTGCGTCGACTTGAACCAGTCTGGCTGAGTCTTCCCAAGTCGGTCGATCAGTGCATCGAGTTCCGCGCGAGTCCCCTTGGATCCGGGCTTTGGGTTGGAGGGTTTGGCTTGGCCATAAACAGGTGAGAACTTCGCAAAACAGAAAGCCATCATCAGGCAGGTCATGATGATTCGTGACATGAGTTTGACCTTCTTGATCCGATTCACAGTTAAAGTACTGCCGATTGTGGAAACCCAGGTGATCGCAACGTTTTTCCCGATTTCAAAATCAGCAACGCGTCAACATCGGGAATCCGTTCCATCAGAGCCAGGGTCTGCTCAGCCCCCAGGACCATGGCCGCGGTACTCAACCCATCCGCCTGCATGCCACTGGGAGCGACAATCGAGACACTGGCCAGTTCGTGAGGGGAATCGCCTGTGCGCGGGTCGAAAATATGATTCCGGCTGAAGTCTGCGGAAAACGTCGTTGCATAGTCGCCGGAAGTCGCCAGACAACGCCCATCCAGAGCAATCACCTCAGCATAGGCGTCCGGTTCGCGTGGATGTTGTATTCCTGCCACCCATGGTTTCCCGGCAGATTTTCCACCCAGGCTCCCCAGTTCGCCGACGTTAATCAGAGCATTTTGAATTCCAGCCTGCCGCAGCGCAACGATCACACGATCAGTTGCAAAACCTTGAGCAATACCGTTCAGAGTGATTGCTTCAACGGGATGATTGAGTCGTACAAAGTCTGTTCCCAGTTCCACAGACTGCCAACCAATCGACTGACGCGCTGCATCGATCCTTTCGGACGACGGACCACTCGCTGCCAGCCGACACTCGGAATAGAGATTCCAGAGTGGTTGAACGGTGATATCGAAGGCACCGTTTGAGAGCGAAGAGATCGAGGCTGCCGTCGAAAGAACTTCGCTTAGATACGGATGAGGATTGATGAGCATCCGCTCACGATTGAGCTGACAGATCTGGCTGTCTGTTCGATACAGACTCATCACCTGCTCGACCGTCTCAAGTTCGGCGAACGCAGCATCTATGGCTTGTTCACCTGCAGACGTCGAACTGGCGATGACGGTGATTGACAATTCCGTCCCCAGTCCCCGACCCTGTCGGACGACTTCAACAGGTCCTGGATTTCGTGGTGGCTGTCGCACCGAAGAGAACGCGCCAACCCCCGCCGACAACAGTCCCGCGCCACCTAGAGAAAGTGTCAACATCCGCCGCCGAGTCATTTGCATCGCAGCTCACCGGTTGTACGCGAAGTGAAGAATTGAAGCCGCCATCGAAGATATGTCGTGAGCGTACCGTCGATGAAATGCACAAGCAACGGCTGGAACGGCACGCCGCATGCTCTTGCGAAGTGAGCTGGAGGCAATGCAGATCGACCGAGTGATCATGCACGGGGAAATATAACCAGCAATCCGGGGCGACTCAGATCGACCACACGTCCCATTTCCCTCCAATTAAGCGGTATTTCTTGCTGTCAACGAGCCATATGCCCCCTTTTTTCTGAAGGACATCGAGGTATTCTGTTTTGCTCATCTCGTTTCGCGTCACCACTTCGGCCCGGCGCGGATTTACAATCGTTGTCTCAACCAGATACTCCTCCCGGGGATCGTATTCGGGCGGAACCTGATAACTTCCGTTTCTCCCATAGGGGCGTTTTTTGGTGGTGCAGAAGCGCGCATAGACATCGGCGAGCAGTCCTGAGACGGTTTCGCTGGACGATGTTCGATGAGCCTTTTTCTCGAATTGATTCATGGCGATGATCAGCCCGCAGACGACAGATTCCGGGTTGTGAAAATCGACGTTGTCAGCATTCCTGTCCATATCCGGCCACGGCAAACGGGGTGGAGGTGTGACCGTGTTTTCGGCACGGCAGCCCAACTCCTCGAGCATCGCGGCGATATCCATCTTTTTGTCAGTTCGAGCAATCGCCACGGCCGTTCTGCCATCGGTGGTTGACGCATGGAGATTCGCACCAGCATCGAGAAGTCTCTGAACGATCGTCGGTGATCCCTGCTGTGCCGCCACCAGCAGTGGAGTCCACCCGAATTCCGAGTCTCTCGCATTCACATCAGCGGACGCCGAGAGCAAGAACTCCACTAATCCTCAAGTAAGCGAACCTGTTTAGCGGAGTTCGGAAAGAACGTGAA